>JBLRWH010000021.1:0-34566 GCA_047921395.1 Gammaproteobacteria bacterium
GGCTGCCGCGTTCGGTGGCTCCTTCCCGGCAGAGCATCGCTCCCCTGCCGGAACGAGATGACGAATACTGGCTGGGGCTTGCGCGGGAAGGCAATCCCGAACTGGCGGCCAGGCGGCACGAAGTCGAGCGCGAGCGCCACTCGGTCGACCTTGCGCGCAAGCAGTATTACCCCGACTTCAGGCTCGGAGTGGAATACGCCCGCGACGGCTCGGGCCGCATGGCCATGATGGACGGCGGCGGCGCCGACATGCTGATGGGCACCATCTCCATCAACGTGCCGATCTGGCGTGCGCGTTACGACGCGGGGCTGCGCGAGGCCCAATCGCGGCTGGCCGCGGCGGACCGGCAGGTTTACACCGAGGAGTACGCGCTCGAGCGACAGCTCAAGGCTGCGCTGTTCACTTATCGCGACGGCGAGCGCCGGCTGCGGCTCTATGGCGGCACATTGGTGCCCAAGGCGCGCCAGTCATTGGTCAGCACCGAGGCGGCGTACCGAGCCGGCGAAGCCAGCTTCTCGGATCTCATCGACACCCAGCGGGTGTTGCTGGAATTCCAGCTCGCGCATGAGCGCGCTGCGGCTGACCGCACCAGTGCGCAGGCTCGCATCTATGCCCTGGTCGGCGACACGCATCAAGAGGGTCTGACGCCATGAACATCAAGAACATCAGCACCATAAAACGCCCGTTGGTTATCGGGGTCGTGGTCGCCGCGCTGGCGGGAGGCTTCCTGCTCGCGGCGTTGCTGACGGGTGGCGACTCGCACGTCCACGGTATGACCGAGACCGTCGCCGAGACCCCGGCCACGATATCCCAGGGGGCGCAGCAGTGGTACACCTGCTCGATGCATCCGCAGGTCCGCTCGACGAATCCGGATGGCAAATGCCCGATCTGCGGCATGGACCTCATTCCAGTACCACTGGACGACGAGGACGACGAGGAGGAGGAAGGCGAGGCGCCAAGACTGCGCATGTCGGCACGCTCGGCCGCGCTGCTGCAGATCGAAGTGCGGCGCGCGGAGCGCCTGGCCGTGCAGGTCCCGGTCCCGCTGTTCGGGCGGCTGGACTACGACGAGACGCGGCTCCGCACGATTGCGGCCTGGATCCCCGGTCGCCTCGATTGGCTGCATGTGGACTTCACCGGTGTTGCAGTCCGCGAAGGCCAGCCGATGGTGAAAGTCTACAGCCCGAAGCTGATCTCAGCGCAGGAAGAATTGCTGCAGGCTATTCGCGCCGATCGGGAACTTGAGGCTGACGGTGTGGGCGTGGTGCGTGACACAACCCGCCTGACGGTCGAGGCTTCGCGCGACCGGCTGCGCCTGCTCGGCCTGAACGCGCGGCAGATCGAGGACATGGAGCGCCGCGGCCGTGTGGAGGACCACGTGACCATCCCCGCGCCGGTCAGCGGCGTGGTGATCGAGCGTCTCGCCGCGCTCGGCGATTATGTGCAGACCGGACAACCGATCTATCGCCTGGTGGACCTGTCCCGGCTGTGGGCTCAGCTCGAAGTCTACGAATCCGACCTGCAGTGGCTGGCGCTGGGCCAGACGGTTCATTTCAGCACCCAGAGCTATCCGGGTGAACGCTTCGAGGGTGCCGTCGCTTTCATCGACCCGGCCGTAGACAGCCGCAAGCGCACCGCCCGCGTGCGCGTCGAGGTCGCCAATTCCGACGGCCGACTGAAACCGGGAATGTTCGTGCGCGGCACCGTTGCGACCGGCCCGGCACAGGCTGCGGCGCAAGACCCGCATGTGGGCCATGGCGAAACTGCGGGCGACCGCGGCCATGGCGACGAGCGCGCCGCTGTTGACGCTCCTCTGGTGATTCCCGCGAGCGCGCCGCTCGTCACGGGTCGACGGGCCGTCGTGTATGTCCAGCTTCCGGATGCGGACAGGCCGACCTTTGAGCCACGTGACGTCCTGCTCGGGCCGCGGGCCGGGGACTGGGTCATCGTGCGCGAGGGCTTGGCCGAGGGCGAACTGGTAGTGGCCAACGGCGCCTTCAAGATCGATTCGGAACTACAGATTCGCGGCCGGCCGAGCATGATGCAGCCGGAGGGCGGCGCAGCGCCGGTGCATGACCACGGCGGCCATGGGTCGCAAGCCGCGTCCGTCCCTGGTGACAGCGATACCCAAGGCAACCGGCGTCCGGCCAGTACGCCCGTTGGACAGGCGCAGGCGCCCCAAGCATTCCAGGCCGAGCTCGGCGGGATCGTCCGGGCCCAATTCGCGCTGGTCCGCGCGCTGGCGGGTGACGATTCCGCTACTGCGCGCCTCGCTGCGCTCGAGGTCGACGCAGCCTTGCATGCTGTCGACGGAACGCGACTTGCGGGCAAGGCGCCGCGCGAAGGCTGGAACCGGATCGCGAGAACCATCCACGACGCGCTGGGTGAACTGAGCCGCGCGCCGGGCCTGGACTCTCAGCGGCGACATTTCGAGACCTTCAGCGATGCCTTGACCGAAGCCATCGAGCAATTCGGCATCAAGGATGCCGGCCCGGTGTACCGCGCTGTGTGTCCGATGGTCGAGGGCCGTGAGGGCTACTGGCTGCAGGACGAAGAGACCATCGCGAACCCCTACTACGGGGCCTCCATGCTGCGGTGTGGCGACGTCGTGGAGACGCTCGCCGAAGGCGCATCTCACGGAGGACACGGCTCGTGAACTCAAGGCCATCCCTTCTGGACGGCATCATCCGTTTCTTCCTTGAGCAGAAGCTCGTCGTTCTCCTGCTCGTCCTGCTGCTCACCGGCTGGGGCGTGTCGGTCGCTCCGTTCGACTGGAAGATCGACTGGCTGCCCAGGAATCCGGTGCCGGTGGATGCCATTCCCAACCTTGGCGAGAACCAGCAGATCGTATTCACCGAGTGGCCGGGACGCTCACCGCAGGATGTCGAGGACCAGGTTACTTATCCGCTGACAGTCTCGCTGCTCGGTGTGCCCGGCGTACGCGAGGTGCGCAGCAGCTCGGCCTTCGGTTTCTCGATGATCTTCCTGATCTTCGACGAAGACACGGAGTTCTACTGGTCGCGCGCGCGCATCATCGAGAAACTGAACAGCCTGCCGGCGGGACTGCTCCCGGAGGACGTCACGCCGGCGCTCGGGCCCGACGCGACCGCACTCGGCCAGGTCTACTGGTACACGCTGGAAGGCAGGGATCCCGACGGCCGGCCGGCCGGGGGCTGGGACCTGGACGAGCTTCGCAGCGTGCAGGACTGGTATGTGCGTTACGGGCTCCTCGCCGCGGAGGGCATCAGCGAGGTGGCGTCCATCGGCGGCTACGTGCGCGAGTACCAGGTGGACGTGGATCCGGACGCGTTACGCGCTCACGACGTGACCCTGCAGCAGGTCTTCGATGCCGTGCGCAAGAGCAACCTGGACGTCGGCGCCCGGGTGGTCGAAATAAACCGGGTCGAGTACCTGGTGCGCGGCCTCGGCTTCATCGAGAACTTGTCGGACCTGGAGCGTGCGGTGGTGGCGATCCGCCCGGACCATGTGCCGATCCGCGTCAGCGACGTGGCCGTGGTCAACTTCGGCCCGGCACAGCGTCGCGGGGCGTTGACCATAGGCGGTGCGGAGGCGGTGGGCGGCGTGGTGATCGTGCGCGAGGGCTACAACCCGCTTCGTGCAATCCAGAACGTCAAGGCCAAGGTCGCGGAAATCTCTACCGGGCTTCCCGCGAAGGCCGTCATCGACTGGACGCGCATCGATCGCAACGGTGTGGCGAGCTTCGCCGCGCGGCAGGGATTCGAGGCATTCGCACAGGCAGCAATCAAGCACGAGGCGTGGGCGGATTGGCTGCGGGCCACCCCGCGCTCCGAGTGGCCGGAGTGGGTCACGCTCAGCCAGCTCGAACTTGTTTCCTTCTACGATCGCACCGGCCTCATCTACGAGACCCTCGGCACGCTCAACGACGCACTTGTGCAGCAGGTGCTGGTGACTGTCGTGGTGGTCATCCTGATGGTCCTGCACCTACGTACGGCGCTCGTGATCAGCGCGATCCTGCCGCTGGCGGTGCTGATTGGCTTCATTCTGATGAAGCTGGTCGGCATTGACGCCAACGTGGTGGCGCTGGCGGGCATCGCGATTGCCATCGGCACCATCGTCGACATGAGCGTGATCGTCACCGAGAACGTGCTCAAGCATCTCAAGGAGGCCGAGCCCGATGCCCCGCGGCTGGAAGTCGTCTTCCGCGGTACGAGCGAGGTCGGCGGCGCAATTCTGACCGCTATCAGCACCACCATCATTAGCTTTTTGCCTGTGTTCACCATGACGGGAGCCGAAGGCAAGATGTTCGTGCCGCTCGCCTTCACCAAGACTTTCGTGCTGGTCGGCGCCATCTTTATTACGCTTACCGTGATTCCCGCCGCAGCCCACATATTCATAGCCGGCCGTGATTCCGGAGCAGGTATAGCGCCGGCGCTGCGGCGAGGGCTGTTGTTCGGCCTGGTGATCGGGGCAGTCCTGCTGGCAGTCGCCGGCCTGGCTGCCGGTAGCTGGGCCGTAGTGCTCGCCGGCCTGGTGTTGGGCATGGCCGCGTCCTGGCAGTTGTGGAGGACTCGGCTTGAGGCCTGGCTGGACCCCCGCTGGCCGGCAGTCGTGGCGGGCCTGCACCGGACCCAGGCCGCGCTCTCGCGGGGCGGGCCGTGGCTGGCCAGTGCCATCGGGGCTCTGGCGGTATGGTGGATTCTCGGCGCCGTCTGGGAGCCGCTCGGGCCCAAGGCGGGGGTGCTAGGGAACTTCA
The DNA here is from genome assembly GCA_047921395.1 of Gammaproteobacteria bacterium. Taxonomy (GTDB): domain Bacteria; phylum Pseudomonadota; class Gammaproteobacteria; order Steroidobacterales; family XN24; genus XN24. The sequence continues at coordinate 4,736 of JBLRWH010000021.1, forward strand.
TTTTTGTCGGCCTGGTGATCGGCGGAATCCTTGCGTTGTTCTGGCTATTGATGCTCGTCTATGCGCCGGTCCTGCGCTGGTGCCTGGCGCACAAGCTGCTGTTCCTCAGCCTGCCGGTGGTGCTGGTCCTGCTGGGTGGCTCGATTTGGCTTGGCTTCGACCGGGTTTTCGGCTTCATCCCGGCAACAGCGCAGCGCGTCGGCATTGATTCCCAGCACATTCGTAGCAGTTCGCCCTGGAGCTGGGCATCCCACAAGTTTCCCGGCCTGGGGCGAGAATTCATGCCGCCGCTGGATGAGGGCTCCTTTCTGTGGATGCCGACGACTATGCCGCATGCCTCGATTGGGGAGATCCTGGACGTGCTCCAGCACCAGGACCTCGCCATCCTCTCGGTCCCCGAGGTCGAACTCGTGGCCGGCAAGCTGGGGCGTGCCGAGACGGCGCTCGACCCGGCTCCGATTTCCATGCTGGAGTCCGTCGTCCATTACAAATCCGAGTACGTCACCGACGCTGACGGGCGCCGGATCAACTTCAGATACGACCGGCGCAAGGGCGAATTCGTGCGTGACAGCGATGGCGAGCTCATTCCCGACCCTCGCGGGCGCCCGTACCGCCAGTGGCGAGACCACATCCGCAGCCCGCAGGACATCTGGGACGAGATCGTGACGGCGGCCCAGCTCCACGGGACCACCTCGGCTCCGCGCCTGCAGCCCATCGAGACACGCCTGGTGATGCTGCAGACGGGCATGCGGGCGCCCATGGGTCTCAAGGTCCGCGCGCCGGACCTCGAAACGCTCGACCGGATCGCCGTCGAACTGGAGCGCCAGCTCCGCCGGGTGCCCGCAATCCGCGCCGAGACCGTCAATGCGGACCGCGTGGTCGGCAAGCCCTACCTCGAGATCGACATCGACCGCGAAGCAATCGCGCGCTACGGGCTGAACATCGCCGATGTCCAGCACCTGATCACGGTGGCGATCGGCGGCATGACAGTCACCACGACGGTCGAGGGCCGCGAGCGCTACCCGGTGCGCGTCCGCTACCAGCGCGAACTGCGTACCGAGATCGAAGAGCTGGAACGGGTGTTGATCTCGGCGCCGGATGGCACGCAAGTGCCGCTGCGCGAGCTGGCGGAGGTTATCTACACTCGCGGGCCGCAGATGATCCGCAGCGAGGACACGTTCCTTACTGCCTACGTCACCTTTGGCGGGCAATCGGGAATTGCTGAAGTCGATGTGGTGGAGCAGGCGCAGGCGTTCCTGCAGGCGCAGATCGAGGCAGGCGATCTCGTGGTGCCGCGCGGGGTGAACTGGAAGTTCGCAGGAAACTACGAGCACCAGCTTCGCGCCGCGCGCACCCTGAGCATTGTCCTGCCAGTCGCCCTGATGCTTATCTTCCTGATTCTGTATTTCCAGTTCCGTTCAGTCATCACTACGCTGATCGTATTCAGCGGTATTGCTGTCGCCTGGGCCGGTGGCTTCATGCTGATCTGGCTCTACGGTGAGCCCTGGTTCGTCAACTTCAGCCTGTTCGGCGTCAACATGCGTGAGCTGTTCCAGATGGGCACCATCAACCTGAGCGTAGCGGTCTGGGTGGGCTTCCTCGCGCTGTTTGGCATTGCCGTTGACAACGGCGTGGTGCTGGCCGCATTCCTCCGGCAGAGCTTCGATAAGCGGCGCACGGAGACACTGCCGGAGCTGCGCGCCGCAACTGTGGCCGCCGGTCAACGACGCGTACGTCCCTGCCTGATGACCACGGCGACCACCGTGCTCGCTCTGCTGCCAGTTCTGACATCGACGGGGCGCGGCGCGGACATCATGATCCCGATGGCGATCCCGAGCGTCGGCGGCATGGGACTCGTGCTGCTGACCCTGTTCACCGTGCCGGTGCTGTACTGCCTCGCAGAGGAGATCAAGCTCAAGGCGGGCATCGGCGAGTACCGCGATCGGCCGCTTGCATCCGGCAGCTGACGGAATGTGCGCAAGCAAAGATTTTCCTGAAACCTCAACACACTGATGGAGATTTGATCATGAGCGTAACTCGAAATCTTGCCGTCACTTTTCTGGTGCCTTTGGCATTCGGGTTGGCAGCCTGCGGGCGCGATAGCGGGCCCGCAGGGGCGGACGGATCGGTTCTGCCGGCAGTCGCTGAGGCCGCGGCAAGGACGCTGCTCGTGCACGAGGGCCCGCATTGCGGGTGCTGCGGCAAGTGGCGCGACCACATGGAGTCCGCGGGCTTCGACGTGGACCTGCGTCAGACGCATGAGCTCGGCGCCGTGAAGGCGGCCGCCGGTGTGCCGCGCCGGCTCGCCTCCTGCCACACGGCCCAGATCGACGGCTATTTCGTCGAAGGCCATGTCCCGGCGGCGGAAGTGAAGCGCCTGCTCACCGAGCGTCCCGAGGCCTGGGGCCTGGCGGTCACCGGGATGCCGGCCGGTGCGCCCGGCATGGAGCTGCCTGACGGCACCGTGCAGCCCTACGAGGTGCTGCTGGTGATGGCCGACGGCTCCACGACGGTGTTCGCCAGCTATCCGAGGCCAACAGAGAGCTGCTGCTCAATCAGCCTTGATGAACAGGACGCGACATGAAGGCATGGTGGCTCGCCATCAAGGTCTTGATTGCAGCACTCCTGCTGGTCATGGCGGGCGGGATGGCCGTGATCTATACGGGCGCCTACCCGGTGGGTGCGGACGAGGCGCACTGGCCCCTGACGCATCGGTTGCTGGAGGCGGCGCGTGAGAGATCAGTAATGCGCGCCGCACGCACGGTGGACGCGCAGCTGGAGCAGTTGGACGAGAACACGCTGCTCGCTGCAGTCGCGGGGTTCGAAGACATGTGCGCTGGTTGTCACGCGCCGCCCGGCCGCGCCCCGACGACGCTTGCCCGTGGACTCAACCCACCTGCCCCGGACTTGTCGATTTCGGCCCGTGAACGTACTGCAGCCGAACTCTACTGGGTGACGCGCCACGGTATTCGCATGACCGGAATGCCGGCCTGGGGCGTCACCCATTCAGATGATGAGCTCTGGCCGCTGGTGGCGCTGATTCAGCGCTTCCCGGAGCTTGGGGAGGCAGAGTACGAGCGCTTGCTAGCCGCCGCGCAGGCGGCCGGCGTCGAACACGACCATGATCACGGGCATGATGAAGATGGCCAGGAAATGAACCATGTTGGAGGCCATCGGCCAAGCCACGAGCACGGGGATAAACCGGCACCCGATCAGGATCACGACCACGACCACGGATTCCGTCACGACGCGCACGGGCACTGACCGTCCGGATATTTCAATGGAGAGGGCGCAGGCCGGGTTTGTTGAGTGCGACGGCGGGAGAACAATCCCGTGACAAACGACAGATCCTGTCGCTGGCGCACCGGAAGGCGCAGAAACGGCCCCGGCGTCGAGATCGTCAACGATCAGGGGTTGTCGACTGAGCTTCCCCACGAGAGCGAATCATTCGACCGGGTTCTGTCGAGCCTCTTCTTCCACCACCTCTCGCGCGAAGACAAGGGGCGAACGGCCAAGGAGGTATACAGGGGCCTGAAGCCGCGCGGGGAGTTTCATATTGTCGACTGGGGCAAGGCACAAAACAGCCTGATGCGAACGCTGTTTTGGCTGGTCCAGTTGCTGGATGGCCTGGAAAACACCCGTGACCACGTACAGGGCCTGCCGTCAATGTGACGAGGATGCGCTTCAGCGGTCCTTTTTCACCCCGTCTTGAGGCGCCGGCAGGGTGATCGTGAAGGTGGTCCAGCCATTGTCCGACCGCGCGTGGACCTTTCCGTCATGGAGTCTCACGATCGAGCGGACGATGGCGAGGCCAAGGCCGGATCCCTCGCCATGTCGACTTCGCGACGGGTCAACCTGGTAGAAACGGTCGAAGACCCGGGCAAGATGCTCCCGAGGAATGTCCGCGCCGGTATTTTCGACCAGCAGCGAAACCTCCCCCTGGTCGCGCGCCAGCCGCACGGTCACGCATCCCGATTCGAACGCATGCCGAATGGCATTGGACAGCAAGTTGGCCAGGGCCCTGCGAACCATGGAGCGGTCTCCTCGAACCCGCTGTGGTGGACCCTGGAGCGCGAGGCGGACGTGCTTGTCTTCCGCCAGGACCTCGAAATACTCGAGCAGGGAACGCACTTCAGCATCGAGGTCGAGCGTCTCGAAGGCGGGGGTGATCAGGCCGCGATCCGCCTGCGCCAGCCACAGCATGTCGCTCACCATCCTGGCCAGACGCTCCATTTCCTCGAGGTTTGAATGAAGCAGTTCCCGATAGGCCTCGGCGCTGCGCGCAGACCCGAGAGCGACCTGGGTCTGCGTGATTACATTGGTCAATGGTGTGCGAAGCTCGTGTGCGATGTCTGCAGAAAAATGAGACAGGCGGGAGTAGCCCTCGTCGAGTTGGCCGAGCATCTGGTTGAAGGAGTCTACGAGTTCTCTCAGTTCCCTGGGAACTGCGTGCAGATCCAGTCGCGTCTGCAGGCGGTCGGATCGGATTCCGCGAATACGTGCGCTGAGTTGTCGCACTGGGGCCATCCCCTGGTTCAGGGCGATCCAGACGGCCGCAAGGGTCAATAGCGCAGCTCCGAGCGTCACGGCCCACAGTGTACGGCGCAGGTCGCCCATGAACACATCGTGAAACGACATGTCCAAAGCGACGGAAATCAGGAAATCCTTCGTCCCGGTATTTGACATCACTGACGCGCCGCGGTAGCTGCGGTTCCCGACGTCCCAACTGGAAAGCTTGCCGGCGGTGATCTCTCCGACCGAATCGAGCTGCTGCATGGGGCTTCCCGGGACCGTTTCCGGCGCGGTGTAGAGGATGCGGCCGTCCTGGTCGAGTACCAGGTAGCTTGCGCCTTGCTGCAAAGGAATCGTTTGACTCAATGCCGCCTGCAGTAGATCAGCCTCGTCGCCATGCCGCATCAGCACTTGCTCGATCGCGGTGGCCATGGCCCGGAGATCTTTGGCGTCCTGCTCCATGAAATGGAAGTCGATCGATCGTTCGACCACCGCACGAATGAGCACCAGACAGATGACGATGGTAACTGCCACCCAGACCATCATTCTCAGTGCGAGCGAGGCTGGTTTTGGTCTACGAATCCTCAAGGCCATCCGGAATATCCAGCTTGTAGCCCATGCCGCGCACTGTCTGGATGAGCTTTGGCTCGAACTCGTCGTCGACTTTGGCTCGCAGCCGGCGGATTGCCACGTCGATCACGTTGGTGTCGCTGTCGAAGTTCATATCCCAGACCTGGGATGCGATCAGGGACCGCGGCAACACTTCCCCCTGCCGCCTCACCAGCAGCTCGAGCAGCGAAAACTCTTTCTGCGTCAGGTGCAGTTTCTTGCCATCCCGCGTCGCCACCCGGCCGCGGAGGTCCAGCGAAAGGTCCGCCACCATCAGTACGTCCTCAACGGGTTGCACGGCGCCCCGGCGGAGGAGGCTGCGCACCCGCGCCAGCAGTTCCGCGAACGAGAACGGCTTGACCAGGTAATCGTCGCCACCCAGCTCAAGGCCCTTGACACGGTCATTCACGCTGTCCCGAGCAGACAGAAACAGTATGGGAGTCGTGACGTTGGACGTACGCAGGGACTGGACCACGCGCCAGCCGTCGACGTCGGGGAGCATGACGTCAAGAATGATGAGGTCGAACGGTTCCGTGGCTGCGAGATGTTGGCCGTCCAGTCCGTTGCGTGCCAGTGCGACGGTGAAGCCGGCCTCGCTCAGGCCCTGCCGAACATAATTGCCGGTCTTGACCTCGTCCTCGACGACCAGGATGCGCATTTACAGACCTCGCCTTTGCGTCATAGTCCAGATGTTAACAGTCTCGCTGTGTCGTCCCCACCGGAACATGACGGCAGCATTACGGCACCGTAATGCAATGGTCACGCTGGGATCAGGGCCGGCCTCGTATTGTTGGGCTGAGGCATGGAGCGACGGCCGATCAGATCGATCGCCACCATGTCATTCGCAGCCGGACAACATTGATCCCGTGCGTGTTGACGACCCCGGCACACACTTCAGGCACGGCGTTGGAGAATATGATGAAGACCTTGAATTACGCGCTGTTGCTGAGCCTGCCACTGGCACTGTCCGCAATCCCGGGGCATGCCGATGCCGATTCCATGGGCGTGCGGAACGTCTACCAGAGCAAGTGCGAATTCCTGTTGCACGGGGATGTTTCAACTCTCGATTTGGTGGAGTACCAGGCCCGGTGGAATGAGTGCTTCGGCGGGATCAAACTGTCGTCAGTTGTCGCGGTGAACTCTGACGGTCAGACTTACGAGAAGCACGCTGGACGAGCTGAGGTGGTACATCCCGTTGAAACGAAGCACCGCCCGTGTCAGGGCGAGGCGCCACGAGCGGCCGGGGAGAGCGCTGGCGAACAGGCGGACGACCGACAAGTGGCTACTGAATCCGAGCGGCACAGGAGTCCGCCACGCAGTACGGCGAGGAAGCATCGCCACAAGAGGTAACGCGCGGCCGTCGTCACAGCGCGGGCGCCCCGGTGAGAGACAGAAAGCGAATGTTCGATCGTCTGCCGGCACGCGCTGCGCTCGCGGCCATGGTGACGGCGAGGGGAATCGCCTTTCGAGGCGTAAAATGCTGTCCAGGCCGGTGCGACGTGTGCGCCGCCCCGGTCGCCTGGTCAGGCCATGGGCTTCGGGCAACCACTGATGCAGTTTTCCGTCGGCGTGCTTTCTTCGGGCCTGGCCATGGCTGGGGTGGCCGTCGCCGCACTGCTGCTGCTCCTGGCGATCCCCGGGCTGGGGGCCCTGCGCGGTTATCCCGAGCGACTGCACCTGCTGGGTGGTGCGGCGGTCGCGCTCGCCCTGCTCTGGAGCGTGCATGCGCGCATCGACCCGGGCCTGGCCGTGCACATCCTCGGCATCCCCGCGGTTGTCCTGTTGCTGGGCTGGCGCCTTGCCATGCTCGCGGCCGCATTGGCGGAGCTGGCGCTGCTCGTTGTCGGCGTGACGCCGCCCGGGCTTGCGCCGGCGAGCTGGCTGATCTCCGCGGCCCTGCCCGGGGGCGTGACCTTCGCCATCGCCTGGGTGGCGCGCTTTCAGCTGCCGCGCAACCCCTTCATCTTCATCTTCGTGTGCGGCTTCTTCGGCGCCGCGGCCGCGCTGCTGGTCACGTGGCTTACGGCTGCGGCCCTGCTGGGGTGGTCGGGACAGTCCTCGCCGAGCGGCGCGGGCACACCCTTGATTGCCTTCCTGCCCCTTGTGCTGTTCCCCGAGGCCTTCATCAACGGGGCCGTCGTCAGCATGCTCATCGTCTACCGGCCGGACTGGGTGAGGCTCTACGACGAGTGCTTCTATCAACGCAGCTGAGTGGCCGCAGACAGGCGTGCCAGGGCCCGGGAACGCGGTATGTGTCGTTTCGGACACAGCCAAATATCTATTAAAATCAGTAGCGTGTGTTTCTAGGCTGCCTCCGGATGTGTCCTTGGGGACACGATCTGGCCGTCGGGTGGCTGTGCCGCAATATGCGCCGCAAGTGGGCGCTCCACGGAAGTCCATGATTTACATAATGTCACTCGCCCGACGGCGGAATCTGGCACGAACCTTGTAACTCTCCCGCACAAGCCCGTCGGATTCCGGTTCTGGCGGGCCCAACGAGAACATTGGACGGAGGGTGCCATGATCCGGATCTACAAGTTATGCGGCCCCGCGCTGTTGTCGATGTCCGGGAGTGTACTGGCGGAAGAGGTGCCGAGCTTCGATGAGCTCGACCAGGATGGCGACGGCTACATATCGAGGGACGACGTGAGCGTCGTCCCGGGTCTGAAACAGCATTTTGCGTCCTTTGACCTCGATGGAGACGGATTGCTCAGTCGCAATGAATACGCCATCTATGAAGGTCGACTGGGGCCTCTCGATGGCGGTTCCATCTAGACGAGGTCGAGTGTTTGAAGGTTGCCACCCGGAAGCCAACCCTAAGTCCTCCTCCCCCGGGGCGCTTCCGGGATGGCAACCCCCTGAACTGTCAGATGCAGCCAGGCACTACCTGCTCCTCTATCACCAGGCGCGGCTGGAGTATTACCAGGGCCTGCGCCGCGCGGCGCAGCGCACGAGCGGGAGCATTTCGGCCCCGGGGCCCACGAAGGACAAGGGCTAGGCGCGTGCCGACGCCCGGCCCCGCGCTGTGGCTCAAGTCGACGGGCTAGGATCTGCAGGGCGGAGCCTGGAGCCGCAGGGTGCCCGGCGCCAACCGGGGTCTGTGCTAATCTCCCTGCAAAATGGGCTTCGCCATCGTGTTGCCGGGCCAGCTGGCCGGCGGCTGGGCGAGGCGGCCAGGCGGATGCGGAATACACTTCGGCCCACGTCGGTGCTCCAGCTTGCCCTGATCGCCTTTGCGCTCGTGGGCGTGCCGCTGGTCATCGCCCTGGTGACCGCCACCCTGGCGGTCGACCGCCTGGCGTCCCAGAGCCGGGCGTCCGTTCGGGAGGCGGCGCAGATCATCGATGCCGGCCGCGTCCTCGTGGAGGAGGTCACCGCGATGGAGCGCAATGCGCGGCAGTTCCAGCTGCTGGGCGACCGGGAGTTGTTCGAGGGCTACCTCTACCGTCGGGAGAATTTCCTGGCGTCGCTGGCGGCACTGGAGGGCCACGGGTTCTCTGCCGAGTACCGGCAGGCGCTCGCGAGCCTGTCTGCCGCGGAGCAGGACGTGTTCGACGTTCTCAGCAGCCTGCCGGCGGATGCGCCAGAGGCCGGTGAGGCCGTCGGCCAGTTCCCGGCGCTGGGCGACAGGGCGCGGCGCATCCTGGCCGAGAGTGGCCGGGAGATCGGCCGCGACGTCGAGCGCATGCGCCTGGACGCCGCCGAGACGCAACGGCGACTGTTCCGGCAGGCACTTTGGGTCATCCCGGCGGCCCTGGCGCTGGCGATTCTAGGCACGCTGCTCATCGCGCGCCCGATCCGCCAGCTCGATCGGGCCATCCGGCGCCTCGGCAATAGCGAGTTCGAAGCGCCGGTTGAGGTGCGCGGTCCGCGTGACCTGGAGGAACTGGGCGACCGGCTGAACTGGTTGCGCCTGCGCCTGCTTGACCTGGACGCCCAGAAAATCCGTTTCCTGCGCGATGTCTCGCATGAACTGAAGACGCCGCTCACCGCCATACGCGAGGGGGCCCAGCTGCTCTCCGACCAGGTGCCGGGCACCCTCACGCCCGCCCAGGAAGAGATCGCGGCCATCTTGTGCAGGAGCAGCGTGCAACTGCAGCGACGCATCGAGGACCTGTTGAGCTTCAATACCATCGTGCAGGGCATGGGCGCGTCGTCTGCCCGCGTGCCCGTGGAGCTGGGGATGTTGCTGGACCAGGTGCTGGGCGACCAGCGGGTCTCCATCAACGCCAAGCAACTGACGATCGAGATGGATGCCGGCACGCTCATCGTGCCCGGTGATCGCGAGCAACTCCGTACCGTGCTGGACAATCTTCTTTCGAACGCCATTAAATATTCACCAGTCGGCGGGCACATACGGGTCCACCTGCGGGAGGACGGTGGCCACGCGTTGATCGAAGTCCGCGACGAAGGCCCCGGCATCGATCCGGAGGAGCGGGGCAAGATCTTCCAGCCCTTTTACCAGGGCAGCGCTGTTTATAATGGTCATGTGAAGGGCACCGGGCTCGGCTTGGCGATCACCCTTGAGTACGTCCGGGCTCACAGTGGCATCATCGAGATTGCCGACGTGCAAGGGGGCGCCTGCCTGCGAGTTTTCCTGCCGCTCGTGGAAGGCAGCAGTTCCAAGGAGTCAACAGGGGTCTTATGAGGAATTTCCAGTCCCGTTGCCTGGCTGCGCTTGTCGCCGTGACACTATTCGGCGGCTGCGCGTACTTACGTGATGGTGACGTCGATGAGGCGCAGGCCCCGGGCGAGAGTATTGCGGCAGAGCGAGCGCCAAGCTACCTCGAGGCCGAAATTATCTCCCTCGCAAGCATTGCGGAGACGCTGCCGCACTTGCCTCGTGCATCCCAGCGCGATGCACTCGAGGCGGCCGCGCGCGATTACGCGCGGGAGGGCGGCGTCGCGCAGCGGCTCCGGCTGGCGCTGGTGCTGACGCTGGCGGACAAGGAGTTGCAGAACCTGGAGTGGGCGAGTGAGCTGCTTGCCGAGCCGGTCACCGTGCCAGAACATCCGGCTGGCGACGCACTTTCCCAGCTGTTGTCACTGGTGGTCGCGCAAGTGCAGCTGGCGCAAGAGCAGCGGACCGCACTGGTTGCCCAGCAGGCGGCGCAGTGCGCGGCACTGCAGCAGCGGCTGGATCGCCTGAAGGACATCGAGAAACAGATCAACGAGCGCGCGCAGCTGTCCAGGCTGCCGATTGAGGATGACTAGCACCCGGCCCGACATACTGCTGGTGGACGACGATCCGGATCTCCTCCAGTTGCTGGGAATTCGCCTCAAGGCCTCGGGCTACGAGGTCCAGGCGGTGGACAGCGCGGAAAAGGCATTGTCGCTCCTTGCGGTCGTCCAGCCGCGCCTCGTCATCACGGACCTGCGCATGCAGGGCATGGATGGCATGGCGCTGTTCGGCAGCATCCAACGGGAACGCCCCACGTTGCCGGTCATCATCCTCACCGCTCACGGCAGCATTCCCGAGGCGGTGGAGGCGACCCGGCGCGGCGTGTTCGGCTATCTCACCAAGCCTTTCAAGAGCAAGGAGCTGCTGGACTGGGTGGCGAGGGCGATGAGCATCGGCTCGTCCGGCGGCGAGGGCGGCCGCGACGATGTCGAATGGCGCCGCGATATCGTCTCCAGCAGTCCTGAGATGGAGGCGGTGCTGGAACGCGCGAGCCTGGCCGCACGCTCGGAGGCCAGCATCCTGATCGTGGGCGAGAGCGGGACGGGCAAGGAACTCGTAGCCCACGCGATTCATCGCGCGAGTCCGAGATCTGGCCAGCCGTTCGTGGCGGTGAATGCCTCCGCGATTCCGGAGTCCTTGCTGGAATCAGAGTTGTTCGGCCATCTGCGCGGTGCCTTCACCGGCGCCGACCGTACGCACAAGGGGCTCTTCCAGGCGGCCGATGGCGGCACGCTTTTCCTCGACGAGATCGGCGACATGCCGCTCGGCTTGCAGGTCAAGCTACTGCGCGCCCTGCAGGAACGTGAAGTCAGGCCGGTAGGCGCATCAGCGGCGGTGCCGGTGGATATCCGAGTGATCTCGGCGACGCACCGCAATCTCGACGAAGCTGTCGCGACCGGGCAGTTCCGCCAGGATCTTTACTACCGGCTCAACGTGGTGACGCTGCACATTCCACCCCTGTCTGAGCGCCGGGTGGATATTCCGCCGCTGGTGTCTCATCTGCTGGGCACGGCGCTTGGCGAGGGCCAGCAACGCGTCACGGGCTTGTCGCCGGAGGCCATGGACCTGCTGATGAAGGCGCCGTGGCCCGGCAACGTGCGCCAGCTGCGGAACGTCATCGAGCAGGTCGTGGCGCTCGCGACGGGGCCCATCGTCCCCGCCACCCTGGTTCGCTCGGCGTTGCGGGAAACATCGAGCGAGATCATCTCCCTTAACGAGGCGCGGGACCGTTTCGAGCTGGACTACCTGGTGGAACTCCTGCAGGTCACGCGCGGCAATGTCAGTCACGCCGCGCGTCTCGCGCAGCGGGAGCGCAGCAAGTTCTACCAGTTGCTGCGCCGCCATCATCTCGATCCGCAGCTGTTCCGCTCCGACAAGTAGCGCGCGCGGCGCGCATCGTCGCCTGAAGCAAAACTGTCATATTTCCATGCGGATTGATGTGCTAGCCTCCGGCCACCGACCCGGAGCGATAAACCTATGTCCAGGCAATTCTGCAAGATCTGTTTCATTGTGGCGGCGACATTCGTGGCTGCGTGCACGACGGCGCCGGTTCAACTCCATGATGGCCAGGCCGCGGCGAGCGGCGAGGCCGCTTTCATCGTCCTGCCCGAGGAACTCGAGATCTCGACCGTCAACGGCCTCGAGATCACCGGCGCAAGCGGCCTGTTGAGGAAGGGTGACAAGACCCTCGAAGTGGCCCCCGGTCGCTACGAAGTGCTGGCGTACTATCGCGAGCTGTGGATTCGCGGCGATCAGCAGGACATGCTGCGCTCCGACCCTGCGCTGTTTACCGTGGATGCGGTGGCCGGGCGGCACTACCGGCTGGAGTACACGCGGCCGGATACGTTTGCGGAGGCCGAAGCGTTGGCCGCGAATTTCGAGGGCTGGGTCGAGGACCCGGTCACGGGTGCGCGCACGCCGTCCCGCGAGAGCGGCATGCAGTTCCGCCGCGGACTGGTCCCGGCCGCGACCTTCGACGCGAGCCTGGTGCCGGTGGCGGCCACGCGCAGCGGCCAGCAGGCGGTTGCCCCGCTGCCGGTCTCTGCAGGCGGATCAGCAGGCGCCTCGCTGGCGCCCGTGGCGTTGCCGCAACACGCTGTCACCGGCGCCGTAAGGCCGCCGGCGGGGGTGCCGGAGGCCGTCGAGGCGTCCGGCCAGCCATCGTCGGCCGGCGGCGATTGGCTCCCCCTGATGAAGAGCTGGTGGAGCGAGGCCAGCTCAGAGGAGCGGCGCGAATTCCTGCGCTGGGTCGGCGAACAACGCTGACCTGATCCCCGGTCTCAAGACACTCACGCGGCGCGTACCCGGCGACCTCGCCGGGCGCATGGCGCCCGTGGTCTCGTCACGAAACCGTCACAGTCTCCGCCCATAATTCGCGCCGATTGCGGAAGGTATGGCGAGCGGCGCAACCGTAGCGAAATGCTCAGCTGCCAGATGCCCGACGGGGTCAATGGGGACCCTCCCGCCGTGATCGAGACGATTTGCAATGCGCTTCCGCATTATCAACAAGGAGACTTCCGTGAAGAAAACTATGCTTGCAATGGCCGTGGGCACAACGCTCCTCACGTCGGGCACCGCGTTGGCCGCGCCGACGGTTTATGGCCGGTTCAACGTGGCGCTGGACAGCCAGGACGACGAGATCGGCCTCGACTTCAGGACCGACAGCAGCACCATCAAGTTGCGTGATAACAACAACTCTTCGCGTCTTGGGGTGAAAGGCAAGGAAGAGCTCGGCGTCGGTGGTCTGAGCGTCATCTACCAGATGGAGTTCGGCATCGATCCCGACGGGGACGAGTCGGATGTGTTCTCGAGGCGCAACCTGTTCGTCGGGCTCGAGGGCGGCTTCGGCCAGGTCAAGGCGGGCTACTACGACACCCTCGTCAAGGACATCGGCGCCAAGGTCGACCAGTTCAATGACACGGTGGGCGATATCACGCGCCTGATGCGCGGCGAGACGCGCACGAGGAACCTTATCACCTATACCTCGCCGAACTTCGGCGGCGGCTTCAAGGTGGCTGCAACCGTGCAGCCCGGCGAGGGCCGCGTGGCGGGCGACGACGTCAACGACGTCGAGGACAGCATTGCCGATACCTTCTACGCCGCATTGCTGTATGACGGCGGCGGCATGTTCTCCGGCGGTTTGGCCTATGCCGACAACCAGCCAGGCGGCCTGTTCTTCGATGGCACCACGAGGGCGATCGATATCCTGCGCGCGGCAGGATCGTGGAAGTTCGGCAACTTCGAGGTCGGCGCGCTTTACCAGCTCGCCGAGGGCATCGACCAGGACGGCGGCGCAGTGAACGGCGGCGACTTCGAGGAAAGCACCTGGCTGCTGTCCGGCGCCTACAAGCTGGGTGACTGGAAGCTGAAGGCCCAGTACGGCGAGACGGAAGGCGACGTAAGCGATATCACGCGCACGCAGATCGCGGTCGGCGCCGACTACAAGCTCAGCAAGGCGGCCACCGTCCAGCTGTATTACGTGACCTTCGAAGACGAGGGCCGGGTGGTGAATGGCATCACCGACCCCACGACCGACACCGTGGGCGTTGCCTTCATTTACAGCTTCTGATCCAGATGGCTGCCCGTCAGCCGAAGGAAAGGCCCGGCCATGCGCCGGGCCTTTTTTTGTGGTGCGCCCGGCAGGGCGCACTCACTTGGAGGTGAAAGTCCTCTACACACCCGACACGGGGAAGTGTTAGCCGAAGGCAAGGATTCTCCGGGCGACTGGAGGTCTGAAGGAAGCTGGAAGCAAAGCGCTGGCGTGACGAACAGGAAGCGGATAAGAGGCGGTGCCGCGGGGTGAGCAGGCAAAAAGATGCAAAGCCCGATACGTGTACGGAACGCGGTGACGTATATCCGACGCGCATAAGCGTGAAGGTGGGTGCGCAATACCCGGGGAGATCTGATGGCGTGCCGCTGTGCTACGAAGGTCGTGAGGTCTTCGGAGGCGCTGTCAGAAGTCAGCAGAGGGCATAGTAGGCCGTGTGGCCGAAGGCCCGAACAACGACACCGAGAGTAGGACGGATGTACTCGAAACCGACCGTGAAGGCAGAAGCGCCCGCGAGGGTGGCCGGGTCACAGGGCGCGGGCCGGAAGCCTGGCGCGCTGTCCCCCGGTGCCGAGGTGGGTTCGGCGGCATCCGGGCGAACGAATTCGGAGGATCAGCTGCTCATGGAGCGGGTGGTCGAACGCAGCAACATGCGGCTGGCGTACGAGCGAGTAGTGCGGAACAAGGGCGCCGCGGGCGTCGAGAAAAGCGCGGTGGGGAGGCCATGGGAACGGACGTTCCTTGGTTACTCGTTCACGGCGCACCGAGCCGCTCGCTTGCGGATCGCGCCGCACAGTGTGCGGCGCTTCAGGCAGCGGGTGCGAGCGCTGCTGCGAGCCGGTCGGGGTCGATCGTTGTCGCGAACGATCGCGACGCTCAAGCCTCTGCTGCGGGGGTGGATCAATTATTTTTGCCTGACGCAGACCAAAGGGGTGCTTGAACAGCTCGATCGCTGGCTGCGACGGCGGTTGCGCTGTCTGCTCTGGCGGCAGTGGAAGAGAGGGCGGACCCGGGCGCGCAAACTGCGTGCCCGGGGGCTGTCTCCGGACGAGGCGCGGCGCGCGGCTGGTAACGGCTATGGGCCGTGGTGGAATGCCGGGGCCCGCCATATGAACCTCGCGTTCCCGACCGCCTACTTCACGCGCTTGGGGCTGGTCCCGTTGCTGGCGACCCAGCAGCGGCTCCAGAGTGTTCGTTGAACCGCCGTATGCGGAACCGCACGTACGGTGGTGTGAGAGGGCCGCGGGGGTGACCCCGCGCCCTACTCGATGGCTCTTCGCAGATCACCGTGAATGCGGTGGAGTGACTGGCGGCCCAGACACCATGACACCAACGGTCGGGGCCTATACGCCCCTGCCTCGTAACCCCACCTGTCTATCTTCTCCGCGCCTCTGCCTCTCTGCGGCTCCGCGCGAGCCCTCTTTCCCGGCAATGCGCGATGAACCTTTTTTTGGCCCGGGAGGCCGCTATTTTGCCTCGTCGACCATCTGGATGGTCTTTTTCTCCACCTCGCTGGCCACCTCTGCCAATGCAGGATCCCGGGACAGGGCGGAGAGCATCTGCGCCGGCTTGATCAAGCCGATCTTCGTCTGCCCGCGCTCCGTGAACACGGAGATCCGACAGGGAAGCGCCATGTTCAGGCGCATATCCCTTGCCATGACCTTGGCCGCCTGGCCGGGATTGCAGACCTCGAAGACTTTGCATTCCTCGTCAAAGGCGACTCCCTTGCTGCGAAGCGTCGCACCCAGGTCGTGGACGTGGAGCACCCCGAAGCCATGGTTGGCCACGGCGGCCTGCAGGTCGCTTGATGCCTGCTCGAAAGTCTTGGTGGTGTCGGCGATGTAATACATTGCGCTACCTCGATCCATCTCGGCGGAAGATGGTGTGTCAGGGATTCACATCCAAGTGTAGTTCCTCTGCCGCGGGTTGCCTGGCGGCTGGCGCGTTCCGCTTCCGCGCAATGGCATAATCGGTGCTTCATCAATGCACTTCCGGGGAACTTCCACATGGCTGCCAGCGATTTTTTCACCGACCGCGCGGCGGGCGCCTGCGCGATCCATGTCGTCGACAGCGAAGGTCTCGAGGCGCTGCTGACAAAGCTGACTGACGCGCACCGGGGCTGGGTGCGCAGCACCGGCTGGCAGCCGAAACCCGGCGCCGTGCTCGCGCTGCCGGGCAGCGACGGCAGTGTCGCGGCGGTGCTGGCCGGCAAGGGCGGGCCTGAGCCATTCTGGGCGCTGGCGGCGATCCCCGGCCAGCTCCCGGCCGGCAGCTATGTTTATGCCGACGACGACCTGGACGCTGATGAGCAACGCCGGCGTGCCCTCGCGTGGGGCATCGGCCAGTACACCTTCAGCCGCCAGGCGCAGCCGAAGCGGGCGCTGCCGCGCAAACTGGCCTGGTCGAAAGATGTCGAGCCCGGCGGAATACTCTCCGCGGTGGACGCCGATGCGCTCGTCCGCGACCTGGTCAACACCCCCGCCGGCGAGATGGGTCCGGCAGAGCTTGCGCAGGCCGCGGCATCGCTGGCGGCGTCATCCGGCGCGGAGTTTCGCGAGCTCGTCGGCGACGCCTTGCTGGCCGAGGGCTTTCCGGCGATTCATGCGGTGGGACGCGCGAGCGCCCGCGCGCCGCGCCTGCTCGAGCTGCTCTGGGGCGACCCCGGCCGGCCGCGGGTCACGCTGGTCGGAAAGGGCGTGTGCTTCGACACCGGCGGGTTGAACCTCAAGGCCGCGCAGGGCATGCGCAACATGAAGAAGGACATGGGCGGTGCGGCGCACGTGCTGGGACTCGCCAGGATGGTGATGGATGCAGGGTTGCCGGTGCGCCTCAGGGTCCTGATCCCCGCCGTCGAGAACAGCATCGACAGCAACGCCTATCGGCCGGGGGATGTCGTGCCGACGCGTGCGGGCCTGACGGTCGAGATCGGCAACACCGACGCCGAGGGCCGGGTCGTGCTGGCGGATGCCCTGGCGCTGGCCGACGAGGAATCCCCGGACCTCCTGCTGGATTTCGCCACGCTCACCGGGGCCGCGCGCGTCGCGCTGGGTGCGGACCTGCCGGCATTGTTCTCGACGGATGCCAGCCTGGCGCAGGACTTCGCGCGCGCCGGCGCGGACGATGGTGACCCGCTGTGGCCCATGCCGCTGTGGGCGCCCTATGCGAGCGCGCTCACCGGCGGCATTGCGGACCTGGTCAACGTGAGTTCGGATGGCCTTGCGGGTGCGATCTACGGCGGGCTTTTCCTCGAGTGCTTCGTCA
Organism: Gammaproteobacteria bacterium; assembly: GCA_047921395.1. Taxonomy (GTDB): domain Bacteria; phylum Pseudomonadota; class Gammaproteobacteria; order Steroidobacterales; family XN24; genus XN24. The sequence goes on from JBLRWH010000021.1 coordinate 21,847, forward strand.
CGAAGGCGCAGGCGTGGATGCACGTGGACACGTTCGCCTGGAATCCCCGCAACCGGCTGGGCCGGCCCGAGGGCGGAATGGGGCAGGGTATGCGCGCGGCGTTCACGTTGCTCGCGGCGCGTTACTCAGCCTGACCCTTCCGGCGAGAGCCGGCGCGCGGCCAGCAGCAGCAGCATGTAGAACAGCAGCCCGAGCGCCAGCAGGGCCGCCGCGATGGCGCCGAACAGGTCGGGCGCCTTCATCATCGTCGTCATCAGCGAGTCCTGGTAGTAAAAGAACCAGGGGTTCTCGGGCGGGAACACGCGGATGTGAAATTCATAGAAGACGCGCCTCGGACCGATGGCAAGCACCGCCAGCACGACGGCGCCGGTGGCAGCCAGGCTCGCCGCCAGCAGCCCGCGCAGCCGCGGCACGGGCCAGCCGCGCAAGCGGATCAACAGCAGGTGCAGCCCCGTCCAGGCGACCGCCAGCCAGCCCGCCGGCCTGATCGCGTCCACGAGCCGCGCGACATCCTGCAGGTGGACGACCTCGGGCGCGCGCAGGAAACGGTCCATCGGGCGCCCGGCGGGGTCGTGATACACGAGCGCCTCCAGGCCCTGTCCCGAATGGTTGATTGCGTCGACGACGGCGCCAAACAGCCGCAGATGTTCCTCGCGCGCGGTCGTCGCAAAACCGGCCTTGTAGCGGTTCTGGGGCCCGAAATGCTCGATGTGCGCGCCGATCTCGAGTGCATCGTAGAACACGGGGTAGAGGAAGTCTGCCGCCCCGAGGCAACGCCAGGAGAGCCATAGCGCGGCGAGCGCGGCCGCCGGGAGCAGCAGCCACAGGTGGCCGCGCCCGCGGCGCCGGCGCGCATCAGCCGGCACCGGTGCTCGCCGAGAGACTCGGCCGGTAGGGCAGGATCTCGAGCACCTCGCCGGCCTCGTGGCGTCGCTTGATGTCACGCCAGAAGCCGGGCGTGAGGAGATCCCCGTGATTCTCCAGGAAGACCTCCAGCTGCTCCGGGTCGAGACCGAGGAAGCTGATGAACTGCTCCGGAAACACGTCGTCCTCGCCCACGAAGAACCAGGCCTCGGATTGCATCTCTTCGTCCATGGTGCGCGGGCGCGGCAGCTTGCGGAAATTGCATTCGGTGACCAGGCAGAGCTCGTCGTAATCGTAGAAGATCACGCGGCCGTTGCGGGTCACCCCGAAGTTCTTCAGCAGCAGGTCGCCGGGAAAGATATTGGTGGCCGCGAGATCACGAATCGACTGGCCGTAATCCAGCACGGCGTGGCGGGCCGCGAGGGGCGAGGCCTCTGCAAGGTACAGGTTCAGCGGACGCAGGCGGCGCTCGACGTAGCAGTGCGTGATGACCACGTCCTCGCCGTCCACGCAGACCGTCTGTGCGGCGGTTTCCAGCAGGTGTTCAAGCAGCGCGGGATCGAAGCGCTCGCGCGGGAAGCGCAGCATCTTGAACTCCTGCGCATCGACGAGGCGTCCCGCGCGGTCATGCCGGAACACCAGGTAGTATTTGTCGAGCACGTCCTTGCGCACCACCGTCTTCGGATAGGCGAAGCGGTCACGGATGATCTTGAAGACGACGTCGAAGGACGGGAGCGTGAACACCGCCATGACCATGCCGCGGTCGCCGGGCGCCTCGACGAACTGGTCGCGTGAATTCTGCAGGTGGCGGAAGAAGGTGCGATAGGTCTCGGTCTTGCCCTGGCGGGCGCGGCCGAGAACCGTGAAGAGTTCGGCAAGGGGCTTGCGGGGCAGGATGGTGCGCAGGAACACGACCGCGTCGTGCACGGTCTCGAGATCCGCGTGGAAATAGCTGCGCGTGAAACCAAACAGGATGCTGGCGTCGCGCACCGAGGTCAGTACCGCGTCCACGGCCACGCCGTCCGGCGAATTTTTCAGGGCGATCACGACGGGCTGCGGTTGGGCGGCCCCCAGCGCGCGGCCGACGATGTACGCGCGGGTGTTCTGGTAGAAGATGGGGCGCATGAACTCGATTCGCGTGAGCCGCTCGATGCCGCCCAGCGGCTCCCAGGCCCGCGCCAGCTCGGCGACCACGAAGTCCACGCTCCACTTGAAGTCCTGCCACGGTGACTCGAAGCTGTGATCCTCGAGCAGGTCCTCGATCATCCGTTCGGGCGCGCCGCCGCGCTCGTACACGTTCAGCGCCTGCGGCGGGCGCACCTTTGACAGGGGATCGAGGTTCAGCGCCACGAATTCGACCTCGGGGTCCACACCCACAGTGGCGAACAGGCGGCGCGTGATCGAGCTGAAAAAGGTCTTTTCAAACTCCAGGTCGATGAAGTCGCGGATTTCATCCTCGAAGCAACGCCGAATCTGCACCCACAGGTTGCGGTCGGTCGAGCGCTCGCCGAGCCGGTTTCCGAGCAGCTCGGCGGTGCTGACGACATAGTGGTCGTAAAGGTCGATGCGCTCCGTCGCATCGCGGCGCCCGGCCGCCCAGTCGCGTGTCTCGAACCGCAGCCGGGCGCGACGGGTGACCTGGCGGAACTCGGTGTTGTAGTCCCCGAAGGCATCGAAAATGGCCCTGGCGCAGTCACGCGCCAGGGCCAGGTCAGGCACACGATCAGGCATCGTGCAGTTGCTTCAGCCGAGATTGCGGATCAGGGCGTCGGCGAACTCGCTGCACTTGACCTCGTTGGCGCCGTCCATCTGGCGTGCGAAGTCATAGGTCACAGTCTTGCTGCCGATCGTCTTGTCCATGGCGGCAATGATGGCGTCGGCCGCCTCGAGCCAGCCCAGGTACCGGAGCATCATTTCGCCGGACAGGATCAGGCTGCCCGGGTTGACCTTGTCGAGGTTGGCGTATTTCGGCGCCGTGCCGTGGGTGGCCTCGAACACGGCATGTCCCGTGATCGAGTTGATGTTGCCGCCCGGTGCGATGCCGATGCCGCCGACCTGCGCGGCGAGGGCATCGGAGAGATAGTCCCCGTTGAGGTTCAGCGTCGCGATCACGTCGAACTCGGACGGGCGAGTCAGCACCTGCTGCAGCGTGATATCGGCGATAGCGTCCTTGATGAGCACCTTGCCGCTGGCGAGGGCCTGCTTCTGCTCGGCGTTGGCGGCGGCCTCGCCTTCCTCGTCGCGGGTCCGTTCCCACTGGTCCCAGGTATAGGTGCGATCGCCGAACTCGCCCTCCGCGAGGGCATAGCCCCACTTGCGGAAGGCGCCCTCGGTGAACTTCATGATGTTGCCCTTGTGCACGAAGGTCACGCTCTTGCGGCCGTTGTCCAGGGCGTACAGGATCGCAGCACGCACCAGGCGCTCGGTGCCCTCGCGCGAGACCGGCTTGATGCCGATGCCGCTGGACTCCGGGAAGCGGATCTTGCGGAACTCGTCCGGGAAGTGCTCGCGGAACAGGTCCAGGAAGCGCTTCCCGGACGCGGAGCCCTGCTCGAACTCGATGCCCGAGTAAATGTCCTCGGTGTTCTCGCGGAAGATGACCATGTCCACGTCCTCCGGCTTCTTCACCGGGGAGGGGACGCCCTTGAACCAGCGCACCGGGCGCAGGCAGACATACAGGTCGAGCAGCTGGCGCAGCGCCACGTTCAGGCTGCGGATCCCGCCGCCGATCGGCGTGGTCAACGGACCCTTGATGGACACCAGATATTCGCGGCACGCCTCGACGGTCTCGTCCGGCAGCCACGAGTTGAACATGTCATTGGATTTCTGGCCGGCAAAGACTTCCATCCAGTAGATGTGCTTCTTGCCGGCATAGGCCTTCTCGACCGCCGCGTCGAGTACGCGCACCGTGGCGCGCCAGATGTCGGGGCCGGTGCCATCACCTTCAATGAACGGGATGATCGGGTTGTCCGGCACCCGCAGGACGCCGTCCTCGATCGTAATCCTGGCGCCGCCCTCGGGCACGACAATTTTAGCTACAGACATAATGGAGACTCCTTGCGCTGGCGGCGGCCTTCTGCGGGCCGCGTAGGTAAGACCCCCATGATACCCGCTAGAGGCGGGGTTACGCCATGCGGGGTCACGGTCCGGCGTCGTCCTGGCGCTCGGCCATCTCCCGGCCGCGCGCCTCATCGATGCGACGACTGATGAACAGGGCCGCGGCGAACAGCACGATGCAGAACAGCACGGCGGTATGCAGACCGAGGACCGCTTGCAACAGGCCGATCGACAGCAGGCCGCACATCCCTGCGAGCTTCAGCGACAGGCCCCAGAAGCCGAAGAACTCAGCGGCGCGCGACAACGGGGAAAACAGCCCCACGAGGGTGCGGGTCGCCGACTGGCAGGAGCCCAGGCTGAGCCCCGCGACGCTGCCCACCGCCAGGAACACGTGCTGGGCCTGGATCGTGTGCCCGAGCACGCGCGACAGGCCGCCCGCGAGCGCGGGCGTGAGGTAGATGAGCGCAATGGCCAGCATCCACATCACGAGGGTGATCTGGTACGTGCGCTTCGCGCCGATCCGGTCCTGGATGACGCCGAAGCCCAGCGCGCCCGCGGCAGCGGTGATCTGGACGATGACGAACATCGCAGTGCGGACACCCGGTTCCCAGCCGATGATCTGCGCGCCGTAAATGAAGGCGTAGGTGATGATGATGTAGATGCCATTCATCGCGAAGAACATCGACAGCAGCAGCACCGCCAGGTCCCGGTGATGCTCGAGGTGCCGCAGCGTGTCGCGCACGCGCGCCACCCCGATTCCGACATAGCTGGAGCCGGCCGGCAGTTGCTGCGGCGTGCCGCGTTCCCGCACCCAGACGAACGTCGGGATGGCCGCGAACAGGAAGAACGCCGCCGCCCAGGGCCCCACCCAGCGGATGCGGTCGAAGTTCTCGGCGCTGACCTCGCCCAGCACCAGCAGCACGAATACGGCGGAGGCCATGCCGCCGATATAGCCCAGCGCCCAGCCGAAGCCCGAAATTTTCCCCAGGTCCGCGGGGGGGCCGAGATCCGGCAGGAAGCTGGCGATGAACGCCTCGCCAATCGAGTAGCCGAAGTTTGAGACGATCAGCAGCAGCACGCCGAGCAATGCATAGCCGGGCGCGACGAAATAGAGCGCCGCCGTCGCGACGATGGTGAGCAGGTAGCTGGCGAACAGGAAGCGCTTCTTGGCCGCCGTGTAGTCCATGATCGCGCCGGCGATCGGCGAGCAGACCACGACCAGCAGGTAGCTGGTGGCCAGCGCCAGGCTCCAGAGAAAATTGCCGAGGCGGTAATCGCCGTCGTTGCCAACGATGACGCGCGTGAACAGGTCGCCGAACACCACCGTGATGATCAGCAGCGTATAGGCCTGGTTGGCGAAGTCGAACATCGCCCAGCCGAAGATTTCGCGCTTCGGCGCGCGCGTGCGGGGGATCAGCTGCGCGGCCATCGCATCATCTGGACGCCGGTAGCGGGTCCCCGCGGCGCGTCACTCGGTGATGCCTGCGAGATCGAGAATGAACGCGTATTCCTGCGCGACTTCCCGCAGGCGGTCGAAGCGCCCACTGGGGCCGCCGTGGCCGGCCTCCATGGTGGTCCGGAGCAGCAGCGGGGCGTCGTTGGTGCGCATCGCGCGCAGCCTTGCCACCCACTTGGCCGGCTCCCAGTATTGCACCTGCGAGTCGTGCAGCCCCGTGGGCACGAGCAGCGGCGGATAGTTCTGGGCGGAGACGTTGTCGTAGGGGCTGTAGGACAGCATGTAGTCATGCCAGGGCTGCAGTTTCGGGTTGCCCCACTCGTTGAATTCGAAGGTGGTGAGGGGGATCGTCTCGTCCAGCATGGTGCTTACGACGTCGACGAAGGGGACCTCGGCGACCATGCCCGCATAGAGTTCCGGCGCCATGTTCACCACGGCGCCGATCAGCAGGCCGCCGGCCGAACGGCCGGCCGCGAACACGCGATCGGGTGCTGCGTATTTCTGTTCGAGCAGGAACCGGGTGACATCGATGAAATCATGGAACGTATGGATCTTGTTCAGCAGCCGGCCACCGTCGTACCAGCGCCGCCCGAGCTCTTGGCCGCCGCGGACATGGGCGATGGCGTAGACGAAGCCGCGGTCGAGCAACGACAGGTGGGCCGAGCGGAACCTCGGGTCCAGGCTGAAGCCATAGGACCCGTAGCCGTACTGGTAGAGCGGCGCGCTGCCGTCCCGCACCAGGCCCTTGCGGTAGACCAGTGAGACAGGGATCCGTTCGCCGTCCCGCGCAGGGGCCCAGACATGCTCGGTCCGATAGTCGTCCGGGTCGAAATCGCCCAGCACCGGGCTGCGCTTCAGCAGGGTCCGCCCGCCTGTGAGCACATCGAGTTCATAGACGGACTCCGGCGTGGCCAGCGAGGTGTAGCCGTAGCGCAACGTCGTGCTACCGAGCATCGGGTTCTGCCCGAGCCAGGTCGTCGAGGCCGGCTCGTCGGCAGCGACCTGGAAGGCCGCGCCCTGCCATGGCATGACGCGGACCCGCAGCAGACCGCCCGAGCGCTCGCCGATCGCCATGAAGGTATCGAACACGAGGAAGTCCTCGATGAACACGTCGTCGCTGTGTGGCACGACATCCACCCAGGCGCCGTGGTCGGCTTCGCGGCCGACCGGCACGCTCATCAGGCGATGGTTCGGCGCCTGCCAGTTAGTGCGCACGATCCAGCGGTCGCCCACGTGGTCGATGCTGTACAGGTGCCCCCGTTCCCGGGGCAGGAAGGTCCTGAAGGCCCCGCGCGGTTCATCCGCCTCCAGGATGCGCTGCTCCGTGGCCTCGGTGCTACTGAGCCCGATGACGAGAAAGCCGCCGGAGCGGGTCCGGCCGACATCCGTCGAAAAGGTCTCGTCGGTCTCCTCGTGGACGACCGCATCCGCGGCGGTGCTGCCGAGTTCATGCCGGCGCACGCGGTAGGGTCGCAAGGTCACCGGATCGCGTTCGACGTAGAACAGGGCGCGGTTGTCGGCGGCCCAGGCGAACCCCGAGACCGGTTCGATCCGGTCGGCCAGCAGCTCGCCGGTCTCCAGGTCGCGCAAGCGCAGCACGTACTGCCGTCGTCCGAGGGTGTCCTCCATCCAGGCCAGCAGGCGATTGTCGTCCGAAACCGAGTAGGCGGCGATGTCGAAAAAAGCGTGGCCCTCGGCCATCGCATTGCCGTCGAGCAGGATCTCCTCGGGCGCCGCCATGCTTCCCTTGCGACGCGCGTGGACCGGGTACTGCCGGCCCTCCTCGTAGCGGGTGTAGTACCAGTAGCCGCGCTCGAACACCGGTACCGTCGCGTCGTCCTGCTTGATCCTGCCGACGATCTCCTCGTACAGGCGGTCGACCAGGCCGGCGTAGCGCGCCTCATGGGCGGCATACCAGGCGTTTTCGGCCTCCAGGTACGCGATGACCGCCGGGTCGTTCCGGTCATCGTCGCGCAGCCAGAACCAGGGATCCTCGCGGTTCCCCTGGGGCGATTCCACGGTGAAGGGACGCTGTTCGGCGCGCGGTTCCGTGGACGGGACGCCAACATCGCGCATCGGCGCGCATGCCGCGAGCGCGAGTGCGAGGGCGCAGAAGAAGAGTATTCCGCGGGCGCGGTATTTCATCGTCGAATCTTAACCGCGATGCGAGGCTCGTGCGCGTTCTCAGTCCCCGACGGGGACCACCAGGTCGGCGAGACGACGGGTGAGCTGCTCGTGCTTCCACGCGGGCAGGCGATACAGCCAGGGACCGAGCCGTTCGTTCAGGGCCTGTGCCCTGGCCGCCGTATCCTCGCCGCCGTCGGCAGCGGCGGAGAAGGCCACCCAGTAGGTCGCGCCTTCTGTCGGGCTGTCCGTCTCCCAGCTCCGCGCCTCGATCGTCAGTCCATCGCGCACACTGAAGGTCGCCAGGGTCGGTGGCTGTTCCGGTAACCCGCCATCGAGGGGACGGACATCGTCGAGGCGCAATCCGGCGAGCGCGCGCGCCACCGACTCCGCCGCGGTCGGGCCCGAAGGGCGGAATCCCTCCGGCATGTTGGCGATGCGGAAGATGTCGAGGTCGTCGCGCTCGATGCGCAGGGTCTCGCCATCCGGTCGCGAGATCTGCAGCGCGGCGATGTCCTCGGGCGGAATGTCTAGCACCTCCCGATCCAGCCAGTCCACCACCGTGCGTTCCAGCTGCAGGTCCTGGTCCACGAGCAGCGCGGTGGGATCCCCGGCGAGACGCACGTAGGTGCCGGTGAGGCCGCGGGTCTCGCGCTGCCCGATGAAGATCGGCGGGATCTCCTCGATGCCGTCCACGCCCAGCAGGACACCGGACCCGGGCCGGCCGGCCACGTCCTCGACCCCCAGCCGGTCGTGCAATGCCGGGATTGCGGTCTTCGTTTCCACGACCCGCGCGTCGGCCAGGCGTGACAGCAGGCGACGGACCTTGCCCATGTCGACGCGATAGCCGTTCTTGGCCGGCGCCCGCCAGCCGTCCGCGCTGCGCTCGAGCCGGAACGCCTCGCCGGCCGCCGGCTCGATGACGAGCGCCCTCACGTCGTTCAGTTGCGGCGCCAGCTGCGGCAGCAAGGGCTGGCCGGGCGCGCCTGGCAACGGCCCGCGCTGCAGCACCCATGCGAACAGGATGGCCAGCAAAGTGGCCAGCGCGAGGATCAGCAGGGTCCGGGACTTCACGTACGCTCCAAGGCGCGCCTGCGGCGCCGGTTGCGCCACGCGGCGGCGCCGATCGCGAACAGGGCGACGAGGGTGGGTACGGCGACGATGTTGACGATCTTGAGGCGGGTGCCGAGTTGCTCGATGCTGGCGTCCAGGTCCCGGCGCACGTCGCGAAGTGCGCGCCGGATGCGCAGCTGTTCTTCCTGGAACCGTGCGAGCTCGACCTCCTGTTCCGGGGTGAACAGGAGCGTATCGCCGTCCTGGCGCGCGAGCTCGAGTTCCAGCAGCTTGCGTTCCGTGTCTTCCAGTTGCGCCTGCAGGCGCTGTTCCTGGGAGCGCAGGCCGAGCTCGGCTTCGCGGCGCAGGGCCTCGACGCGCTCGAAGGGCCGGCTGAAGCTGCCACGGCTGCGCACGTTGATGAGGTCGCGGCTGCCGGACAGGTGATCCAGTGCATTGGTGAGGAAGGCGCCGTTGTCTGCAAATGCCTGGGCGAGGCGCTGGCCGAGCAGGCTGCGTACCTGGACCCAGAGCCGGTCCGACAGCAGGTCGGTGTCGGCGACGACGAGGATGCTGACCTCGCCGTCGGAGCGGGCACGATGCTCGCCGCCCGCGACCACGCCCTCCGGTGGACCGTCCGGAAACGCACTCGACAGGGCGCCATCGATCCGCGCGGCAATCGCCCGGCGCTCGCCCGAGGGCGTGAACTCGTCCAGCAGGAGCGACGGGTCCGGCAGGAAGGCGACCCGGCTCGCGGACAGCAGCATGGAATCAGCGCTGCTCTCGAGCAGCGGCGTGAAGCGGATGTCCGCGCCCTCGAGCGGTACTATGTGGCCGGCCGTCGCGAGGTTGATGCGGTCCAGCGGGGCGGTGACGACATCGTCGGCGGCCATGCCCTCGGGACCGATGCCGAGCATGGCCAGGTGGCGCACTGGCGGCCCCCCACCGATGTTGACCATCAGCGCATTGCCGTAGTCGAGCACCACGGTGGACGTGTCCGCGCGGAAGCCCCAGGCCTCGAACAGGCGCTCCAGGTTCGAGGCGCGGTCCTCGAAGGCCGCGCCCGTCTCGCCCATGAGCGGATCGCGGGGCTCCGTCTCGGCCTGGGGGTCGACGAACGCGAGCAGCTGGCCGCCGCGCATGACGAACTGGTCGATGGCATACAAGGTCCCGTCGTGCAGGTCCTTCGGGTGCACGACGAGCAACAGGTCCACGTCGGCGTCGATCGTTCCCGGCCGCGCGCCGAGGTTGCGCAGCTCGAAGAGCTGCTCGAGCTGGCTGATGGCCGCCCAGGCCTCCCGGATGCCGCCGGCCTGCGGATCGAAGCCGCGCACCATGGGCAACGGCGTGACCAGTCCGACCACGGGCCGCTGCGGGTTGCCGAGCGCCCACACCAGGCGCGCGAGATCGTATTCCAGCAGGGCCTCGCGCTCGGGCTGGAAGAAGGGGATGACCTCGACACCGTCGACGGCATTGGTGCCCGCGAGGCCGAGGTACACCGGGTCCCCCGCGCCGCCGAGCGAGATCGGCTCCAGGCCGAAGCTCACCGCCTGGTCCTCCTCCTCGGAGAAGGGGCGGGGGTCGATGACATGCAGGCGCAGCCGCGCCCCTGCATGGCTGCTGAATTCCTCCAGCATCTCCTGCACGCGCTGCCCGTAGCTGCGCACGTACGGAACGCCCTCCGTGGCGCGCTGCGAGAAGAAGAAATACAGGTTCACGGGCTCGTCGAGGCTCGCGAGGATGTTCCGCGTACCGTCGGAGATGGTGTAGAGGCGGTGCTCAGTGAGATCGATGCGCGCGCCCTTGAAGAGCGCGTTCGACAGGATGACGAGCGCGATGAACAGGCCCGCGACGAGCGCGAGCCCCAGGCCGCCAAGCGATTTCTTGCTGCGCGCGCTCATCAGTCGCCCTTCTTCATGTCCAGGATGATGACATTGGCCGTCAGCCAGGCGCCGATCACGAGCAGGAAGTAGACGACGTCCCTGAGCTCGATGACGCCCTTCGAGAGCGAATCGAAGTGCGTCAGGAAACTCAGCGAGGCGATGGCGTCCACCAGGAACGCGGGCGCCCAGGCCGAGAAGACATCGAGCACCAGCGGGAAACCCGCCAGCAGGAACCCGAAACACACGACCACGGTCAGGATGAACGCGATCACCTGGTTCCGGGTCGTCGCCGAGATACACGCGCCGATCGCCAGGAACCCGCCCGCCATCAGGAGGCTGCCGAGGTAGCCGGTCAGGATGGCGCCGTTGTCCGGCGCGCCGAGGAAGTTGACGGTCAGCCAGATCGGGAAGGTGAGCGCGAGCGCGATCCCGGTGAACAGCCAGGCGGCGAGAAACTTGCCGAGCACCGCCTCGCTGCGCTTCACCGGCAGCGTCATCAGCAGCTCGATGCTGCCGCTCTTGCGCTCTTCCGCCCACAGCCGCATCGACAGCGCCGGGACGAGGAACAGGTACAGCCACGGGTGGAAGCTGAAGAAGGGCAGCAGGTCGGCCTGGCCGCGCTCGTAGAAGCCGCCCAGGTAGAACGTGAACGCGCCGGCGCACACCAGGAAGATGATAATGAATACGTAGGCGACCGGGGTCGCGAAGTAGCTGGCGAACTCGCGCCGCAGGATGATGGCGATGTTTCTCATGCGCGCGTGCCCCCGAGCGTGATGTCGCGGAACACCTCCTCGAGGTCGTGGCGCGGCGAGCGCGCCGCCAGCGCCGCGGGGGTGTCGTCGGCGAGGATCCGGCCGTCGGCGATGATGATCGCCCGCGTGCACACGGCGTGCACCTCCTCGAGGATGTGCGTCGAGATGACGATGGTCTTGCCCGGCGCCATCTCCCGGATCAGGCCGCGCACCTCGTGCTTCTGGTTCGGGTCGAGCCCGTCGGTCGGCTCGTCGAGGATGAGCACCTCGGGATCGTGCAGGATGGCCTGCGCGAGGCCGACGCGGCGCCGGTATCCCTTCGACAGGGTCTCGATCGGCTGCTCGAGCACGCGGCCGAGCTGGAGGCGCTCGATGACCTCGGCCAGGCGCCGCCGGCGAGACTCGCCGGCCAGCCCCCGGAGGTCCGCGACGAAGCGCAGGAACGCAGCCGGGGTCATTTCCCCGTAGCTCGGCGCACCCTCGGGCAGGTAGCCGAGGCAGCGCTTCGCGGCGATCGGGTGGTGCTCGACGTCGTGGCCGCACACCGCGGCGTGCCCGCTGCTCGGCGCGAGAAAACCGGCGATCATTTTCATGGTCGTGGACTTGCCGGCGCCATTGGGGCCCAGGAAGCCGAGCACCTCGCCGGCGCCGACGCTGAAACTGATCCCGTCGACCGCCACGAGGCTGCCGAACTGCTTGCAAAGACTGTCTGTCGTGATCATCGGAAAGAGATCCGGTTCGCGGCCAGCCGCATTATCCGCGCGGCGCGGCACGGTGGGCCACGCGCCGCTGTTTTACCATGCGCGGCAAAAATTTCAACGCGTGGCTGCGCGAACGCTTTGCGCCTCCCGGCAGGTTGGGGTACCGTCAGGCTGAACGCTTGCGGGAGGGTGTGGCATGCACACGATCCGGACGATCCTGAGGCAGAAGAAAAGCCCCGAAGTCTGGTTCGTCTCGCCCGAGGACACGGTGCTCGAGGCGATTACCCGGATGGCCAAGCTACGCATCGGCGCGCTCCTGGTCATGGAGGGCGAGCACCTGGCGGGCATCGTGTCAGAGCGGGACTATGCGCGGAAAATCATCCTGCAGGGCCGCCGTTCCGCCGAGACCCGCGTGGCCGAGATCATGACGGCGGAGGTGTCGACCACAACCCTGGACATGACGGCCCAGCAGTGCCTGGCCATGATGACCGAGGGCTATTTCCGGCACCTGCCCGTGATCGAGAATGAGCGCGTCGTCGGGCTGGTCTCGATCGGCGACCTCGTGAAGGCCGTGATTGCCGACCAGCAGGCGGTCATCGAGGAACTGGAACGCTATGTCACGGGCTGAAACCCCCAAGGACTAGGAGGACGCCATGCTGGAAGTCAGTGGCCTGTTTGGCCTGCTCATACTCATCCTGGACGTCTACGCGATCGTCAAGACCGTGCAGAGCAACGCCGGTACCGGGGCGAAGGTGGCCTGGATCGTGGTGATCCTGTTGCTGCCCGTGCTGGGGCTGCTGCTGTGGTTCCTGTTCGGCCCCAAGGGCTAG
>JBLRWH010000022.1:0-34414 GCA_047921395.1 Gammaproteobacteria bacterium
TTGTACTGGCGTCGTTTACATCCCCGGGTGCCGGCCAATCCAGCCAACGATTGTCTTGCAGGCGCTCTCGTCGTAGTCGAAATAAATACGTATACATCGGTCCCGCGATGTCCCTGTGGGCCAAGGTGAGGCCTTATCGATGTAGACGACAAGAGCTCGGATAGAGTGCGCTGAACCCGCGCAGGCTCATCTCTTGAGCCAGCGAGGGCGATACACTTCGGTTTAGAGTGCCCGAAGTTTCGACGAGGACTCATGGACGAGAACGAGCCACATCCGCGCCCTGCAGAGATGCCCGTCATCCACTTCGCCCTGGTTGCAGACGCCGGCGCGGCTCGTCGGTTGAGACGCGAGGTGGCGACGGGCGGCGCGCGCACCGGCTGGCTGGCAGGCACGTGGCGGGAGCTGGTGGATCTGGCCATGCGCGCCTATGTCATCCCGCCAGAAACGGACGACTGGAGCGAACGGTTCCAGCAGGCACTGCGAGATATCCCCCATGCGTTCTGGTCGGCCAGCCTCGCAGTGGCGCCCGAGGAGACCGCGGCGACGGTGTTCGACGCGCTGGTGTCCATCCTTTCCTCGACGGACCCCGCGCAGCTCGCGGCCTGGGGTGATTTTTCCAGCCTGCCGCCGCGAGCTGCCAGGCACCTGAACGACCTGTCGGCCTTGGCGAAAGCGCTGGATGGTTGCTGGCCGCCGGAGCTTGCCGCCATTCAGTCGCTGCTGGGTGTGGACGCTGTCGATGCGCTCCACCTAATCCGGGTTGAAGTGCTGGATGGACAGCCCGAGCTGAGCCGCTGGCAAATGGCGCTGCTGGCAAAGCTGAATCGCGACGCGGACGGGACTATCCCGGATCTTGATAGCAAGGTCATTGCCGGCGCCGTTCAGCCCCTGGTCGATGCGCCCTCAGCGGGCTCGAGGCCAGATACCGCGCTTTGCCATCTCCAACGCGCCTTGTTCCAGAAGACCTCCAGCCGGGTCAGGCTGGACTCCTCGTTGCAGCGGCTCGCGGTACGCGATTTCCTGCAGGAGGCGGAGGTGGCTGCCGGGATGATCCAGGAACGGCTGGGGGCGGATCCGTCGCTCACGCCGGCCGAGATCGGCGTGCTGCTGCCGGACAGCTTCGAGTACACGGTCGCGGTCGACGACGCATTCCGCCTGGCTGGACTGCTCACCTCCGGCCTGGCTGCGGACTGGTGGCGACGGGACCTTGGCATGGAGTGGCTGTTCCATTTCCTGTATTGCCGCCAGAAGCCGGCTCCGGCCATGGCGCTGGCGGTCTGCCTGTCTTCGCCCTTGATGCCCTGGTCGAGAGAGATCGGTGCGGGCCTCGCCCAGCAGGTCATGGACGGAGATTTCCGACTGGATCCGGCGCGCGTCCATGGGCGTCCGGCGCAGCGGATGATGTCGCTGATCCGGGATGGCGACAGGGACCCGCAGTCGTTGCGCGATGTGCTGCGTGAAATCCCGGAGCTGCTCAATCGCGACGAGCGCGTTTCAGCGCATCGTGAGCGCCTGGAGTCTGGACTGCAGGCCCTGGACGCGCTGCTTGCGAGCGCGGTTGAGCTCGACTGGCCGGCCCTGCGGCACGCGATCAGGCCACGCGTGATCCGGTCCGATGTCCCGGCGGACTTGAACCAGGAAGGGGTCACGATCTGGACCGAGAGCCAGGAGCCCTGGCGGCCGGTGCGTCACCTTTTGGTGCTCGGCTTTGCGCGCGGCGCCTATCCATCGCGCGCGGGTGCCGACGCGGTGTTTTCCGAGTCAGACCTGGAGGCGATCCGTACCGGCCTCGGCCTGCCGGTCGATACGCCGGCACGGCAGGTCGCGCGACGCCGCGGGCTATTTCGCCGGCAGCTCGGCGCAGTTAGCGATTCCGTCAATTTCCTGGTGCCGCGCCGGGATGCGAGCGGGGGGTCGCAGGGGCCATCGGAAAGCCTGGTGTTCATGGGCCAGCTGTTCGAGGGCATTGGCGAGGCGGAAGCCCTGTTGTGCGAGCTCGACACCGCCGACGGGCAGGCGCGAGCCCGCGGCATCGCCCTGGCGCCGCCGGCGGCACCGCAGCCGCCGCGCCCGCTCGCGGCCGAGGACATGGAGTTCGGGCAGGACCTGGTGATGCTGCGCAAGGACTCGTCGGGCAACGTCCGGCCAGAGTCGCCGAGTTCCCTGGAGCTGCTGATGGTATCGCCCCTGGCCTGGCTGCTCCGGCGCCTGGGTGCGGAGCCGACCCTATGGGCTCCCGAAGGGGCTGATGCGGCGTTGCTGGGCACGATCGCACACAGGGTGCTTGAGCTGACGTTCAGGGCGGGTCAGGCCATTCCCAGCGAGACGGAGATTGCCTCGGCCCTTGAGGGGCAGGTTGACGAGGTGCTGCGCACCCTGGCCCCGACCATGCGCGGCGTGCAGTGGCAGATGGAAATGCGTCGCTTTCGCGAGGCCTTGCTCACGGCCGCCGTGCAGTGGCGGGATATCCTGCTCCGCCTGGATGCGGAGATCCTGGGGAATGAGAGTTGGCTGCAAGGCAGCTGGGCGGGGATCTCGATCCACGGGCAGACCGACCAGATTCTCGGGCTTACCGGTGGGCGCCTGCTGGTGGTTGATTACAAGCGGTCGAAGTCGACGAGTCGGGCCCTCCGAATGGAGAAGAGCTATGACTGTCAGGCGAACCTCTACCGCCTGATGCTCGAGACCGGCGGACTGAAGGACGCAGGTGACGAGGCGCTGAACGAGCGGCTGCGCCAGGCGCGTGACATCGGGATCGTTTACTACCTCCTGAACGACCAGGTGGCGCTCAGCGACACCGACTTGCCTGAAGCCGGTGCCAGTCCTGCGTGGCGGGTGCTGGGACCGGATGTTTCCAGCCAAGCAATGGAGGCGATCCGGGTGCGACTGACAGAGGTGCAGGGCGGTCGCCTCTTGCTCAATCGGTCAGGTGACCGGCAGTGGCTTGATAAGGAGGCCGGGATCGCACCCTATGCCCTGGACAACAGTCCGTTGATCGACCTGTTCAGCATCACCGACGCCGAGGCGGCCGGATCATGAGCCTCCCGGCCCTGACACTCATCCCCGCGGGCGCCGGCTCAGGCAAGACCTTCACCATCCAGAAACAGCTGGGCGCCTGGGTCCTGGCCGGACAGGTCGCGCCCGAGCGGATCATGGCGGTGACCTTCACCGAGGCGGCGGCTGCGGAGCTGCGGGACCGGATCAGTGCAGAGCTCATTGCGAGCGGCCGGATCGAACACGCCATCAAGCTTGATGAGGCTTACATCTCGACCATTCATGGCTTCGGGTTGCGCATCCTGACCGAGTTCGCTTTCGAGGCCGGGGCGTCTCCGCAACCGCGCCTGATCGATGACCACGAAAAAGATGCGCTGACGCGGATCGCCCTGGCGCAGACGGACCAAGTGGAGTTCATCGCGGCCAGGCCGGAGGCATTCGGCTACACCTTCAGCTTCGGCAGCGGCGCATCGCCGGAGCAGGCGCTGCGCGATGACGTGCTGCGGGTGGTCGACAGGTTGCGCGAGATTGGCTGGCGATCGGGCCAGCCGCTGGATGTGGAGCGCGTCCTCGCTCCGATCCGGCAGCACTACGGCCCGGTGGAAGACGGCGATGAGCTGACCGAGCTGATGCGGCAGCGAGCCACGGCGCTTCTGGACACGTTCCCGCAGGGACTGGCGCGCGAGTTTCCGGACAACAAGACGGCGCGCCAGGAGCTGGCCAGGGATTTCCGGAACATGCACGAGGCGCGCCAGTGGCGAGGCCTCGAGGCCAACTGGAAGGCGTGGAACCAGCTGCGCGAGCTGCGGATGTCGAAACGCGGTGCGCCGCTGCCGGAAGGCTACGATGACCTGGCGCGGGCGGTGCAGGCGGTGGCAGAGCGATTACCGGTGCATCCGGGCCCCAGGGAGCAGGCGTGCCGCCATATTGCGGCGCTGATCGGAGCGGCGCAGGACGTCCTCGGCGAGTACGAGCGGGCCAAGCAGGAGGCTGGGCTTCTCGACTACAGCGACATGATCATCCTGGCAGGCCAGTTATTGCGCGACCGGCCTGACGTCGTGCAGACCCTGGCGGGCAGGATAGATTGCCTGGTGATCGATGAATTCCAGGACACCAACCCGGCGCAGTTCGCGCTGCTATGGCGCCTCAAGGAGGCGGGAGTCCCGACGCTGGTGGTCGGCGACCTGAAACAGGCCATCATGGGTTTCCAGGGCGCCGATCCGAGGTTGTTCGAGGCTTTGCTCGCGCAGCACCGGGACGTCGCCAGTCCCCTGACCAGCAACTGGCGTTCCCAGCCGGCGCTGATGGAGTTCATCAACGCACTGGGTCCGAAGTTGTTCGGCGCGGACTATGTGTCGCTGAAACCGCAGAGCCCACCCAGTCCGCAGGCCGCACTCGAGGTCCTCCGGTACAGTGGCAAGGCCAAGAAAGGCCAGGACTACGTCCAGGCCTGGTCGTTGGGACAGCGTTTGAAGGCGCTGCTCGATGACCCCGGTGAACAGGTGATCGACCGACATACCAAGGCATTGCGCCCACTGCGGGGCGGGGACATCGCCGTGCTCTGTCCGACGCACCAGATCATTGGCCGCTATGCCGATGTGCTGCGCGCGCTTGGCCTGAGGGTACGGCTGCCCGCGGACGGCTGGTTCAAGTCGCGCCCGGTGCAGATCGCCTTCCATGCGCTGTCGTATCTAGCCAATCCGTCAGACCGGCATGCGGCCCTGTATCTCGCCGTCACGGAGATCGGCAGCCTGACCCTGCAGCAAGGACTCGAGCAACTGATGGCCAGCGGCCGGGTCGATGATCCGTTGCTCAAGCAACTGGATGCATTGGCGCCGGGCGTGCTCGATCGCACGATCTATGCGCTGGTGGCAGACGTCATTGCTGCACTCGGCTTGTTCGACACGGTGGCCACCTGGTCGGAGGCCGAACAGGCACGCGCCAACCTGCTGCGCCTCCATGCCGAAGCCGCGGAGTTCATGGATGCCAATCGCGAGGCCCTGGCGTACGGCGGATTTCACGGTGCGGGCATCCAGACGTTCCTGGCCTGGCTGGTCGCCAAGGTCGAATCGAAGGATGGCGATAAGCAACCTGAACCCCGGGTGCTGGATGAGGATGCCGTCGTGCTCTCAACGTGGCACAGCGCAAAGGGGCGCGAATGGCCGATCGTAGCCGTGGCCGGCCTGGACCGTCAGGTTGCCGCCAAGGTGCCGAGCATCGATATCGCCTATGACCGGTTCGACGATCTCGAGCACTTGCTCGAGATCGCCCGCATCGAGTACTCGCCGTCATTCGACGCCAAGGAGAGCAAGGAGCGTTTCCTGTCGCTGCTACAGCCGGGCCGCGAGCTCGAAGCGAGGCGGCTGCTGTACGTCGCGCTCACCCGGCCACGTGACAAGCTCATCCTCGAGTGGCCCGCCTTCAAGGCGGGGAAGGGCGACCGGAGCTGCTGGTCCATCCTCATCGAGGATTGCGGATTGGTGCTCGGCGAGGACTGTGTCGAGATCGATGGGGTCACCCTGCCATGCGTCATCCATGAGGGTGCGACGGAGCTGCCAGAGGGCTTTCTCGCGACCGGTGTAGCCGAGGAGGGCTCGCTCGCCGCCATCGGCCGCAGGGCCATCCGCCCGGGCTCGAGGCCGGTGCACAAGACACCGGACAGCCGCACCCCGTCCGGTGCCGGGCCTGGCGAGGTGGCGGCGACACTCGACGGGGTCGTCGTCGAATCCTACCGCATCCCGCTGGAGGTTCCCGCCACGCTGCATGGCGTCGAGCTCGGCACCTGGCTGCACCGCTGCTTCGAGGTGCTGGGTCGCCGGCCGACGCTGATCGATCGGCTGGGATCACCGGGGGCGATGGATATCGATCCAGCATTCCTGCAGGAGATCCTGGGGGCAGTCACGCGCTTCGAAGCATGGCTGAGCGAACGGCTGGGTGCGCAGCGGGTACTGCACGAATGGCCGCTGCTCACGCTGGGGCATGATGGCGCGGTGGTCTCCGGTGTCGCCGACCTGGTCATCGAGACACCCGAGGGATGCTGGGTGATCGATCACAAGTCCGACCGCGTGACGGATGCTCGAGCGGGCTTCGGTGCCTACGAGGCCCAATTGCAGGAATACGTGGCGATGCTGGAAGCCGCGGGACAGCGCATCGCCGGGGTGGGCATTCACTGGATTCGCCGCGGCGAGGTGGCGCTCAGGCGCCGGTAAGCCATGAACGACTTGGACCCAAGGACGCCAAGCGCCGAGGAGATCGATGAACTCCTTGCCTTTTTGCCGCAGATTTCCGAGCCGGGGTTTGTCGCCGTCAAGGCCTGGCACGGTGGCGTGCCTGACGCCGAAGGCGTGATGACGTTCCCCTGGCCCGAGTACACCGAGGTGGCCGAGAGATTGTTCGCAACGGTCTCCACGCCAGTGTGGATGGATCGCCAGTACCTGTCGCACGACCCGGCAACGCGGTTGGCAGAACCCGGGTTTGTTGAGAACGCGACCCTCGATGAACTCAGCACGCTGCTGACATACTGCGTTCGCGGCGAGCGCTTCTGCGATGGTCACTGGGGCGGGATGCTCGAGAGTGGGCGCGTCGAGCGAATCCTTCGCCGGCTCAAGGATCTCAGGTCCGAGAATTGCGAAGAAGACGCCGCACCGAGAACCTAGGGAACTGCCCACGCGCCCTCACGGCGTCAGGTCAATCGCCCAGCGCCTCAGTTCAGCGGTATCGATGTCGGCACGCTCCAGCAGGGTGACGAGTTCTTCCTGGCGCGGCTGGCCGAACACGACGCGGTAGGCCGCGAGCTGGCGCTTCAGCCGCTTGAAGCCTTCGACTTCGCGCGTGTAGGGCAGCAATGGCACGCGTCGCTGGACCTTGAAGTCGCCGTCCGCGATCCAGTAGGGCACCAGGTCACTGGCACCGCGGGCGCGCGCCTCTGTATTCGCGAGCTCGAACACCCGGTTCCACAGGCAGTCACCGGGGCGCCATGCCGTGATGGCCGCCGGACCGTGGCTCTGCGCGACATTCCGGCGTACCGCATGGCCCTTGTAGCGATGGACGCGTCCCTCGCGTTGTTCGAGATCGACGGGATTGCCGGGCAGGTTCCAGTGCACGAGGCGATGGCACCACGGGTGGAAATCGAGCCCCTCCTGCCCAACCGAGGTGCTCGCCAGCACGAACGGTCGGAACGGGCTGTTGAAGGCCGCGCGAACCGCATCCTGACTGATGATCCCTTCATCGGAACTGGCGTGCCCGAATCGCAAAGCGACGACGGTTCGCAGGCGGATCTCATCCGGGTAGACCTCGCTGGCCGAGCGTACCTCGTAGAAACGCGCGTGCACGCGCGAGGGCCGTGGCTCGACCGAGCCTGCGAGTTCCTCGATACAGCGTCCGGCGATCGCCTCCGGTGGTTCGTTTTCCGCCCAGGCATGCTGCTCCCAGGCGAGATGCCAGGACTCATCCAGCACGGCCTGGAGATTGCCGTCGATGCAGTACTGGATGACATGCCGCCAGTACGGCGCATCCTCCTGGCCTTCGAACGAGCCTTCGGCGTGCAGCTGATTGATCAGCTTGATCACCGCGGGACGGTTGAACAGCTTCCAGAACGCCATCGCAAGCCGTGTGGCGAGCTGCCGTCGGGAGGTGTCCGGGAGCCCGGCCGGCGCGAGGGTGCGCATGGCAAGCACCGCCGGTGCGCCAAGCGCGAGCTCCGTGAGCAGATCGCCCAAGCCCTCCGGCCGGCGCCCGAGTTCGTTGGGATCGAGCGCGAGCAGGTCGTCGACGTAGCCGGGAAAGATCTCTGGGTTCGGCTTGTCCATGTCCTCGACCGCCGCGTCCCGCCACGACTCGAGGAAGGGGCGCATCGCCGGGTCCAGGAGCAATGGCGCAACCCACTCCCAGCGGTCATCGACGGGACCGTCCTGTGGGTCGGGCAGGCGCGGATCTGCGAGCAGCTCGTCGATGCGTCGGCGCACCCATGACCTGCGATCTGTATCGGGCGGGGCCCGGAGCGGGTGGGCGAGGTCTGCCAGCGCTGCGCAGGGCAACAGGAGCAGGAGCAAACGGTGGCGTGAACGTGTGTCGCGGGTCTGGGTCAGCCGCAAGAGCATCGACTGCTGGCGGTCCGGGTCGGCATACGATTCCATCTGTCCGCCGACCATCCGTCTTTCGGCCTCGTAGCTGACGACGGCACTCACCACGTCGGGCACGACGTTCCAGGCCGAGAAGACCAGCGACTTGGTCCAGCGGTCCTGGCCCTCGAAGGCACCGGCCAGGGGCCAGTAAGGCAGGGTGGGGGGAATCCACAGCAGCCTCCAGAGCCCGCCGTCGAGCAAGTCGCTGACGAGTTCCCGGAGCTTCGCGTTGGCCGGGTCGATTGCCGCCCAGCCGTGGATCGAGCTGGCCTGGAGGAAGGCCTCGGGATGGCTGCGCAGGACCCGGGCCACAGTTTCCGGTTCCCGGATCAGGGCCTCATCGAAGCTCGTATTGAACTTGTAGCCCAGCATGAAGTTCGCGAGATAAGGTGCCGATTTCCATAGATCTATTGGGTCATAAGAGCCGACGGCCCGGAACAGCGCATCGGCCGCCAGGTACTGGCGCACGTCGTCGGCCCGGAACTCGACCTGCACCTTGGGTTCCTCGACCATGGCGTCCTGGGCTTCGCTCGCGGCGACCCGTTCGGTGCGCGCCATGTACTTGCGCAGGGTCCTCTCGACGACGGTTTTCTGTTCCAGCACCGCGGCGGGTTCGCCGGCCGCGGCACGCTTCAGCGCTGCCCCGAAATCCGCCAGCTGGCGCTTGAGCTTCGTGACCCTGTCTTCCCGGTTGCTCATCAGGAAACGCAAGGTCGCGAGGAAGTCCTTGTAGTGATCCTCGTGCGCGATTTCTGCGTCGGCTGTGTACAGCTTGTAGGGTGTGGCCGACAAGAGCAGCGTGCGCACGGGATGCCCCTCTGGCGTCTGGGCCGCGAACAGCGCCTGGGCGATCTCTGCCGCGGGGTCCTGCAATTCGGGGCGATGTTCCAGCAGGGATTTGAAGCGCTGGAACTCGTCGAGGATGATCAGGTCCGGCTCGAGCGCGTCGATGCAGATGCCCGCCAGCAGTCGCCGCAGTTCACCGAGCAGGCGATTGCGCTGCATCCGGACGTCCCGTGGCCACTCCTTGCGGCTTCGGTGGAACCAGGTGTCGATCAAGGCCCGGATCTCGTTGCGCAGGTCCGGCGACTGCCGGACGGCGGTACGGAACGCGCGGCGGATACCCGGGTCGAGCGGCAATGGCTGGTGAGTGAGCGTGTCGCGCCACCACTGGGTGCGCGTGACACCGCCCTGCAGGAGGTTCATCAGGCCCCGGCGCCGCGATGGGAACATCGACTCCAGCAGCGCGAACAGCACCCGGCGTTCTTTGGCCTGGCCACCCGAATGCCCCATCTGGAACGATGTGCCGGGCGTGAAGCTGATGAAGTTCACCTTGCTGTCGGCAAGTCGCGCTCGCCCGGACTGGGGCGCCATCTCGGTAGCCAGCAAGGTCAGCCGGGTGGCCAGTGCGAAGGAGCGCTCGGCCTCACCGCCGACGCGGAGCTTGGGGAGGTTGGCGCGGGCGATGCTCTGGTTGCTGCAGATGTAGACGATGTCGATGCGGCCGACATCGTCCCAGAGGTGGTCGATGGTCTTCGCGATGATGCCGCGCGCCACCAGCGTCTTGCCCAACCCGACCTCGTCCGCAACCAGGAAACGGGCCGTGCTGCCATTGGCCGTAAACAGGCGGCGGAAGCCGTGCTCAACCGTGCGCCGCTGGAAGGGCTTGAGCGGTGCGAGGATCGACTTGAGATCCGGCCGGTCCACTAGCGTGCCTCCCGCGAGGTGGGCCGGCGGCTCGCCACGACTTCTTCCACGGTCAACCACAACCGGTAGAAATCCTCCGGCACGATGGTCGCGCCCTCGGGCGTGGCGCGCAGGTCCGCGATCAGGCGCCGGATGGGTTCGAGACTCTGCGGCTCGCGCGAGGCGGCCCGCACCAGGTCGTCCAGCAGGGCCTCGCCGTTGAGACCCGCAGCCCAGGGCCGGGCGGGCGTGGCGGCATCCGTGCCGGTCGCCCAGTCCACCAGGCCCTCGATGCCACCCAGCAGGGCGCGCAAAAACTGCATGAAACGCTCAGGCGTGTCGATCAGGAGGCGCAAGACGTGCTCGACCCGCCCCTCCGGCAGGTTCTCGGCCGGCAGCTTGAGCGTCAGGGTGACATCGTCGATGTCCTCTTCCACCGAGAGCCGGAACGCCACGAAGGTGGTCAGCCGAGACACCGGCAGGGTCCAGCCGAGCTCGGATGCGAACCCCTGGGCCCGGTCCTCGTGCAGCGTCGCGGGCCAGGCCGATACCTGTACGCCGTCCGGCATCGGGACGGCCCCGAGCAGGTGCCAGCGCCACTGCCCGTCGCCCTGCTTGCAGACAATGCGCAGCGGCGCATCGAGCAGCGCCTTGCCGGCGGCTTCCACGCGCTGGCGAGCGGCGGTGACCGTGGGGTCCGGGGCTTCCTGTTCCGTCCGGAAATAGGGCTCGCACAAGGCAGGAAAGCCGGCCTTGCGAAAACGCGCGAGGCTCGGGCCATCCTCCGGGCAATCCGGGTCGATCGTCCGGCGCAACCTGGCCATGACATCGATGTTCTGGCCGGTGAATGCGGCATGAGTCAGGTTGGCCGAGCCGATAAACCAGGTGACGGACGTTCCGTTCTCGATCGCAATCAGCTTGGCGTGCAGGCCGGACGGGCGGCCTGCGCCGTGGTCGTCGGCCTCGGCGACCGCGGACTCGGAGAGCACCAGCACCTCGTCCCAGTTCGCAAGCGAGCTGGCCGGGAGCTCGTCGAGCGTCACCGCACGGCTAATCAGCGTGCGCGAACCCGGACTGATCGCTGCAAGGTTCTTGAGCGTGCTGCTGCTCGCGAACGGCGAGATCGCCAGGAGGCGGCTCCCGCGGCTGGCGGGACGCCACGGCGTGTCCACCCGCTCTCCGAGGCCCAGGACCTGGAATTCGATGTCGCCGGCGAAGCCCTCCGGGGCGGAGAAGCGGGTCCGCTCCAGGTCGTCCGCCAGGGCGGCGACGATCCTGCCGGCGTCTTGATCGAGCTTGACCGGACCGAAGCCGGGGAGGGCGCGCAACAGGTCGGCAAGCTCCCGGTTCGCCGCGAATTTCCGCGTCGCGTGCGGTTCCCCGTCGCTGATCAGCGCGATGTCCCAGGCCCGGTCAAAAGTGAGATTGCGTGACGCCACGGCGACGCGCAGGCGGTGCCCGCCCGTTTCGTTCACGAAGCGCACCAACCACACCTTGGGATGGAACGCACCGCCACGCGGGGTGCGGACCGGGTGCACGCAGCTCTCGAGCAGGGTAAAGAGGTCGCGGGCCTGGTGCGGCCGCGCGATGCCGGCCACATCGACGAACACGTGGATGCGCCGACCTGCCTCGCGCAGCGCCTCGAGGACCAGCAACGGGTCGTTGAGCAACTCGTCGATGCCGCGGTCCGACTGGGCGAGCACGGCCAGCGGCAGGGCCAGCAGCACGTCGAGATCCAGCGAGTAGGTCGTCAGGACCGCCTGGTCGAGCCGATATCCCGACGGCGGCCGGAGCACCTCCATGGCGACCGCGCGGGCGTCCGGCGCAAGCATCAGCGTCCCAGTCCCTGGTGGAGGTCGATGAGCATCTGCCGGGTCTGCGGCCAGCGGAACACCATGCGGCCGGTACCCACGTCGCCGCTCCAGTCGAGCAGCCGGCCGTTGTTGGACAACCGCGCGCGATGCTGGCCCTTCAGGCGCAGCTCCCGGATCGTGATGAGTTGCCGAAGCGCCGGCTCGTCGGCGATATCGTGGGCCCCAATCTGGTTGACACGCCGGGTCCAGGTTTCCACGAAGTGCTGCTGCTGCGAAGGTACCCGCAGGCCGCTGCGCGCCGCGTGGTCCCAGAGCACGATCGGGTCGAAAGGCTTTTCGTCGGCCTCCAGCGCCGCCCACGTCGCAATGCGGGCGTGGTAGTCGTCGATCAGCTTGCGGTCTGCGTCGCCCGGCTGGAGCCGATGGCGCGCCTCGGCCAGCATCAGGTTGTAGAGCAGTGGCGCGCCCTCGACGTGCAGCGAGAATCGGCGGGCGAGCTCGACGTGGTGCGCGATCGCGTGGGGCAGGGCGTCGACCAGCGGTTCCTCCCACAGGCGCGTGGCGAGCGCGGGTGAGCCCTCGCGGGCGAGCCAGCTCAAGAGCGTGCCGGGACTGCGCTCCTCGAGCCGGCCGCGGATGAAATCGGCCTCTTCGAAGGACAGCGCGAACGAGGCCTTGCCGGGGAACCCCGCCGGCGCCGGCGGCAACCGCGGATGCCAGGTCGGCGTCTGGCTCCAGATCACGCCCGGGTCATCGGCGCGCGGCACATCGCCGCGCTTGCGCACCAGGCGGTCGATATGCGCGTGGTACCACCCCTGGCTGTGTCCCGGCACGAAGATGCCGAGGTGCGCGATCAGCGCCCAGTACGCGGTGCTGGCAAGCCGCGAGAGGGATTGCCGCGCCATGATCCCGATGATGCCGCGCGTATCGTCGCTGGCGGCCAGTGCATCGATGAGCTGCAGCTCGCGCTCCCGCCCCGCCTGGACCGGGTCATGGCCCGGGCCCAGCGCCTCGACCTGCTGATAGATCCAGGGGACGAACAGCACATAGCGCAGGCGCGTGTGCAGGACCGACAGGCCGGGGAACAGCGTGTTGGAGAGCATGTCCCGCAGGCTGCCGAGACCAAGCTCGTCCACCGTGCCTTGCTCATTGAACAGCGTCAGCACCTGGCGGACCTTGTCGCGGTCCGTGGCGGTGAGATCGAGCCAAGTGAGTTGGGCGGCGGGCATTTCTGGAGCCAAGACCTAGTGGCTGTCGCCGCGTGGGGACCTGGCTAGTGGGATGCGATCCTCGTCCGGGACGAGTTCCATCAACGCTGAGAGCCGGGAGAGTCGCACCTGGTACATGCCATTGCTGGGACGAGGCTTGTGCGAGACGAGGGCCCAGACCGGCTCCCCGGGACCGTTGTAGATCTCGTTGAACCCCCCTTGCCGGTCAAGCTTGAGCACCAGCAGGTGTTCCGGGCAGCTGCGTAGCCCGATGGAGTCCCCCTGTGTGGCCTTGATCTCCACATTGCGGCCGCACGCGAGCGCGTCGCGACCTTCGCTGGAGGCGGGGAGGAGTTCGAGGTCGTAGTAATAGGCTGCCAGGCATTCGCCCATGCTGCCGACCATATGTCCGTCGGGCGTGAAGTGGCGCCCGGGGAACATTGCCTCCAACTCGCCGACGAGGCGGTAGAGATCCTTGATCAGCTTCGGGAATCGGCGTTCGTCCATGATACGCATGTTGGCAACGGGCTTGAGTCAATCTTGCACCAAGCGGTGGCCGGAATCACTGCTTGAGTTCATGGAGTCTCTGCGCGAGACCATTATTCATCTGACTAGTCCCACAGCAGGCCGGACGGGCTGAACCTGAGGGTCATTCGCTCGCACGCGGGGCAAAGGTAGGGGACGTCCTTGAGCCTGAGCTCGCCCCACCGCGCGACCTCGTCGGATTCATCTGCCCCGATAGGGGCGGAGTCACCGTAGGAAGTGACGTCGGCGTCCCCGCAGTCCGGGCAGCGGAACGGTTTACGGGCGAGGTTAGCCTCCACTACGCGCTTGCAGTGTTTGCAATGCGCCGGGAACAGGCACACGTTCGGAAAGTCGAGCATGCCGCATCCGATCAGGATGGTGGCTTGCAGGCCGCAGTCACAGCTGGCGATCACTTCCGAACCCATCGAGCACCTCCTGAAACGAACGAAGCGATGATAATCCGCAGCTGGCTCAGGAGACGAGCCACGGGGTGTTCTATTCCTGGCGGCGCCTTACTGCCCTACTACCACTTGCGTCCCACCCAAGCGGAGTACTACATGGGCTCAACGTATCTCCTTCCGAGGGCTTCCAGCTTGTATTGGTACAACGACTCAGCCAGCTGAACACGCTTATTCTGGCGAAAAATCCTGTCCAAGAACGTAACCGGGATGGAGATGATGGCCCCTGTAGTCGCACAGATTGCTGTGCCGACACCAGGTATGAAAGAGCAGACCAGCGCTCCGCCACCGGTGAAGGTAACGAAGTAGGCGGGCCCCGCAATCTGGTCCTGGAATTCATACAGACTGATACGCTCGGAGTAGTATGCGTAGACGGTGGTGCCCAGCTTTACCGTCTGGACGCCGATCGCCAACGGCAAAAATACCTGGGTGGCGCCCAGGCCGAAAAGGGGGGCGTTTTGTGCGCCCAGTATTGAGTAATGCGATGCCGCCATCCACGTCAGATTGGCAACTTCCGCCGTGTGTCCTGCCGTGATTGCCAAGTGAAGATACGGCAGAGGGGAATCGCGAGTAGCGGGATCATTGAATAGTGAAAGCGCACGGCTGCCATGGTGGTACGCCTCCAGCGCGACAAGCGGAGCGCCCACCGCCGCAGACACCGCCAGTGCGCCAGGCGGACCTTTCTCGGGCCTGGTGACTTTCGTCGGGTTGATTCTCTCTGCCTGACACGAAGTTTACGCAACTCGCGCCCCGGTGGGTTTCGCTCAAGATTCGTATCGGAATTCTTCGCGAGCTTGGGTGCAAAGCGATGAGACGGGACCGAGAGTTCACCCCAAAACCGAGGGCATCCAGAGATCGCAACGGAGGCGATGACCATGCCGCAGACCTGTCTACGGTCGCCAGCACGGTCGCAAGACCATAGCAAATCCCGGAGGACTGGGAAGGTTGGCCGCGCTTGCGAAGGCTGTTCTCGAATTTCCTTCATGACAAAACGGCGGTTCTCGAGTTTTGTTCAATATTCGGGCCTGAAGTGGGGGTTTGTTCTCGAGTTTGTTTCACAGGCCACCGAGAGCGGTTTCGAGTTGATCTCACAGCCGATCCTGTGTAGTGCGCATAATGTATATTATGTTAAACGCTAGAACTAAAAGCAGCGACATCCCCGTGCGCTGCGGCTTGAGCAAACCTCGTTCTGACTCTCGCCTTCTCAATGAGTTATCCGAGATAACGAAGGTATCACGCGAGGTTCATACAGGTGTTTTGGCCGCCAACGTGATCAGGCCGCCTATTTCACCATTGGCGCACCGTCAGCTCAGTCCCTGCTTGGCCATTTTCCTGCGAATGAACGCGATCTGGGTCTGCAACGGAAGCTCCTTCGGACAGACGTCGTTGCACGCCAGCAGCGTCATGCAGCCGAACACGCCATCGTCGTCACCGACCAGCTCGTAGAAGTCCTCGTCGGTGCGCGTGTCGCGCGGATCCAGGCGGAACCGTGCGACCTTGTTCAGGCCAACCGCGCCGACGAAGTCCTGGCGCATCCTGGCCGTGCCGCAGGCCGATACACAGCAGCCGCACTCGATGCACCGGTCCAGCTCGTAGATCTTCTCAGCCAGCTCCGGCTCCATCCTGGCCTCGATCTTGGTCAACTCGAGTTCTTCTTCCTTGGCATGGACCCAGGTCTCGAGACGCTCGCTCATGGCGCGCATCCACTTGCCCGTGTTGACCGACAGGTCGGCAATGAGCTCGAACACCGGCAGCGGCGCCAGCGTGATGTCGGGGCCGATGTTCTTGGTCAGCGTCCGGCAAGCCAGTCCAGGCCGCCCGTTGATGAGCATTCCGCAGCTGCCGCAAATGCCGGCGCGGCAGACGAAATCGAACGACAGTGACGGGTCCAGGGTCTCGCGAATCTCGTTCAGGGCGATGAACAGCGTCATGCCATCCGCCTGCTCGAGCTCGAAAGTCTGCATGCGCGGTTCTTCGTCCGGATTTGTCGGGTTGAAACGCAATATGTGCAGGCGGATCTTGTCGCCGGTCTTCACGTTGCTCATCGCTTGCATTCCTCAGCGTGGCTGGGCGACCGGCTCGGCCGTGTCGTCGATGCGTTGGTTGTCTCCGCGCAAACGCGCTGGCAGCAGCTGCTCGTAAGGCATCAGGGCCTCCTGGAGCCTGTGGCGGTCTGAATCCCCGATTTCAGCCTTGAGGGCCTCGATTTCCGCCATGCGTGCTGCGGTATCCGGGTGGTCGACGTAGTCCTTCGCACCGTAACCCCGCCAGCCCGGCGGCAGCTCCATGCGATGCACGTCGAGCGTCTCGTAGTTCAGCGTCGGCAGCGACTGGTTCTCGTCGGGCCAGCTGGACAGCGTCCGCCTGAGCCACTCGGCATCGTTACGTTGTGGATGGTCGTTGCGGAAATGCGCGCCGCGGCTTTCGGTACGCGTCAGCGCACCGTACGCGACGGTGAGCGCCAGCTTGATCATCTTCTGCACGCGATAGGCCGTGACCAGTTCAGGGTTGGCGCCGGCCGCCTTGTACGGCACGCCGATGTCGCGGCTGCGCGCGAGCAGTTCCTGCAGTCCGTCGACGGCCTCCTGGAGATTCTCGCCGGTGCGGAAGATGCCGACCTTTTCCGTCATCAGTGTCTGCATTTCCGCCTTCAGTGTGGAGGCGCTTTCCCTGCCCTGCCCGTTCAGCAGCACGTCGAGCTTGGCCTGCTCGTGCCGGAGCGACTCGCGCACCAGGCCCAGCGGAATATCCAGTTCCTCGCCGTCGCAGAAGTCGGCGATGGATTCGCCCACGATCATGCCGGCCACCACCGTTTCCGCTACGGAGTTGCCGCCCAGCCGGTTGAAGCCATGCATGTCCCAGCAGGACGCTTCGCCGGCGGCGAACAGGCCCTTGAGCGTCGGGCTCTGGCCGCTCGGGAGGGTCCGCACGCCACCCATCGTGTAGTGCTGCGCCGGCCGCACCGGAATCCAGTCCTTGGTGGGATCGACGCCGAGGAAGTGCTGGCAGATATCGAAGACTTCGCGCAGGTTGCGCTTGATGTGCTGCTCGCCGAGCAAGGTAATGTCCAACCAGAGGTGCTGGCCGAAGCGTGACTGCACCCCCTTGCCTGACAGGATGTGTTGTTCCATGCGGCGGCTGACAACGTCGCGCGAGGCCAGTTCCTTCTTTTCCGGCTCGTAGTCCGGCATGAAGCGATGCCCGTCGACGTCCTTCAGCAGCCCGCCATCGCCGCGGCAGCCCTCGGTGACGAGGATTCCTGCCGGCACGATCGCCGTCGGGTGAAACTGGACCGCCTCCATGTTGCCGAGCGAGGCGACCCCGGTCTCCAGCGCCAGCGCATGCCCGATGCCTTCGCAGATCACCGCGTTGGTCGAGACGCGGTACAACCTGCCGGCGCCGCCGGTGGCGAGGGCTGTGGCCTTGGCCACGTAGGCGGCGAGCTCGCCGGTGATCAGGTCGCGCACGATCGCGCCGAAGCAGCGCTTGCCGTCGTGGATCAAAGCCAGCGCTTCGGCGCGCTCGTGGACCACGATGCCGTCGCCGATGGCCCGGTCCCCGACGGCCTGCAGCATCGCGTGCCCTGTGCCGTCCGACACGTAGCACGTGCGCCATTTCTTGGTGCCGCCGAAGTCTCGCTGTGCGACCAGGCCGTGGGCCTCGTCGCGCTCCGTGATCGTGACCGGCTGGCCGTTGATGATGACGGTGCGGTCGCCCTTGCGGATGCGGCTCCAGGGGACGCCCCAGGCGGCCAACTCGCGCACCGCCTTGGGCGCCGTGTTGACAAACATCCGCACCACTTCCTGGTCCGCCGCCCAGTCGGAACCGCGCACGGTGTCCTCGAAGTGGACATCCTCGCTGTCGCCCATGCCCTTGATGACATTGCCCAGGCTGGCCTGCATGCCCCCCTGCGCGGCCTTGCTGTGCGAGCGCTTGGGCGGCACGAGCGACAACACGATCGCGTCGTGGCCGCGCCGCCGGGCCGCGATGGCGAGCCGCAAGCCTGCCAGCCCGCCGCCGACGACCAGCACGTCTGTATAAATGATCTTCATTGCGCGCCCTCGCCTGTTGCCGGCGCCATCCAGGTGGGCACATAGGGTTCGCCCACCCGGTCACGATGTTCGTAGCCGATCTTCATGTATGCGCCGAGCGTGGCGAGGCCCAGCACGACGAAGAATGCCGTCAGGCCCCATTTCACGCGCTGCAGCCGGCGTCGCGACGCGGCCGGGTTGGCGCCTTCCAGCCAGCCCCACTTGAGCATCAGGCGGTACAGGCCGATGCCACCGTGGAGTTCCACCGCCAGCAGCAGCACCAGGTAAAGCGGCCACCAGCGGCCGCTCCAGACGCGATCCGCGGACCCGTACGGGCCGATGTCGCCCGGGTGCATCAGCATCTGGTAGAGATGGATGGACGCCAGGAAGAACAGCATGAAACCGGTGATCGCCTGGAACCACCAGAGCGTCGTGTCGCCATGCGCCAACAGGCGCCTGTGGCCCGTGAAGGCCCGGTACTGGCGGAAGTTCGCCGGAAACTTGCGCATCGCGAGGAAGGCATGGAGGACGATCAGCATGAAGATGAAGGCGACCAGCGCCGAAACGATGCCCGGATAGGCCTCGCCGAAGACGAAGTAGCCCTCGAACATCTTCGTCACGGTCCACATGAAGTCCTTGCTGACCAGGATCGAGGCCACGAAGAACATGTGGCCCCACATGAACAAGGCCAGGAACAGCCCGCTCATGCTCTGCGCGATATCCATGCGCGCCGGCCAGCGGCTTTTGCGCGGTCGGTCGCCGAGATCAAGGCCGGCTATGACGTCGGAACGCGAATTCATCACTCAATCCTCCCGAATTACCCTCGAGGATATTGCGGCGCAGCGAAAAAAATCTGCAAATTCCGCGGGGTACAGGTATGGCCAGACCAGTTTGCGCCCGAGTGTATGCGCACCGGGTCTCGGCATCGTACTGTGGATTGCCGCAAGCGTGGGAATCACCCTGCCGCGGTATATACTTACGCGCCAAGCATGGCACCCGGGGCTTGCGAGTCCACGCGGGCAAATCAAGCGGGCCGGGTGACGGCTCGCACAAGTGAAAAAATCACGGAGGCCAATCGGATGGCAGCGCGTTTTTCCCTGCAGCAGTACGGCATCAGCGTCGAGGAAGTCTACCGGAACCTGCCCCCTGCCGTGCTCTACGAGCATGCCCTCGCCTGGGATCGCGGTTCCGCGATCTCCGCCTCCGGCGCCCTCGTCGCCATGTCCGGCGTGAAGACGGGCCGCAGTCCGACCGATAAGCGCATCATCGACGATCCGAACGTGGCCGAGGACGTCTGGTGGGGCAAGGTCAACATGAAGCTCGAACAAAAGGCTTTTGAGATCAATCGCACGCAAGCTGTGGATTTCCTTGATACACGTGAGCGGCTCTACGTCGTCGATGCCTACGCCGGCTGGGATCCGAAGTACCGCATCAAGGTGCGCGTGATCTGCGCCCGCCCCTACCACGCGCTGTTCATGCACAACATGCTGATCCGGCCGACGGCCGAGCAGCTGGCCGAGTTCGGCGAGCCGGACTACGTGATCTTCAATGCCGGCAGCTTCCCGGCAAACCGCCACGTGCCCGGCATGACGTCGGGCACCAGCATCAGCCTGCAGTTCGGCCACCGGGAGATGGTGATCCTCGGCACCGAGTATGCGGGCGAAATGAAGAAAGGCGTATTCACGATCATGAACTACCTGATGCCGGCGCGCGGCGTGCTCTCGATGCACTGCTCCGCCACCGAGGGGGCCGAAGGCGACACCTCGATCCTGTTCGGCCTGTCGGGCACGGGCAAGACCACCCTGTCCGCCGATCCGAAGCGCCGCCTCATCGGCGACGACGAGCATTGCTGGAGCGACGAGGGCATCTTCAACATTGAGGGCGGCTGCTACGCGAAAGTTATCGACCTGTCCGAGGAGGCTGAGCCCGATATCTACCGTGCCCTGCGCTTCGGCTCGGTGCTCGAGAACGTCGTGTTCGACCCCGACACGCGGGAGGTCGATTACAAGGACACCTCGGTCACTGCCAACACGCGCGGTTCCTACCCGATCGAGTACATCGAAAACATCAAGCTGCCCTGCGTGGGCGGCCATCCGAAGAACATCATTTTCCTGACCTGTGATGCGTTCGGCGTGTTGCCGCCGGTCAGCCGCCTCACCGCCGAGCAGGCCATGTACCACTTCATCAGTGGTTACACGGCCAAGGTCGCGGGCACGGAGATGGGCGTCACCGAGCCGGAAGCGACCTTCTCGCCGTGCTTCGGCGGCCCGTTCCTGGTCTGGCACCCGGCCAAGTATGCCGAGCTGCTCGCCGAGCACATCCGCAAGCACAATGCGGACGTCTGGCTGGTCAACACCGGCTGGTCCGGCGGGGCCTACGGGACCGGCAAGCGCATGAAACTGGCCTACACGCGCGCCATCGTGGACGCGATCCACTCGGGCGCCCTGGCCGGCGAACCGACGCAGGTCGACCCGGTATTCGGCCTGGCCATCCCTGAGTCCTGCCCGGGCGTGCCGGACGAGATTCTCGTGCCGCGCAACACCTGGTCCGACAAGGCTGCGTACGATGCCACGTGCCGCAAGCTGGCCAACCTGTTCGCCGAGAACTTCAGGCATTACGAGGATGTCGCCGGACGGGCAGTCAGCGATGCTGGCCCGCGCGTCAAGGCGGCCTGAGCAGCGCGGGCCCGTCGCGGCGACCCGCCAAGTGTGAACAGGCCTTAGCCCGTGAGGGATACGCGTCGCGCGGCACGGCGTTTCCTCGCCGCGGTCGAGTTCGACGACCTTGGCGCCCTGCTGCGCGTGCTCGGCAGCCTCGCTGTCGGGGCGGCGGTCGCCTTCCTGCCGGAGTGGCCGGCGCTCGATCCGGCTGCGCGTCGCTGCCTGTTCATCCTGGTCCTGGCCGCTGGCCTGTGGGCGACCGAGGCGATTCCTGCCTTCGCTGTCGCCCTGCTCGTCATCGGGCTCTCCATCCTGCTGCTGGGGCGACCCGACGGGGTGTTCGTCGCGCCCGACGAACCCGAGCGGTGGCAGATCTTCATCGCGCCGTTCTCGAGCCCGCTGATCTGGCTGTTCCTCGCCGGCTTCATCCTCGCGGAGGCGGCCGCACGCACCGGCCTCGACCGCACGCTCGCCGGCCTGGTGTTTCGCGCGGCGGGCGCGCGCGCCACGTCGGTGCTGCTGGCGGCGATGGGGATCACCTTCGTGCTGTCGATGTTCATGTCGAACACGGCCACCGCGGCGATGATGATTGCGGTCATCGCGCCGGTGCTGCACACGCTCGCGCCCGGCCATCCGTTCCGGCCCGCCCTGCCGCTGGGCATCGCGGTGGCGGCCAATCTCGGGGGCATGGGCACGCTCGTCGGGACGCCGCCGAATGCCATCGCGGCGGGCTTCATCACCCTGGGTGGCACCGACTTGTCCTTCCTGAACTGGATGCTGCTGGGCCTGCCGCCGGCAGCGCTGCTGGCCGGGGGGCTCGGCGCGTACCTCTTGTACCGCTACCGGGCTGCCGGCCTGATGCTCGACCGGCACGCGCTCGCGACGGCCCAGGAGGCGGGACCGCGTGCCCCGCTCTGGCAGCGCGGTGTCGTCGTCGCCGTGTTCTCCGTCACCCTGGCGCTGTGGATGTTCGGCCCGGCGCCAGCCGCCGTGGTGGCCTTTGTGCCGATCACGGTGCTCTCGGTCACCGGGGTCATCGGCGTCGCGGAAATCCGGCAGCTGCGCTGGGATGTGCTGATCCTGATGGCTGGCGGCCTGTCGCTCGGCGTCGCGGTCACGGAGACCGGGCTGGCGTCGTGGCTGGTCGCCGGGCTGCCGACCCAGGGCCTCGGGATCATGGGCGCGGCCCTGGCCTTCGCGCTGTTCACGGCCTTCCTGTCGAACTTCATGAGCAACACCGCGGCGGCGAATATCCTCATACCGCTGGGGGCGGCCGCGGCGGTCAGCCTGGGGGGCGCCCCGGGCGTCCTCCCGGTCATCATTGCCCTGTCGGCCTCGAGCGCGATGTGCCTGCCGATCGCGACCCCACCGAACGCGATCGCCTACGCCACCGGTGAGATCAATTCGCGGGATTTCCTGTTGCCAGGGCTGATCCTGGCGATCGCGACGCCGCTGCTCACGGTGCCGTGGGTCACCTGGTTGATGCCCCGCATCACCTGAGCGGCGAGCCCGGCACTCAACCGGGCGCCTGGCCCGGGTTCCAGAGTCCCTTCAGGTGGGGTGTGCTGGTGTCTGATGAAGCCAGCCAGAACTCGCGGTCGCCCGATTCGGAGGCGGGTCCCGCGTGCAGACCGACGTGGCCCGGAAGCAAAAGCGGCTTCAGGAAACGCACCTCGAGCCGCGCCCCGGGGCCCGGCGGGCCGTCCATGAGCCGGCCGAGGCAGCGTGCGACCGTCCACATCCCGTGGGCGATCGCCCCGGGAAAACCAAAGGGGCGCGCAACGACGGCCGCGAGGTGAATCGGGTTCCAGTCGCCGGAGACGCGCGCATAGCGCCTCCCCATGTCCGCGGGAACGGCCCAGTCGCTGAGCGGCGGCGGCAACGCCGGCAGCTCCAGTGGGGCACGTCGGTTCGGTCGCGAGGGTGCCGGGGCAAGAATGCTCGTGGTTTCCCGCCAGGCCAGTTGGTCGTTCCAGAGCGCCTCGGTCACGAGCCGGAACTCGTCGCCGCGCGGCTTGGTGCGGCCACTTTCGAGCCGGCAATCGAGCGCCAGGCGAGCGTCCGCGGGCAGGCGCTGGAACAGCTCGATCTCGTTGGCCAGGTGGACGACCCCGACCATCCGGATGGGAAAGTCGGGGTGCAGCAGCATGCCCATGTGCACGCCGCCGGCGAGGATATGCGGGTAAGTCAGCGGCAGGTCCTCGTTATCCGGCAGCTCGCAGACCTCGCGGTAGGCGGCCAGCCGTGCGGGGTCCGCGAACAGCGCGCCGGCCTCGGCCTCGATGCGGACCGGACCCGCGCCGGGAGGCATGCGCCCGGGGCGCCGGTCGAACAGGGCCCGGAGATACGCCGCCGCGATGGAGGGCGGCGCGGGGAAACTGAGGCGGGTGGCCAAGCGGATCAGGCGCCGAGCGAACGGACCTTGTCGATGTAGCGCTGCATCGCTTTTTCGGCGGTCGTGCCCTGCAGCGCCTCCCAGGCCTCGTACTTGGCGCGGGCCACGAAATCGAAGAAACCGGGCTTGCTCCCCGATACGTCACCTTCCGTCGCCTGCTTGTACAGGGCGTAAAGCGCCAGCATGTCGTTATCGCTCGGGCGCTGCTTCAGGCCCTTAACGTCCACCGATGCCTGCTCGAACCGGGCCTTGAGATCGTCCGCCATGCCATGCTCCTTCGTGGGCTATTGCGCGATGCGGTCAATCGTAATGCGCGTGGGGCCGCCGTTGCCGCGCACATAGTTTACCGCGCCATAAAGGTCGCCGGGGCGTTGCGCCGGGCTGCCGGACAATGAGACCCGCACGACGAGTTCGAGCTCAGGCTGATCCAGGATCGTGACGCCTTCCATCATGGCGTTGGCATCGGTCAACGTGACATTCATCGGCAGCTCGGATGACGTCGTCCGGATCACCGCCAACGGCGGCCCCCCCGCGGGATTCCGGGCGAGGATGAACACCGGGGTGGGGCCCGGAATACGCCCCGCCAGGGCGGGATCGAGGTCAATCTGCAGACGGATGCCGTCACCGGGTACGGCTGCAGGTGCGGCGGCTTGGACCGGCAGCGCCGCAACAGTCGCTGCGGCCTGGCGACGCGCGTCCGCGATTCGTTCCTCGAGGATCGGGATCAATGTCTCGGGCGGGTTGAGCGTGAGCAGCATGCTCAGGCGCTCGTCGGCGAGGGCCCAGTTGGCGTTCTCGTAGGCGTTCAGGCCGCCGTACCAGAGCCCTTTCGGGTGCATCGGGCTGCTCGCGAGCACGCGTTCGAAAATGGCGCCGGCCTCGCCCTGCAGGCCCTCCGGGTCCGAAAGCGCGAGCGCCTCGCCGAGGTCAGCCAGGATCTGCACGGAATTGTTCCCGTCCAGGTTGGCAGCCTGCCGGTAGGCCCGGGCGGCACCGTCAAACCGGCGCATGGACATGTAGGAACGGCCGAGCAGCAGCCAGCTCTCGATGTCCTGCGGATTGCTCGCGAGCCGCTGCTCGAGCGCCTGGATGGCGTCTTCCATCTCGTGCATCGCGGCGGCATCCGCGCCTGCGCGCTGCATTCCGCCGGCGCCCCAGTCCCACGTGGACCAGTGCGAGTACAGCATGACGGCAATCACCGGGATCGCGAACGCGACCACGATGCCCACGCCGAGCGCCGAGGACGACCGGTCCGCCTGCTGGCGGGCCCAGGCCAGTATGACGGGCACGAGAACGACCGCCGCGGCCGCCAGCCCGAGGGCCAGGGCCGCGATCCAGAATTGCGTCATGTATTTTCTCCCATCCCTTCGGCGTCTTCGTCCGATTCTGCTGACCGGCGCCCGACCACGGTGACCATCATGATGGCGCCTACCAGGAGCAGGATCACGGGCGCACCCCAAAGGAGATAAGTCACCGGCTTCAGGGGCGGGTTGTAAAGCACGAAATCGCCGTAGCGGTCCGTCATGAATTGCTTGATTTCATTATCCGTATTGCCCGCCAGGATCATGTCGCGGGTAATCCGTCGCAGGTCCTTGGCGAGGTCCACGTTGGACTCGGCCACGCTCTGGTTCTGGCAGACGACGCAGCGGAACTCATGGGTCAAGCGCTCGTAGCGCTCCAGCTGTTCAGGGGTCTGGAACGTGGCCTCTGGATCCATGGACAGGATATCGTCCGCGCGGAGCACGCCCGCGCCGAATGCGAGGGCCGCCGCGAGCAACAGGGCCGTCACGCGCCTCATTGGTTGCCCCCCTGCATCGCCGCGATCCTCGGCCGGAATTCCTTCTCCCAGGCGACCGGGCCCAGCGGGCCCAGATGCTTGTAGACCACCGTGCCCTGGGGATCGAGCAGGAAAGTCTCGGGCGCACCGTAGACGCCCCAGTCGAGGCAACCGTCTCCCTGGGGATCGTAGGCCACCTTGACGTAGGGATCGCCCAGCCTGCGCAGCCATTCGAGCGCCTTGGGGCGCTCGTCGCGGTAGTTCATGCCGTACAGGGGAATCTCGCCGGAGCGGGACAGCTGCATCAGGAACTCGTGTTCCTGCCGGCAGCCCGCGCACCAGGTGGCCCAGACGTTCAGCAGGGCGGGCTGGCCCTGCATGTCGGCGGTCCGGAAGATCTCGCCGGGCCGGCTCAGTTCCTCGAGCTCGAAGGCCGGCGCGGGCTTGCCGATCAGCGGCGACGGCACCGTCCTGGGGTCCAGGAACAGGCCCTTGTAGAAAAAACCGGCCAGGACGATAAACGCGAGCCCCGGCAGCAGGTACTTCAGGGACCTCATCAGGCGAGCCCCTCCTGCAGCTTGCCGCGGCCCGGCGCCGCCGTTTTCCTGACCGCCGGCGCTTCGCTCCGCACGCGGTAACGCTTGTCGCTGATGCCGAAGAAGGCCGCCAGCGCCATCACCAGCGCACCCAGCCAGATGAGGCGGATGAACGGCTTGTACTGGATGCGCATGCTCCAGGCGCCCTGCCCCAGCGGCTCGCCCATGGCGACGAACAGGTCGCGACTGATGCGCGCGTGGATGGCCGCCTCGGTCATCGGGTTCTGCTGCACCAGGTAGGTGCGCTTCTCCGGATACAGGACGGTCACCTGCTCGCCATCTTTCTCGACGATGACTTCGCCCCGGACCGCGGTGTAGTTCGGCCCCCGGACATTGCTCGTCCCCACGAGGGTGAAGGAGTAATCCTCGACCACCGCCGTATCTCCCGGCTTCATGCCTATATCACGTGCGATGCCGTAGGTCTCGACCATGGTCACGCCGATCACGAACAGGCCGATGCCAAAATGGGCGAAGCACATCGAGATCATGGTGCGGGAATATCCACGCAACGAACGCTTGCGCAGGAAGTACTTGACCGGATCGATGAACGCCACTGCCATGACCCACACGCCGAGCAGCACGCCGACGAACTTCATCAGGCCGAACTGGCGATACACCACCAGCGGCACGATCAGCGCAAACAGGAAGGCCCCGAGCGCGAACGGCCAAAGCTTGCCCTTGAGCTGGCTCCAGTCCGTTTTCTTCCAGCTGGCGTGCATGCCGAGGCCCATCAGCAGCACCAGCGGCAGGGTCGGGATGATGAACACCGTGTTGAAATACGGCGGGCCCACCGAAATCTTGCCCAGCCCCAGCCCGTCGAGGAACAGCGGGTACAGCGTCCCGAACAGGATCAGCAGCGTGGCCACGACGAACAGCATGTTGTTCGCCAGCAGGAAGGTCTCGCGCGACAAGGGTGCGAAGCCGCCCTTCTGTGCCAGCTGCGGCGCCCGCCAGGCGTAGAGCGCCAGCGAGCCGCCAATGAAGAATACCAGCATCGCGAGAATGAACAGGCCGCGGTCGGGATCGGTGGCAAACGCGTGCACCGACACCAGCACGCCCGAGCGCACCAGGAAGGTGCCCAGCAGGCTCAGCGAGAAGGCCGACACGGCGAGCAGCAGCGTCCAGCCCTTGAACAGGCCGCGCCGCTCGGTGACCGCCAGCGAATGCAACAGCGCCGTGCCGATCAGCCACGGCATGAACGAGGCGTTCTCGACCGGGTCCCAGAACCACCAGCCGCCCCAGCCAAGCTCGTAGTAGGCCCACCAACTGCCCAAGGCGATGCCGATCGTCAGGAACGCCCACGCGGCGGCCGTCCAGGGCCGGATCCAGCGGGCCCACTGGTTGTCCAGCTTACCCTCGATCATGGCCGCGATCGCGAAGGAGAATGCGACGGCGAAGCCGACATAGCCCATGTAGAGCATCGGCGGATGGATCACCAAGCCGGGATCTTGCAGCAGCGGGTTCAGGTCGCGGCCGTCAAGCGCCGCCGGTATCAGCCGGTCGAAGGGATTCGACGTGGCGAGCGTGAACCACATGAAGGCGATGCTCACGACCCCCATCACGCCGATGACCTTCGCCGCCGTCTCCAACGGAATGCTGCGCGTGAACACGCTGAGCAGCGCGC
The DNA here is from genome assembly GCA_047921395.1 of Gammaproteobacteria bacterium. Lineage (GTDB taxonomy): Bacteria > Pseudomonadota > Gammaproteobacteria > Steroidobacterales > XN24 > XN24. Next base: position 26,892 of record JBLRWH010000022.1, read on the forward strand.
CCCAGGTCGCCAGCATGAGTATCCATAGCAGCATGGAGCCCTCGTGACCGCCCCACACGCCCGAGATCCGGTACATGAGCGGCAGCTGCGAGTTCGAGTGGTTCGCCACGTAGGCGACGGAGAAGTCATGCACGATGAACGCCTGCGTTAGGGCAGCGTACGCAATGCAGACAAACACGAAGTGGCCGATCGATACGGGTTTGGCGGCGGCGCTCCAGCCCGGCTTTTTGAAGATCGGCCCGGCGAGACCGAAAAACGCCTGCGCGACGGCGAGGCAGAGCGCCAACGCAAGCGCTACGTGGCCAAGCTCGGGTATCACTTGCCCGCTCCGTAGCCTTCCTGCTGCTCGCGCGTGTGGTCGAGCGAGGCCGCAACTTCCGGCGGCATGTAGTTCTCGTCATGCTTGGCGAGGATCTCGTCGGCGACGAATTCCTTACCGTCCATGCGGCCGTGCGCGATGATGCCCTGCCCCTCGCGGAACAGGTCCGGCAGGATGCCCGTGTAGACCACCGGGATCATGTGGGCCTCGTCGGTCAGCGTGAAGCGGACTTCCATGGTGCCGTCGGTGCGCGTGATCGAGTTGTCGACCACGAGTCCGCCGACACGGAAGCGCCGGTCCTCGGGCGCCTCGCCCGCTTCCAGCTGCGTCGGGCTGTAGTAGTACAGGATGTTCTGGTTCATGGCCTTGAGAAGGAACGTCGCGCCCAGGCCGACTCCGGCCAGGACCAGGCCGATGGCAAACAGACGCTGATGGCGGGATTTCATTCAGACCTCCTCTGCGGCCAGCCTGCGGCGGGCCATTTCAATACGCGATTGCAGGCGACGGCGCGCCATGAAGACATTTGCAATCAATACAACGAACGTCAGCGCGGCGCTCGCCCAGACGTACCATGTGTATTTTCCGAAAGTCAGGAATTCCAAGATCAGTCTCTCCCGATGACATCGCGGAGCCACTTTTTGTTCCGCTCTCGCGTCAATATTTCGCCGCGCGTGCGCACCATGAGCACTGCGAAGAAGAAAAACGTGAATCCCAGCCACATCACCAGCAGCGGGATCAGCATGGACGGCTCCATCGCCGGCTTGCCCAGCTTGGAGATCGTGGCGGGCTGGTGCAGCGTGTTCCACCACTCGACCGAGTACTTGATAATCGGGATGTTGATGACGCCGATGATCGCCAGCAGCGCGCTGGCGCGGTCTGCCCGGTTCTCGTCATCGATGGCCGCCCGCAGCGCCATGTAGCCGAAATACAGGAACAGCAGCACGAGAGTCGCAGTGAGCCGCGCATCCCAGACCCACCAGGTGCCCCACATGGGCTTGCCCCAGATCGAGCCCGTGGCGAGCGCGACGGCCGTGAACGACGCCCCGATGGGCGCGCACGCCGCGGCTACCGCGTGGGCCAGCTTGATGCGCCAGACCAGGCCGACCGCAGCGGCGGTGGCCATGACCACGTAGCCGAACTGCGACAGCCACGCGCTGGGCACGTGGAAGTAAATGATGCGGAACGCGTCCTGCTGCTGGTAGTCCGGCGGGGCGATCCAGAGCCCGCCCACGGTGCCCACCACGATGAGCACCAGCGCAATCCACGCAAACCATGGCACCATGGTTTCCGACAGCCGCCAGAAATGGGGCGGCGAACCAAACTTATGTATGAATTCCCACATGGGCGGCTATTTAACAACCAAGTAGAACGAGTCTCAATTGCGACGAATACTCATGCGCGGCGGGTCGAAATGCTCTCCACGCGCCGGGCCGAGTACCACAGGGGGACAATTATCTGCTGATTTGCCGGGTGACGCGAGCCTAATCGAGGCTGATTCTCATTGCCGCCGCCATCCCCGCGGGGGCCAGGCTGATGGCCAGCAGCAGCACCGCCGCGAGCAGGTACATCACGCCCGTCACGTCGAGACCCTGCGCCGCCATGTCCGTTGCGCGCGCACCGAAGATCAGCACCGGCATCACGATCGGCAGGATCAGGAGCGACAACAGTCCCCCACCGCGCCGCAGGCCGACGGTCAGGGCGGCCATGACGGCTCCCGCCAGGCTCAGCACCGGGGTGGCCAGCAGCAGCGCCAGCATGGTTGCAGGCACCGCCTCGGCGGGCAGGAACAACGCGTGGCCGACGATCGGCGCCATCAGCACCAGTGGCAGGCCCGTCATGAGCCAGTGTGCGGCCGTCTTGCCCAGCAACAGCAACGACAGCGGCTGGGGAGACAGCGCGAGCTGTTCCATCGTGCCGTCCTCGATGTCCTGGCGGAACAGGCTCTCGGCGGCCAGCAGGGAGGCCAGCAGGGCCGAGACCCAGATCACACCCGGGGCGATGGCGGTGAGCAGTTCAGGCGCCGGGCTCAGCGCCAGCGGGAACAGCGTCGTCACCATGACGAAGAACATCAGCGGATTGGCCGCCTGGCCCATGTGCCGGAAGGCCAGGCGCAGGTCGCGCGTCAGCTGCAGCCAGAATGCGGCCCCGAGACCCGGCCACTCCATCAGCCGAGCTCCAGTCGGCGCGTCACCCCGGCGGCGACGCCGTGGGCCTGGTGCGCGACCAGCAGGACGAGCCCCTCGCGCTCGAGGTGCTCGCCCATCATCTGGTCCACCAGTTCGCGGCCTGCCACGTCGAGGTTCGTATAGGGTTCGTCGAGGACCCAAAGCTTGGCGCCGCTGGCCAGGGCGCGGGCCAGCGACACGCGCCGTTTCTGCCCGGCCGAGAGACTTCTCGCTGGCACGCCGCGCTGCTTGGTCAGCCCGACCTTGTCGAGCGCGGCATGGATGTCGGCCGCGCTCAGCCAGGCACGCAGGCCAAGCTGGAATACCAGGTTCTCTTCCGCCGTCAGGTCGGCCTTGAGGCTCTCGCGATGCCCCAGGTAACAGGTGCTGGCGTGGAAATCCGCGCGGTTGCGCTGCACTTTCTTGCTGCGCCAGTAGACGTCGCCCGTTTCCGGCAGCGTGAGGCCGCACAGCACGCGCAGCAGGCTGGTCTTGCCGCAGCCGTTGGGTCCGACGATATGGAGCAGTTCGCCGGCGCGCAGTTCGAAATTGACGCCGGAAAACAGCCGCCGCTCGCCGCGCCAGAGTTCGAGTCCCTTGCCTTCCAGCAGGGCCGCGCCGGCACCCTCGGCGGCACTCATGTGGTGCACCGCGGGTCGAATTCTTGCGCTTGGGTCGATCTTGCTGGCAAGGCAGCTCTCCCTCCTGGACATGGATCTTCCCGCCGGGAGTGCGGCGCCATCGCCGATCCGGGGGCCCGGGAGTCGGCTTCCGGGCGCCGCGCAGTATACACTCCCCGAAAAGACAGAAGGCATCCGGGCGGCCCGCAATGCGATAGCCCGGCATGATCGAGGCACAGCTGCAGCAAGGGGACGACAATGGGATACGAAGAAACTTACCGCAAATCCATCGAGGAGCCCGAGGCCTTCTGGGCGGAGGCGGCGCGCGCCATTCACTGGGACAAGCCGTGGGACAAGGTGCTCGACGATAGCGCGGCCCCGCTGTATCGCTGGTTCAAAGGCGCGTCCCTGAACACCTGTTACAACGCCCTGGACCGGCATGTCGAGGGCGGGCGCGGGGACCAGGCGGCGCTGATCTACGACAGCCCGGTGACCGGCACGAAGGCGAGCTACACCTATGCCCAGCTGCGCGACCGGGTCGCCCGCCTCGCCGGGGGGCTGGCCGCGATGGGCGTGGAGCGCGGCGACCGCGTCATCATCTACATGCCCATGATCCCGGAGGCCGTGATCGGCATGCTGGCCTGCGCGAGGATCGGGGCGATCCACTCGGTGGTGTTCGGCGGGTTTGCCTCACGGGAACTCGCGACGCGCATCGACGACGCGAAGCCGAAGGTCATCCTCTCGGCATCCTGCGGCATCGAGGGGAGCCGCGTCATTCCCTACAAGCCGCTGCTCGACGAGGCCATCCAGATCGCCGCCCACAAGCCGGCGAACTGCGTCATCTTCGCGCGTCCCGAGGCGTCCTCGGACCTGAAGGCCGGCCGCGACGTCGACTGGGCCGAGCTCGAGGCGGAGAGTGCGCCGGCGGACTGCGTCTCCGTTGCCGCGACCGACCCGCTGTACATTCTTTATACCTCCGGCACGACAGGGGTGCCGAAGGGCGTCGTGCGGGATCACGGGGGGCACGCGGTCGCGCTGGCCTGGAGCATGTCCAATGTCTACGGTGTCGCTCCGGGCGAGGTGTTCTGGGCCGCCTCGGATGTCGGCTGGGTGGTGGGGCACAGCTACATCGTGTACGGCCCCCTCCTCCACGGCTGCACGACCCTGATGTACGAAGGCAAGCCCGTCGGCACGCCCGATGCCGGCGCATTCTGGCGTGTCATCGCCGAGTACGGCGTCAGCGTGATGTTTACCGCGCCGACGGCATTCCGCGCCATCAAGCGCGACGATCCCAACGGCGAATTCATCAAGCGTTACGATCTCAGCAAGCTGCGGGCGTTGTTTCTCGCCGGCGAGCGCTGCGACCCGGATACCCTGGGCTGGGCCTCCGAGAAACTGGCCATCCCCGTCGTGGACCACTGGTGGCAGACGGAGACCGGCTGGCCCATCGCGGCCAATTGCCTTGGCATCGAGCAATTGCCGATCAAGCCCGGCTCGCCGACGCGGGCGGTGCCCGGCTACGACGTGCGCGTGCTCGGCGACGACGGCAAGGAAGTCCCCGACGGCGACATCGGCAGCATCATGATCCGCCTCCCGTTGCCGCCGGGCACCCTGCCGACGTTGTGGGGCGACGACCAGCGCTACATCGATTCCTACCTGAGCGCCCAGCCGGGCTGGTACCTGACCGGCGACGCGGGTTACCGCGACGAGGACGGCTACCTCTGGATCATGAGTCGCATCGACGACATCATCAACACGGCGGGCCACCGACTCTCGACCGGCGCGATGGAGGAAGTGCTGGCGGCCCACCAGGACGTCGCCGAGGCCGCGGTCATCGGCGCGCATGACGAGCTCAAGGGCGAGCTGCCCGTCGGGCTGGTGGTGCTCAAGTCGGGCGTCAGCCACTCGCATGAGCAGATCAAGGCCGAGCTCGTGAAGATGGTGCGCGACCGCATCGGCCCGGTGGCGTCGTTCAAGAAGGTCGCGATCGTGGACCGGCTGCCCAAGACCCGTTCGGGCAAGGTGCTGCGTGCGACGATGCGCAAGATCGCGGATGGACAGGAGTACCGCGTCCCGCCGACGATCGATGATCCCGTCATCCTCGACGAGGTCACCGATGCGCTGAAGTCGATCGGTTACGGCAAGTCATGAATTGCCGGGCCCGGGTGTCGCGCAAGACGCCCGGGCCCCTGCTCTCTCAGTCCTGCTTGGCCTCGAACAGGCTCTGGAAGAACATCACTGTGGCGGCCGAAAAATAGTCCCGGTTCTGCTTCTTCGCGAAGCCGTGGCCCTCGTCCATGGCGAGCATGTACCAGACGTCCACGCCGTTTTCCCTCGCCGCCTTCACGATCTGTTCCGACTCGGTGTAAGGAACGCGCGGGTCGTTGTAACCCTGCGCCACGAACAGCGGGGAGCGGATCTGCCCGGCATTGTTCAGCGGCGAAATGCGCTCCAGCAGCGCCCGCATCTCCGGATCACGCTCGTCGCCGTATTCCAGGCGGCGCAGGTCGCGGCGGTAGGACTCCGTGTTCTCCAGGAAGGTCACGAAGTTGCTGATGCCCACGATGCTGAGGCCGCCCAGCAGCCGCGCGTCGTAGTGCACCAGCGAAGCCAGCACCATGTAGCCCCCGTAGGACCCGCCGAAGACGATGACGCGGTCCGCGTCGAGATCGGGCTGCAGTTCGATCCAGTCCAGCAGCGCGCCGATATCCTTGACCGAATCCTCCCGCAGGGCGCCGTTGTCGAGTTGCAGGTAGGTCTTGCCATAGCCGTTGGAGCCGCGCACGTTCGGGCTGATCACGGCTGCGCCGAGCTCGTTGACCCAGTAGGCCAGGGCTGAGCTGAATGCCGGCACGGCCTGCGCCTCGGGTCCGCCGTGAATGTTCACGATCACCGGGTGGGGACCTTCCCCGCGCGGCCGGTAGACCCAGGCGGGCACCTCCAGCCCGTCGAAGCTGGCAAAACTGACCAGCTCCGGCGTCGGGAACTTCGAGGTATCGAGCCCGCCGACCTCGCTCTCGGTCCAGCGGGTGAGCTTTCGGTCACGGAGTTCGTAGACGAACAGGTCGCTCGGCGACTGGGTGGTGTTGAGCGTCATCGCCAGCGCGCTGCCATCGTGGCTGAACGCGAGGGTCGGGATCAGCCCGACCGGGAGCTCGGGGCCGGTGAGCGGACGGTCGCGCTTCAGGTCCCGCAGGTGCAGCCCGGACTGGCCGCCTTCGTTGGTCACGAAGGCGAGACGCTCGCGGTCGGGGGAAATCGTGACCTGGCTCACGTCCCAGGGAATTCCGGCCGACAACGGCGTGCTCGCACCTGACTCAAGGTCGATGTGATGCAGCTGCTTGAACTCGGAGCCGTGGTCGTGAATGAGGTGCACGCCCCGGCCGCTGCGGTCGAACCTGCCGCTGGTGCCATAGCCGACGGGCTCGTCCTGCGGGTTGACCCGGGTCGTTGCGCCACTGGCAAGATCCAGGACGTGAACCTCGCTGTCGGTAATGGAGCGGTAGTTGAGCAACAACAGCTTGCCGTCATCCGGCGCCCAGTCGAGCACCACCCAGTAGCCGTTGCCCTCGAATACGCGCTCGTGGGTCGTGTGGTCGCCCGCCAGCGTGGCGACATAGATATCGTAGTTGCGACCGTCGCGGCGCGTGCTCGAGTAGGCGAACCGGTCGCCGCGATTCGACCAGTTCGGTGTCGCGTTGCGCGAGGTGCCATCCGTCAGCAGGCGGCTCTCGCCGCTGGCGAAGTCGAACCAGAACAGCTGGAAAAACTCGTTGCCGCCACTATCGCGGTTATAGAGGAATCCCTGCAGGGACCGGTCCGGGGACACCAGCGCGGTGGTCACCGGTTCCTGGAAAAATGTCAGCTGCTGGCGCGCGCCCATCGGCTGCCGGACCCGGTGGATCTGGTTGGTCTCGGCGAAGCGCGTGGCAACCAGGATGCTGCCATCGTGCAGCCAGCTCGCCAGTCCGGCTGAGCGGGTGTTGTTGTACTGCTCGAGCCGCTGCGTGACCCCGGCGGGAATTTCCGGGAGATTCTCCAGCACCAGGTTGCCGCGCTGGACCCGCTCGGGTTCGCCATGAGCAACGGATGCGAAACAGAGTATCAGCGCGAGCGGCAGAACCCTGCCGCGCTTCGAAGTGCTTCTCATAACTTATTTCACCTGGTGCCCGGGGCCGGAGTCGAACCGGCATGGCCTTGCGGCCGGGGGATTTTAAGTCCCCTGCGTCTACCAGTTTCGCCACCCGGGCAACGCCGCCGGCAAAGGTATCACAGGGGGTGATTGGAGGCGCGGACCGGAATCGAACCGGTGTTCACGGCTTTGCAGGCCGCTGCGTAACCACTCCGCCACCGCGCCATTGGAGGTCCCCAGGGAGCCCCGGAGGGCGCAGACTCTAGCACACCAGCCCGTCTGCGCGC
>JBLRWH010000023.1:0-34310 GCA_047921395.1 Gammaproteobacteria bacterium
GTAGTTTCGAAGTCAACAGTGTAACGGCAGGGCCGTCGATTGCTGCCGGGGCTAGAGGTACTTCTCCATGGGAACCAGGCGGAGCAGCCCCGATTTGAACCGGTGCCAGAAGCCCGTCGCCGGCTCGCGCGTCCATTCCTGTCCCGGGCCGGCCGACCAGCGCACCTGCCCGTCCGCGCCCCGGCTGACCCGCCAGCTGTTGGCAGGCGCCAGCGCCCGCTCGATCGCCGCGGCGATCTGCCCGGCCAGCTCCGCGCTGTGAATCAGGAGCACGGTCTCCGAGTTCAGGTAGATCGAGCGCAGGTTCAGGTTGAACGAGCCGATGTAGAGGGTGCGGCGGTCGAACACGGCGGACTTGGAATGCAGGCCGACGATCGCGGGTCCGCAATCGTCCCGCCCCTCGATCCACACCACGCAATCGGCCGCATCGGGCCTGAGCTCGTACAACTCCAGCCCCGCGTCCAGCATTGCCTTGCGGCGCCGCGCGTAGCCGGCATGATTGGTGGTCAGGTCGTTGGAGGCCAGCGAGTTGGTCAATGCGGCGACCCGGACGCCGCGGCCCCGCAATCCCTCGACGAGCTCCAGTTGCGCGTCGCCGAGGATGAGATACGCCGACTCGACCAGGATTTCCTCGCGGGCCTGTTCGACCAGCGCGGCGAGGGCGAGCGCGCTGCGCTGGGGCGCGTCCGAGCCCGCTTCATCGCCGGTTGCCGGCGGGTCGAACACCAGCTCGGCGTCGGCCCAGGTGAGCCCGGCGAGCGTTTCTGCCAGGGCCGTGGCGACGTCCGTGGGATCCCGGGTCGCGTCCTGCAGGGCCTTGATCGCCTCGTTGGCCGGGTGGCAGTTCTGCGCGAACAGCGCCACCGGATCGACGTCCGCCGCAGCCGCCGGCGCGAGGACCGCGATGGGATACGCGAGGGGACTGTTCCAGAACGCGTCGAACTTGGCGGCGATGTCCTGCACGATCGGCCCCGCGGCAAGCACGTCGCGGTCGCGGAAATTCGCCTGCGGGTGCAGGTCGAAATACTCGTCGCCGATATTGCGCCCGCCGACGATCCCGAAGGCGGCATCCGCCACCAGCGCCTTGTTGTGCATGCGGCGGTTGAGCCGCTGGAACTCCGAGGCGAACGCCAGCCACTTGCCGATCCCGCCGCGGCTCGGCGAGGGATTGAAAATCCGGATATCGATGTGGGGGTGACGATCGAGCGCCGCGATGACGGAATCGCGCCCCGCCACGTTCATGTCATCGAGCACCAGGCGCACGCGCACGCCGCGCTCCGCGGCCGCATAGAGGCGGCACGCGAGGTAGCGGCCCGACTCGTCGCTGTTCCAGATGTAGTACTGGGCGTCGATGCTGCGTTCCGCCGCTTCGATCAGCAGGGCTCGCTGCAGCAGGGCCTGGCGGCCCGACTCGAGCACCAGGAAGCCGGATTGCCCGGGATGCGCCTTGGCCGCGCCGGTGGACAGCGCGCCCAGCGAATTTGCCGCGGGACTCGCAAAGGCCGCCTCGGGCGCCTGTTCCACGCGCGGCGGCAGGCTTGCAAAGGCGGACAACAGCCCGAGCAAGAGACCGGCCAGGAGCACGCGAATGGAGCGATCCTGGTTCATGGCGGTGACCCAGGCGGGCGCCTAGCGATACTCCGGGTTCGGATGGTCGAAGCGTTGCCCGGCATCCCACTCGGCGCGCTGGTTGCCATGGGCCGGGAGGCCGTCCGCGTCCTTGAGGAGCCGCGCCATGTGTAGCAGGTTCCAGGTCATGAACGTCGTGTTCCGTTGCGTGAACTCGTTGTCGAACCCGACCCGGCTGCCGTCATCCCGCGGGTCGCCGTAGCTCGGCCCGGGGCCCGCCTCGCCGATCCAGCCTGCGTCGGCCTGGGGCGGAATCGTACACCCGAGGTGCTGCAAGGCGTACAGCACGCCCATCGCCACGTGCTTGATGCCATCCTCGTTGCCCGTGACGAGGCAGCCACCCACCTTGCCGTAGTAGACGTACTGTCCCTTGTCATTCAGCTGCGCCGACTGGGCATACAGCCGCTCGATCACACTGGAACAGATCGACGAGCGTTCTCCGAGCCAGATCGGCGTGCCGATGACGAGGATGTCGGCGCGCTTCACCTTCGCGAAGATCCCCGGCCAGTCGTCCTTGTCGAAACCGTGCTCGGTCATGTCGGGCTGCACGCCGGGCGCGAGGACGAAGTCGGCCGCGCGGATGTGCTCAACGGCGACGCCCTGCGCCTTCATGATCTCCTGCGAGACCGTCATCAGGGTTTCCGTGTGGGACGGCTCGGGGGAGCGCTTCAGCGTCGTGTTGATGAACACGGCGCGCAGGTCAGCATAGCTCGCCGGCGCCGGGGATTGCTTGCTCATGGCTTTGATCTCCTCATCGATACCCTCTCACCATGCCTGTTCGGAGAACGCATCGTCCAGCGGCGTCTCGGCAATGTGGTTGGTGTAGTTGCTCAAGGTTTTCATCGCGATGATGGTGAGGACGTCGAGCACGTGGCGCCGCTCGAAGCCGGCATCCACGAAGGCCTGCAGGTCTTCGTCGGGGACCCAGCCGCGGTGCTGGATGACCGCACGCGTGAATGCGGCCAGGGCCTGCAGCCGGTCGTCGGGCAGGTCGTCCTGGTTGCGCAGGGCCGCCAGCACCTCGTCGGGCATCTTCACGCCCTTGGCGATAGTGCTGTGGGCGGCCACGCAGTACTTGCACCCGTTCTCGGCGCTCACGCTGAGGAACACGACCTGCTGCTCGACGGGGTTCAGGCCGGCGCTCTGCAGCGCCTTGCCGATGGCCGCATACGCCTGTGTGGCGGCCGGCGACTCGGCAAAGACGCCGAACAGGTTCGGCACGAAGCCATAGGCCTGCTTGACGCCTTCCAGCGTGGCGCGGGATTTTTCGGGCGCGTTGTCGATCGAGTAAACGTCGAATTTCATGGGGTTCTCCAGTGATGTTGCATGATGTTGCAGTGAATGAATGATTGGGTCGTGTCACGCGGGCATGGCCCGCGCCAGGCGTGGTCCGTGTCCGCCCGACCGCCCGTCAGCCCAGTGCGGCGAGCGGGAGCTCGGCGAGTGCGAGGATTTCGCGCGGCTCAGCGCCGGCCTTGGCGAGCGTGCGCAGGCCGCTCATGGCGCACACGATGTGCCGGCCGAGGAACTCGGCATCCTTGCCGGGATCGATGTCGCCTTCGCGCTGGGACCGCCGGATGGCTTCGGCGAACACGGCTGCGAACGCATCGATGCTCGCTGCGATCCTGGCGGCTACCTGCTTGTCGGCCTGGCCGAATTCGGCAGCCGAATTGAAGACCAGGCAGCCTCGGCGACCTCCCCGGCCCCGCGCATCGTCGGCCACCGAGGCGAGCGTGGCGCGCAAGAATTCCAGCCCGGAGCCGGACGCCGCGAGCTGTCCCCGCAGGTCCGCAACCAACTCCGCGCGGTAATGATCGACCGAGCGCATGAACAGCTCGCGCTTGCTGCCAAAGGCCTGGTAGAAGCTGCTCCGCGCGATGCCCATGCGGTCCAGCAACGCCTGCAGCGAGGTGGCCTCGTAGCCCTGCGCCCAGAACAGCCGCATGGCCACCGCCAGCGCGGCGTCCGGATCGAACTCGAGGGGACGGCCTGCATTCATGGCTGGTAATTTAGTACCGCTTGGTACAGAATTCAACCTGACCTGCCGGACCAGGAGAGTTTCCCAATGGCCAGCCCTGCCAACCGATTGCCCGTCTCACTCCTGTTGCTCCGGATCGGCATCGCCGTGGTGATGCTGGTCTGGTCGATCGACAAGCTGGTTCGGCCCGAGCACGCCGCCGGCGTGTTCGGTGCGTTCTATGCCATGCCGGGGCTGGGGGAAACGGTGTTCTACGTGCTCGGCACCCTGCAGCTGCTGGTCGTGCTGGCCTTCCTGGCGGGCGCATGGCGCACCTGGACCTACGGCGCAGTGCTGGCCATGCATACCGTCTCGACACTGTCATCGTTCCGCCAGTACCTGGCGCCCTTCGAGGGACCGAATATCCTGTTCTTCGCCGCCTGGCCGATGCTGGCTGCCTGCGTGGCCCTGTTCCTGCTACGCGACCTCGACACGCTATGGACGGTGCAACGATGAGCTGGATCCACGAAGTCGACGAAGCCACGGCAGCCGGCGAGATCGCGGAGCTGTACACGGAGCTGCGCGAGAAGCGCGGCAAGGTGTCCAACATCCTGAAGGTGCACAGCCTGCGCCCGGCGGCGCTGAGACATCATCTCGATCTCTACATGGGCCTGCTGTTCGGGCCGGGCGGCCTCAGCCGGCGCCAGCGCGAACTGGTCGCGGTAGCCGTCTCGCAGGCCAATCGCTGCGCCTATTGCGTCGCCCACCACGCCGAGGCGCTCGGCCGCTACGTGCGCGACGCAGCGGAACTGGCCGCGCTGCGCGAGAATGCGCTGCAGCCATTTCTCCCGCCGGCCGAGCGCGCGCTGGTCGAATACGCCATCAAGCTCACCAGCACGCCGCACGAGGTCACGGAGGCCGACGTCATGGCGCTGCGCGAGGCCGGGCTGGCCGACGACGATATCCTGCTGGTCAACCTGATCGTGGCGTACTTCAATTTCGTCAACCGCATCGCGCTCGGCCTGGGTGTCGCGTACAGCGAGGCGGAAGTCGAGGGTTACAAGGTGTGAAACGCGCCTGGCTGCTGGGTGTGCTGGTCCTGGCGGGCTGTGCGACCCGGCTCGCACCGGACCTGGAACGCCTTTACCTGAGCAGCGGCGCGGCGCCGCACCAGCCTCCCGTGATCCTCATCCCGGGCGTCATGGGTTCGCGGCTGGTCGATGCCGACGGGGTCGAGCACTGGCCTGGCAAGGGCTTGCGTCCTTTGTTGGCCGCGCGTGACGGGCTCGCGCTGGCCGTCGACCCCCGCACGCTCGAGCCCATGGATGATGACCTGGTTGCGCGCGGCCTCACCGACCGGGTCGCAGGTCGTGACTATTACGCCTCCATCATCCGCGTGCTCGAGACCGCCGGGCGCTACCAGCGCGGCGTGCCGGGGACGAGGGCCGAACCGGGGCGCCGATATTTCTACGAGTTCCCCTACGACTGGCGCCACGACAACCTGCGCGCCGTGGCGGCCCTCGACCAGCTGATCGAGCAGATCCGGATCGATCACGACGATCCGGACCTGCAAGTGGACATCATTGCGCACAGCATGGGCGGCCTGGTCGCACGTTATTACATGCGGTACGGCCCGACGGACGTGCTCGAGAGCAACGATTTTCCGCTGACCTATCGGGGTGAAGGCCGGGTGCGTCGCCTCGCCCTGCTCGGGACGCCCAACCTCGGCTCCGTGAGCTCACTGCACGCGTTCATCGTCGGCGAGCGCGTGGGCCTCCGGCGCATCCAGCCGGAGGTCATGGCGACGTTTCCCAGCCTGTACCAGCTGTTTCCCCACCCACTCAATGACTGGGTCCTCAGTCACGAGGGCGAGCCGCTGCGCCGGGACGTGTTCGACATCGAGATCTGGCGCCGCTTCGAGTGGTCGATCTTCGATCCCCAGGTGCGGCAGCGTATCCGCGGATCCTTCGAGTCGGACGCCGAGGCCGATGCGCATCTCGCAGTCCTGGAGGCGGCGTTCTATCGCAAGCTCGAGCGAGCACGGCGCTTCGTCTGGTCATTGACCATCCCGCTGGACCGCGTGCCCTGGACCATGGCCACATTCGGCGGCGATTGCCATCTCACGCCCGCGCGCATCGTCGTCGAGGAAGTGCGCGGCGAGTCGGTGGTGAGGCTGCGGCCCAGAGATATTCGCGCGCCGATGCCGGGCGTGGACTACGATCGCCTGATGTTGGAGCCGGGCGACCAGCGCGTCACCAAGGCGTCCCTGCTGGCGCGAGAGACCCTCGATCCGGCCGTGCCGCGCCATCCGTACAGCTTCTTCCCTGTCGCCGGGTCGATCTTCCTGTGCGAGGGCCACGACCGGCTCGCGACGAACATCAACTTCCAGGACAACCTGCTGCAGTTCCTGCTCAGCAAGGACTGAGGGAGCCACGCGCGATGAACAACCCCCTGGGCTTCTTCGTCGACCTGTTGCGGCAGCCCCTATGGGTCCCCGCCTGGGTGACCTTCCTCGTGGCTGTCAACCTGTTCAGCCTGCGTTACTGGGAAGAGCCCCTGGCGAGGCTCGTCCTCGTGACGTTCCTGCTTTCAGCGCTGCTGATGATGGCGCTGTACGCCCGCTTCGGCTTCGAGAAGATCCTCGGCCTCGGGCATGTCCTCTGGATCGGGCTGCTCCCGTACCTGCTCGCCTCCATTCCCGGTGCCGCGGGCGAATTCCAGGCCTACCTGGCCGCGCTCGCAGCATCGATCGCAGTATCGCTTGCCTTCGATATCGTCGACGTCTGGAAATATTTTGCTGCGCGCCGCGCCGCAGCTGCGCAGTGACTACCTGGGCCGAAGCTCGAGATGCCCGTAACGCGGGAATCCCGGCGTGGCCTCGAACTTCCGCAACTCGCGACTGAACGCATCGGATCCCGCGACCCGGTCCAGCTCCGCGACCAGCGCCGGCAGGCTGCTGCGCCGCTCGTGACAGCAGGCGACATAGTCGCGCAGGACGCCGCGCAGATCGAGCCCCGACCGATGCTGCAGCACCTCATTCACCTGCAGGAAATACACCGCCCCGCCCCAGTACATCGTGGGATACTTGCCCTCGGCCCGCAGCCGGGGCGCGGCTCGCGCAAAGGGCTGAGACGGATATGGATAGCTACGCGCGGCGCGCTCGAGATTGCGCCGGTAGCGCCGCGCCACCGACTGCGCCGACAACACGCCCTGGGCGTGCATCACCTGGTACTGCAGGTAACTGGCGAAGCCCTCCGAGAACCAGGCGTGCCGGGTACCGAGATAAGGCAGGACCAGGTGGCTGAGTTCGTGGGCCGCAGTCCAGTCACGGCGAAACGATGCCAGCGGGTAGCGCGGATCGACATGGAAATGCACGCCCTGCGACCGCGAGCGCTGCGTGTTCGCCCAGGGGACGGGCTCGGACGCGCCATCGCGGCGATGCATGAAGACGTGCACGTCGAACGGCATGGGCCCCACCAGATCCTGGAGCGCCGCATGCGTTTCCTCGATCCACGCGCGCAGCTTGGCCTGTTCCTGGACCGTGAACGCATCCTGCCAATGAAACTGCAGCCCGGCCTGCGCGACCGCGCTCAACAGCAGGGCGGGCAGCGCGCTGCACATCGCCGCCAGGCATGCCGTCGCTCGTGACCTGGGAGCGCGCACGGGCACCCTTCAACAGCAGCTGCCCGCCCCCGCATCCTTCACCGGCCCACTCGCGAGCGGCCCGCAGGGGAACAGCCCGAAGTGCGTCGACTTCTCGCCCGTGACCCGGAAATGCGCCGCATAGCGCGTGCCGGAGAGCATGTCGGCGGTGTTTCCGCAGATCGTCATCGGGCGCCCGCACTCGAAGCGATGGTGATCGTCCAGCACGAAAGCGTGCGGCTGGCCCTCGACCGTGCCCAGGTAGGTGGCGACCTGGCCATAGTCCTCGCAACGATCCTCGAGCAGCAGCTTGAAGCCACGCACCGTCAGCGAGCGGAACTGGACGAAACCGATCTTGCGCTCGACCTCGGCGTCCAGCAGCGGCACCGGGCTCGAACTCACCACGCGGACGTCAGGGCACCCCGCCTCGGCCATCAGCCGGCGGAAATCCTCCACGTACAACGCGCCGCCGAGACACTCGCCGCGCAGCACCGGGTCGTCGCGCAACGCCGGGGGAATGCGTCGGTCGGCGAACACATCCGAGAAATAGAACTCGCCGCCGGGCTTCAGCACGCGCAGCATCTCGGCGAACACGCAACCCTTGTCCGGCGACAGGTTGATCACGCAGTTCGAGACCACCAGGTCGACGCTGTTGTCGGCGATTCCCGCGGCGCCGAGGTCCTCGACGAAGCCCTCGATGAAGCGCACATTCGGCCGGCCGTAGCCGAAGCGGTCCATGTGCCAGCCCAGGTGCCGGCGCGCGACGGCCAGCTGCTCCGTGGTCATGTCGACACCGACCACTTCGCCCTGCTCGCCCACGAGCTGTGACAGCAGGTAGCAGTCGCGCCCGGAGCCGCAGCCCAGGTCGAGCACCACGGCGCCGTCCAGCACGGGCGGCAGCGGGGCGCCGCAGCCGTAGAAACGGTCCCGCACTTCTGCGTGCACATTACCGAGCAGGCTCCGCAGGGACGACGGCAGCGTCTCCGTGGCGCAGCAGGCGCCGGTCTTCAGGTCGCCGCTCGATTTAAGGACTTCGCCGTAGTAATGACGGACCTGCGCCAGTGCGTCTGTTTCGGGAATCGCGTTCATGTCATTACCTTGGAGCTTGTTGGTGGAGAATCCCGTCATCTCAATACGGACAGCGATTGAAGGGTGGCCTCGCGCACTTCGTCCACCGCCCGGGACACGCGCTGTGCCGCCTGCTCGTCCTTGCCCAGCGCCGCCCAGTCCGCCCCCCAGGTCGCGGTGAGCGAGTTGGCGGCCCCCGCGACCGGCGGCGGCATGATCGCGGCGAGATCGGCGATCAGCAGGACCTTCGCCCAGCCGAGCCGCGGATTGCCGCGGACCTCGTCCTGGTCGTAGTGCCGGAAAAATACGATCTGGTGCACCTCGCCCAGGGTCACGAGGATCTCGAAGCCCGCCTGGCGCACATTCCGGTTGTGCTCGGTCACCTCGTTGCGCCAGGTGTTGTAAGACAGGCTCAGCAGGGCGAGGACCAGGCTGATGATGGCGACGAGATTGCGCCTCACCTGTTGCCGTAACGACGCCAGCATCGTGCCATCACCCACGATCAAGCTGCGCCAGAACTCGAATTCACTCTTCAGTCTCAAGATCGTGCACCGCCGTCTCGACGTGAAAGCTGAACCAGGCAAACCAGAACATGCGGTGTGCCACGAGCGGCTCGCCGTTGTCCAGTCGCCTGGCCTCGACCTGGCCGGACTCCGCCAGCGTCCATTGCACGCCCGGCGCGCCAGCTTGCTCGATGCGGCCCGCCGCCTCGAGCGCGCGCTCAGTGACGGCAAACGATGCGCCCCCGGCCTCCACGCCATAGACGACGGTCTTGGGGTGCAGGCGGCGGTCCAGCGCGACCGGAAACAGCAGCCGCTCGCTGCTGTCGTAATCCCCGTAGGGCGTCTTGTTCGCGTAGGGCCGGTCGAAGCCCGTGTCGATGGAGAGCACGCTCGTATCCGGGTGCGCTGCTTTCCAGGTTCCCCAGCGGGTCATCGCCACCGGGATCGTCTTGAGCGTTTCGCCGCGTTTCGGACCAGCGAACGCCCACCCCGTGATCTGCTGCCAGAGCGACTCGCTGGCCCGGTCGTACAGCACCAGGTCGTTGTTGCGCAGCAGGCCCGACACCCCGAATTCCACGGCGTCGCCGTCGAAGGTGCGCTCGAACACCAGCCCCGAACCACACAGTGGGCAGTAGGTGACCGCCACCGGACGCCCGCCGATCACGTCGTTCACGATCTCGTGGTAGTTGAGAATGGCCACCGGGTAGGCACGCGCGTGGCCACCCAGCTCGACGGCCATCACGATATCCTCGTCGCCGAGGAAGTCGGCTGCATCGGCCGCTACGAAGCGCGGCTCGTCGATCGAGGGGATGCAATCCCGCTCGCCGCAGCCCTGCATCAATTCTTCCCAGGGCACATCGCTCGGCGTATCGCCCCCATAGCCGAACGTGTCACGAATAATGTCCGTATCCCAGCTGCGCTGCGCCATCGCGTCACCCGCGGACAGGAGCAGCGCGCCCAGCAAAGTCGCCGCAAGGCAGAACTGCAGCGGGCCGGGCGTGGATAGTGCATGCTTCATATCGGTTTTCCTTTTTTCTCATCTTCTCAGAACCTGAGCAGCTTGAAATTGCCTCGCGCGCGCTCCAGCAATTTCTCCTGTTCGTCGGCATCATGGCCGTTCCATTTCTGCAGGCCGTCCATTTCCTCCGAGCGATGGAAGATCAGCAGCTGGCCGCCCACGATCCGGAAGTTGGTCGGGTCGATCGCGGCGGCGCGGCCCAGGGCAAGGTTGTAGGGACAGTGATGCGGAAACGCGGGCGCATACGCGGCCGGATTCTCGAGGAAGCGTTCGAGTTGCTCGGCACTGGTGAAGTAATAGACCGACCCGTCATGGGTCGCCTGGTATTCCGGGGACCCGAGCCGCGGCTCGCCGTGCTCAAAATACGATACCGGGCTATAGCCGCCGAGCGCCGGATTGGCCTCGCCCGCGGTGACGACATTTTCCGCGGCGGCGCCGGCCGCCGCCAGTGAGAGAACGGTGACGAGACAAAACTGCTTGAGCATCGTAGACATGATCACACCGCCTCGGGCATTTATTATGCCGTCCACCAATCAACCGGCCTCTCGGATCGCCAGCAACGCCAGGTACTGCCGTGTCGCGGGCGCCATGCCAAAATTCGGGTCAACGAACACCCCGACGCGCCCGCACAGCATCGCCACGATCGCGTAATGGTGGATCGTGTGACTGAGCAGGAAGTCGAGTTCACGCAACACGGAACTCGCGGCCCAGTGGCCGGGCAGACTGCCATCGGCGGATACGCGAACCTTGAGCGGCATCGAAGCGCTGACGGGCGCCAGTTCGCCCATCCTGGCGCAAATCCCGTCGATCGCTTCGATCGCGGCCGCCGGGTCCTGCTCGACGACCGTGCCACGGCGGCGCACATCGTAGTCGATCCGGCCGGACGCGAGCCCGCCCAGGAAATTCACATAATGATCCAGTATGTGACGCAGGTGCGCACCGATCGATCCGCTGCCGTTCTGGTCCGCTCCGGCCCGGTATGCGCCGGCGGGCAGGCGCCCCGCAAGTTCACGGCCGGCGGACAGCGTTGTGACGATCTCGGTTGTCTTGTTTAACAGGCCGGTCGGCATCGTCATTCGGACTCCATGGGGTTGTGCGCCAGGTAAAGCTCCGCCGAGGTGCCGAGAAAGGTCGCCAGCGTCTTCCGCTCGAGGGCCGGCACGTCGACTGACAGCAGCAGCCCCGGCGTGTCGTTGAAGTTCGGGTCCACGCCGACGCAATGGAAGCTCGCGCCGAGTTTCATATAGTGCCGCAGCAGCACGGGCAGGTCCTTGCCCTCCGCGTCGAGCCCGCGCACGATGGCGCTGAGGGTCGCCAGATCCGGGCGTCCGACGTGCCGCCGGAAATCCTGCCACTCGCCGGACGACGGACCGCGCAGGGGAACGCGCGCGCGCACCGCGGGCGAGGGTGCAATGACCGCGTCGCAAAGCATCGCGACGGCGCGCGGATCATACTGCCTCGACAGCGATACCGTGCCGTACAGGCGGCGGTAATCGGGGTGTAGCGCGAGGTAGCGGCCGATGCCTTGCCAGAGCAGGTACAGGCCATGGAAGCTGCGCTGGTGCTCCGGCACGATGAACGACCGGCCGAGTTCCAGCGCGGGCCGCGCCGCCTCGTGAAACCCTGGCGCGAACTCGAAAACGCGCGACAGGTACAGGCCGTCGGCGCCCGACGCGGCAAGCAACCGGTCGGTGCGGCCCATGCGGTAGGCGCCCACCAACCCATGCCCTTCGCGATCCCAGACGAGCAGCTGCACGTAGGTCTGGTCGAACGCGTCGGTATCCACCGGCTGGCCGCTGCCTTCATCATGCATGCGGAACACGCGCTCCCGCTCCCGCGCGATCTCTTCCATCAACACTGGAATCTGCCTGGCGCTCGCATAGGCCACGGAGAAGTGCTTGAAGTCCAGCAATCGCTGTCGCGGCGGGAGCGCATCCAGCTCGCGCTCGATCTCTGCGGCATCGCCATGCGGCGCCAGCGGTGCGGCTGCCGGCGCCGACGCGACCTGCGGCGCGGCCACCGGGGCATCCGCCTGGGCGTAGGTCATCAGGCGCGCATAGCGCGTCAGTTCGACGGCGTCCATGTGGCGCCAGGCCGTTGCCGCGATCGGCCGGCCAGCGCAATACCGCACCGTGCGGCCCCGCTGGCGCAGCAGCTCGCGGGGCAGCATCAGGAGCTTGGACCGGTCCCAGAGCCGGCCCATGGCATGAAAGGCCCGACTGTTCGTGCCGTGGAAGTAGACCGGCAGGATCGCGGCGCCCGTGGCGAGCGCGAGACGCCCCACCAGCCGGTTCCACGGCCCGTCGGTGATGCCGCCCTTGTGGGCCTGGTGGAACGACACCTTGCCCGCGGGAAACAGGACCAGGACGCCGCCCGCGCCGAGGTGCGCCTCGCAAGCCCGGATGGATGCGATGTTCTGTTGCGTCACCCGCAGCGGGTTGGTCGGGATCAGCACGGGCCGGAGTTCGCGGAATACACGCAAGCCGGCATTGGCCAGGAACCGGACGTCGGAGCGCACACCGCGCAGTGCATCCGCCAGGACCAGCGCCTCGATCGCGCCGAACGGATGGTTGCACACGATGATCACGGGACCCTCGGCCGGAATCCCGGCGCCAGCCACCGTTCGCACCGGATCGACCGAGACATCGAGCGTCGCCAGTGCTGCACTGGAGAACTCGAGCGGTGGGAGGGCGGCCAGCTGGCTGCGCCGGTAGAGATCGTCGATCGCTGCTATGCCGAGCAACCGGTCGACCGGCGGGCTGACGATGGGCAACCATCGGGCCAGCCGGCTGCCCAGCGGCGCCAGCTCACAAATGCTAATTCTTTCATCGCGCATTGAAGAGGGTCCCGGGTCGCTGGATGGCACGTGCGGAGCGGACCCGCGTCCAAGTCCGCCACAAGAACATAGACGCTCGACACTGTCGATTTATTACAGGTGCGGCCACGAAATCGCGCCCTGCATTGCCGCGGGAACCTGCGCGACCAGTGGACGGTCAGACACCCCACTCTCGAGGAGAGTCCATCCGCGTCCATCGGCAGGGGAATTTGTACCCATGGCGTTCTTCAGAGCTCGGTTGGGTCGCTGGCTTGCCGCTTACCTGGCAAATCCGCGCGATCGCGCGCTCAGCGTCGCCACGAGTTCCGCTTCCCGCCTCGCGGCCACGCTCCGCAAGGGCGACGTGCTGCTGGTGGAAGGCACCAGCCGGTTCGCCACCGCAATCCGCTATCTAACGCAGTCGACCTGGTCCCACGCGGCACTGTATGTCGGCGATGCCACGCCCCCACACGCGGCCAGCGATACGGGCCACCTGTTCGTGGAGGCCGACGTCAGCGAGGGCGTGCGTGTCATGCCGCTGCAGTTCTACGCGGACATGCACACGCGGATCTGTCGGCCCGTCGGACTCAGCGAGGCACAGATCGAGGCTGTCGTCGGGTACGCCATGGAGCGGCTCGGTCATCAGTACGATCTCAAGAACATCTTCGACCTGGCACGGTACCTGGTGCCGACCCCGCCGGTGCCGCAGCGCTGGCGCCGCCGGATGATTTCATTCGGCAGCGGCGATCCGACGCGCGCAATCTGCTCGTCGCTGATTGCCTCCGCGTTCCAGTCGGTCAACTACCCAATCCTGCCGGAGGTCGAGTACCAGCGCTCGATGGATAGCTGGCGCGGGTACTCGGAGCAGGAGATCTTTCATATCCGGCACCACACGCTGTTCACGCCGCGCGACTTCGACGTTTCGCCGTACTTCCAGATCGTCAAGCCCACGCTGGCCAACGGCTTCGATCCCGCGTCGATCCCGTGGGCGCAGCCATCAGCCGAAGCGCTATCCACGACAGATCCGAAGACGTCTGACGTGGCGGCGTAGCGCTAGCGGTCCTGCATCGGAATGCAAAGCGAAAGCACCAGGGCTTCCGTGCCCGGGTTCTTGTCGGCGAGGCCGCCGTTGGAGAGATGAAACAGCGCGAGTCCGATGCGCCACTGCTCCTTGAATCTGTAAGCCAGCTCGAGGCCGGAGCGGAACTCTACGGTATGCCCCAGTTGCACGTCCCTGCCGTCATCGAACAGGCCGACGCCGAAACTGGGAATCAGCACCCAGCGCGAGCTGAGCCAGACGTCCTTGCGCAAGTCCGTGTACACGAAAAAGGCGTCGTTTTGCGCAAACGCCGCGCCCACGGCGGGAAT
Source organism: Gammaproteobacteria bacterium (assembly GCA_047921395.1). Taxonomy (GTDB): domain Bacteria; phylum Pseudomonadota; class Gammaproteobacteria; order Steroidobacterales; family XN24; genus XN24. The sequence continues at coordinate 14,001 of JBLRWH010000023.1, forward strand.
CAGCTGCCAGCGCCCGAACGGGCGAAATCGATATTCCAGTCCGACACGATAGGGATCGTCAATGTTGTCGAAGACGCCGACCCGTCCGGCCGTGACGTTCAGCATCGGGACGGGCTCTACCGGCGGTTCGGCTTGCGCCGCGGACCAGCAGAGCCAGCCCAGCATGCAAGCGAACCCCAAGATGGTCGTGGTCCTGAAACGCGGCGAAACCTGCACGTGACTGCCTCCCATGCCTCCCGTCCCAGGCCGGCGTCCGGTGATGTCCCCACTCGCGCGACAGGATAAGCCAGCATTGGCGAGGAGGCCAGCGGCGTCCTGCGCGGGATGTCTAATCGTCCAGGTAGTCGAACCCCTCGATGCTCACGAACTCCTCGATGCCCTCCTCCTCGATCGCCTTCAGGGCGACCTCGAACGCAACCTCCGCGCTCGCGAACGACTCGTACCAGATCGAATGGACACCGCGCTCGTTGATGACGGCCAGGTTCCAGCGGCCATCCCGGAGTTGCGTCGCGACGATGTCCAGCCGCACGCCCTGGCCTTCCCAGGTCTGGTAACGCTCTTCACGAGGATCGGGGTTGTTTTGGCGCATCTTCGGCACTCCTGCGGTATGCGCAGACAGTGCCGTCACGGTGGCGACGCGATCAACCCTCCGTTTCGCGGTATTTCGCCTGCATTTCACGCATGTCAGCGCCGCTCGGCTCCTGGAACACGCGCAGGCCGAACTCCGGCAGGATGGCGTAGAGGTGATCGAAGATGTCCGCCTGGATGCTCTCGTATTCCACCCAGGCCGTGGTGGCCGTGAAGCAGTAGATTTCGAGCGGCAGGCCGGTCGGCCCGGGCTGCAACTGGCGCACCATCAGGGTCATCTCCTGGTGCACGCGCGGGTGGTGGCCGAGATAGGCGGCGACGTAGGCCCGGAAGGTGCCGAGGTTGGTGACGCGGCGCGTGTTGACCGGGTCGCGCCCAGCGTCGAGCAGGGCCTTGTTGTACTCCTCGAGCTCCTCGCGCTTGCGGTCGAGGTACTCGTCGATGAGGGCGAAGCGCTTCAGGCTCGTGCGCTCCTCGTCTGTCAGGAACCGGACCGAGGTCTGGTCGAGATAGAGGGCGCGCTTGATGCGCCGCCCGCCGGACTCGCTCATGCCGCGCCAGTTCTTGAAACTCTCGTTGATCAGCCGCCAGGTCGGGATCATCGTGATGGTGCGATCCCAGTTCTGCACCTTGACCGTGTGCAGGGCGATGTCGATCACGTCGCCGTCCGCATTCAGCGCCGGCATTTCCAGCCAGTCGCCGACGCGCAGCATGTCGTGGCTCGAGAGCTGCACGGAGGCGACGAACGAGAGGATGGTGTCCTTGAACACCAGCATGAGCACCGCAGTCATGGCGCCGAGGCCGGACAGCAGCAGCAGCGGGGAGCGGTCGACCAGCACGGCGATGACGAGAATCCCGGCCACGATGAAGCCGATGATCTTGACCAGCTGCAGGTAGCCCTTGATGGGCTTGTTGCGCGCGCGGACCGGATCGAGGCGTTCGTAAACATCGCCGATGGCGTTGAGCAGGTTCCCCAGCGACAGCGCCACCGTAAGGATCATGTAGCCGTTGGCAACGTTGCGGATCACCGTAACCAGACCGTCCGGCAGGCCCGCGACATAGGGGATGCCGGCATAAATAACGAGCGCGGGGACGACGTGCGCCAGGCGCGAGATCACGCCCCGGTCGAGCAGCGCATTGTCATAGCGATTCGACGTTGCCGAGACGGTCTTGACGATGAATCGCAGCAGGATCCGGCGGGTCACGAGGTCCGCCAGGAAGGCCACGACGATCAGCGCGGCGAGGAAGACCGTTGTTTCAAGCCACGGCGTGGCCGCCAGCGGTTTGAGGAGGGATTCCAGGTATTTCATGGCGGCTCATTCTAAACGCAGCGGAAAGATCCGTGGGCGCGACGAGGCGGTGAGCCTACGCGGAAGGATAACCCGCTCCACGCTGATGTCGAATGGCCAGCACCAGCGCGGTGTTCAGGACGATGTTGACCCTGCGGTTTTCCCGCTGGCCTTCAGCGCTGGCGTTGTAGGCGAACCGTCGGCTATTCCCAAATCCCTCGCGGCTCACGCGGGAGCGGGCGATGCCCAGGTTGTTCACCAGGTCATCGGCCACTGCGGCGGTGACCCGCTGTTTTTCCTGCTCCGCGCGCTGGATATCGGCCGGGTCGATCTCGAACTGGATATCGAGGATGCTGCGGTATTCCTCGGTCGGTGCGGGTACCGACCTCCAGCGATGCGTGGCGCAGAGTGCCGGTGTGGCCAGCCGGGTCGCCGAGAGCAAGGCCAGGAAGGTGCCGAAAACACGCAACCGGTCGACCTCGCCTTCGAGTGCGGCGCGAAGCTCGCCGCCGGCGCGCGCTGGGGGTGTCGAAGTCCATGGCTTCGGCCGCGGTATCGCGGCTCGACGCACGCTTGGGGGCGCAAGCTGGACGCTGGAGCGCGACCGGCGCAGCCAAGTGCTGCGCGTCGCTGCACTGCAGGGGCTGCGAATCGCGTCAGGGGGGGCGAACTGCCGGAGGGGAGAGTGCAGGGCCTGTCGGCACGTCGATGCCTGAGGACAGCGTATTGCTCAGCGAGAAGGACAAAAGTGGCGTTTGCCGACTGCCTGATCTATATCGCGGTATGCAGGAGCACGGCGAAGTAGTGGCAAGTGGTGCCGGTCACGACAAACGCGTGCCAAACCAGGTGCCCGAAAGGCAGGCGCGAGTCCAGCGCGAAAAAGATCACGCCGACGGTGTAGGAAAGTCCACCCGCAATGAGCAGAAGGAGCGCCGGCGTCGACAGCCCGGCCATCAACGGCTCAGCCGCCAGGACGATAAGCCATCCCATCAGCAAGTAGAGACCGGTGGAGAGGATGGGGTGCGAAGCCTTGTTGAAGGCCTTGAGCGCCACCCCGATGGCTGCAAAGGTCCACACGGCGCCGAGCAACGTCCAGCCCCAGGGGCCACGCAGGACCCCGAGCATAAATGGCGTATAGGTGCCCGCGATGAGCAGGTAGATCGCTGAATGCTCTACGACCCGAAAGACACGCTTGGCTTTGCCATTCCGCAGGCCGTGGTAGACGCTTGAGGAAAAATAGAGCGCGACTGCGCTTGCTAAGAAGACAATTACGCCGACCGTGTCCAGCAGGTCACCGTGGCGTGCCGCCGTCGCAACCAGGAATGGAATGCCCGCCAGCGCAGCCATGAGCCCAATGCCATGGCTGATGGTGTTGGCCAGTTCCTCCGCGCGTGTCTGCTGGCGCGCGGGAAAGTCGAACCACCGCCGCCACGCGCCAGCGTCCGGCGGCGACACCTCTGCCGCCAGCGATTCCAGCGTCGAGCCCACTGGTGGGCTACAGCCGTCCGGTCAGGACGAGGATGATCAGGACCAGTACGATCAGTCCGACCACCCCGCTCGGACCGTACCCCCAAGACCGGCTGTGCGGCCAGCTGGGGACCACACCGACCAGTACCAGAATCAACACGATCAACAGGATTGTGCCGAGAGTCATTTTCTTTCCCCTTTGTGGTCGTTTCCAGCCGCGCACGGCTGCGCCAGCACGCAGGTACGCCTGATGACAACTATGGCAACGAGTTCCTGCCGGGTCTGTGCGATATCGAACCCGGGACGGAAAGTCCCAGGGAGGCGAAGAGCGGCTGAACAGGCAGCATTTGCACGCTACCGCACAGATACGGGGGGCCCCGGAACACAGAATTCGAGCCGACATTCACGCTTCATCCAGGGAGCCGCCTTGCCTGTAACCGCGGCCGATCCCATCAAGATTATCCTCGCCATCCTGTTGCCACCGCTGGGCGTTTTCCTGGAAGTCGGGCTCAAGGGCCACTTCTGGCTGAACATTCTGCTGACCCTGCTCGGTTTCATCCCAGGCATCATTCACGCCCTCTACGTCATCCTCAAGCATTGACCCGGCCGCCGCCTCCATCGAGCCTGTCGGCGAAATCGTGGTTGACGTCCCGGTGCCCGGCTTCATCGGCGCGCACGGCCTCGATGACTTCTCTCAGCCTGGCATCCTCCGGCAGCTTCCAGTAGCGGATCGCGACTGGCGGCGCCGGCACGTTTTCATAGCGACCGCTGTCGATACCCTCGAGATACTCGGTGTAACTGATGACCGCCTCTTCTTCCAGGTACCCCACCAGGCGGTGCGCGGTGCGGCTTGAAAGAATGTAAAGCAGGAAGAAGGCATTGTAGAAAGCGCCCTGGGCCACCACGATGATGAACCGCTCCAGGCGCGTCGGCCGGGCGATATTGAGAAAAGTCATCAGGTGCATTCGTTCGTTTTCCGCTTCATCAAGCAGAGTCCGAATCCAGTTGTCATCGTCCTTCAGCCGTCTCAGAGAATGCAGATGCTGAATGGCACCGCCGACCATGCCGGGGACCGCCGCCACGGTTTCCAGCACCACCGCACGGTGGCCATAGCGGCCGGAGAAGAACACATCGGCGAAAAAACGCATGAAGCGCACCAACGCGTAGGCAAAGCGATCGGAAAAACCGGATGCCTCGTGGTGGGAATCCAAGGTCACATCGTCGTTCATGATCAACCTCGTTGCCTGGGGCTCATTGGAATCCCTCCAGTTCCTCGGGCGTGCGCCCATACAGGCAGATTTCTTCGTGATGCTCATCACGCGTCTGCGCGAGACTGCCTTGAAAGCGCGGGTCCTCTGGGCGATCGTGGCTGTTCATGAACAAGGTCACATCCCAGGCTTCCTGGTCGCTCAGCGTGCCGCCGACCATAGCGGGGCGGCGATTTGTTGCACCCGCCGATTACCCCGCCCGGGACGAGGGCGCACAACAAGTACCCGATCGAGTTGTTCATGATTCTTCTCCCGGGTTTCCGATCGTTGCCAGGTATTCGGCGACTGCCCGGATTTGGTCATCGGTGCGCTTTTCCGCAACCGTCTTCATCAGTGCTTGCGGGTCGTTGCTGCGGGCGCCGGTTTTCCAGCCCTGCAACTGGCTCACCGTATAGGCGGCGTGCTGTCCTGCTATCGGCGGGAATGCGGGTTCGATGCCGAAGCCGTCGACGGCATGACATTTGAAACAGGGCGGCACGTCCCGATCCCAGGCGCCATTGATCGCCAGACTCCTGCCGCGCGCAATTACCGTGGGATCCGCTTCGCCAGTACCGGAAACCGGGCCTGGGCATTGGCGGCGCCATCTACCCCGTGACAGCTTGCGCAGGCAACCGCCCCCCCCTCGCCTTGCGTGATAATCGAACGGGGTGCGGCCGCAGCGATCGAAACTGCCAAGACAATCGTCCCTATGAATGTGAGGCTGGTGGTTAATCGCATTTCGTGCTCCATTAGCCGAGGACGGCGCGCACCCGGTGCGTCCGTCCGTCATCGACGAGCGGGATCTGCCCCTGCCCCGGCGGCAGGATCTCGCCATCGAGCTCCAGGCTGGCGAGGCCCCGGTTCACGCCACGCGGGTTGTCGATGGCGATCTCGTAGCGGGTTGCGCCGAACCGGAGCGATACCTGAAAGCCCGGCCAGTGTTTGGGGATGCACGGGTCGAGATCCAGCGTCGCGCCGCGCAGGCGACACCCGAGCAGCCATTCCAGGCCCGCGCGGTACAGCCACGCCGCCGAGCCCGTGTACCAGGTCCAGCCGCCGCGTCCGACGTGCGGCGGCTCCGAGTACACATCGGCTGCGACAACGTACGGCTCGACCTTGTAGCGCGACACGGCGGCGGGCGTGAGGGAGCGATTGATGGGGTTCAGGATCGAGAAGATTTCGGCGGCCTTGTCGCCATCGCCGAGCATCGCAAAAGCGATCACCGACCAGATCGCGGCATGCGTGTACTGCCCGCCGTTCTCGCGGATCCCGGGCGGATAGGCCTGGATGTAGCCGGGATCGGGCGTCGTTCGATCGAAAGGCGGGGTCAGCAGCAGGACCAGGCCGTCGTCCCGGCGCACGAGATGCCGGTCCAGCGAGGCCATGGCTCGTGCGGCCCGCTCGGGATCCGCAGCGCCCGAGATCACGCCCCAGCTCTGCGCAATGGAGTCGATGCGGCATTCGGAGTTCGTGGCGGAGCCGAGCGGCGTGCCGTCGTCGAAGTAGCCACGCCGGTACCAGTCGCCATCCCAGCCGTGCTCCCCGAGTGCGGCGCACAGGTCGGCTGCGTGGGCGCGCCACCTGGCAGCACGCACTTGTTCGCCGCGTGTGTCGGCCAGCGGCGCAAACGTCGACAGCGCGAGGTGCAGGAACCAGCCGAGCCAGGTGCTTTCGCCGCGCCCGTCCTCACCCACGCGATTCATGCCATCGTTCCAGTCTCCCGAACCGATCAGAGGCAGTCCGTGGGCGCCAACGGGGAGACTCCGCTCGAGTGCGCGCGCGCAGTGCTCGAACAGAGTCGCCGATTCGTCTGCGGCCATCGGCTGGAAAAAGCGTTCGGGCTCGTCGTCGCGGAGGACGGGCCCGTCGAGGAACGGCACGACTTCGTCGAGAACGGCAACGTCGCCGGTTGCTTCGACGTAATGGGCAACGCAGTAACACAGCCAGGCCCCGTCGTCCGAGACGCGAGTACGAACCCCGCTACCCGTCTGGGGCAGCCACCAATGCTGCACGTCGCCTTCAAGGAACTGGCGCCCCGCCGCGCGCAGCAGGTGCTCGCGGGCGAGCGCCGGCCGCGCCGGGATCAGGGCCATCGTGTCCTGCAACTGGTCCCGAAAACCATAGGCCCCACTCGCCTGGTAGAACGCGCTGCGGGCCTGCACGCGACAGGCCAGCGTCTGGTACAGCAGCCAGCCGTTCAGCATCACGTCGAACGCCCGGTCCGGCGTCTTGACCACTACGGTCCCGAGCACGTTCCTCCAGTCCTCGCGGACGGCCGCGAGGGCCGCGTCCAGATCGGCACCGCGCCAGTGCTCGATCATCGACTGCGCTTCGAGCTGCGCGGGCGCCTCGCCGAGCAGCCAGACAAGCTCGATAGACGAGTCGGCCGCGAGCGTGACGGATGTCTGCAGTGCCCCGCAGGGATCGAGGCCCGCACCCGTACGACCGGACAGGTCGGTCCCGTCCGCCAGTGCCGCCGGGCACTCGACGGTACCGTTGCGGCCGATGAATTCCGCCCGGTCACCGGTCCAGGCCGTTTGCCGCCCGCCGAAATCGACGAATGCGACCCGGCCGTCGGGACCGCTCCAGAGGTTTCGCGCCAGCAAACCCCCGGTGACCGGTTCCAGCTCGGTGGAGACGTAGGGCCCCGTCGCGGCGGGCTGCGTACCGAGCACCCACTCCACGTAGGCTGTCACGCTGAGATGACGAGGGCGCCCGGAGAGATTGCGGATCCTGAGCCTGGAGACCTTGATGGGCGCATCGAGCGGCACGAACTGCAGCAGATCGAGCGCAATGCCGTGCCGGTTGTGCTCGAACCGGCTGTAACCGCGCCCGTGCCGGGCGACATAGATCCCGGAATCGTGTCGGACCGGCAGGGCCGTCGGTCCCCAGAGCGCACCGGTTTCCTGGTCGCGTACGTAGATGGCCTCGCCGGGCCGATCGCCGACGGGATCGTTCGACCACGGCGTCAGGCGGTTCTCGCGACTGTTGCCGGCCCACGTGCTACCGCTGCCCTCAGCCGACACGTGGAAGCCGAAGGCGGAATTGCCGACGACATTGATCCACGGCGCGGGTGTTGGTTCGCCATCCCTCAAGATCGTCACGTATTCGTCGCCGTCGATCGCGAATCCGCCAATCCCGTTGAAGAACTCAGTCGTGGGTACGAGTGCGGGTGCCGTCGCCGGCCCGGCGGAGGCAAGTGGTGCCATGGCGGGTGGAATCGCCGGCGGCGCGCTTTGCTCGTGACGGTCGATCTGCTCGGCGAGGCTGCCACGACGGCTCAGCAGCACCGCGCGTGCCGCGGCCAGCAGCGTCAGGCGCGCTTCGCTGGAGATAATGTCGGAGCGCAGGACAAAGACGCCACCTCGCGTCGGCTCACCGAGAACCGGCGGACGCGACAATGCGCCGCGAGCCAGCGTCTCGAGGGCTCTCTGCAGGTCCTGCACGTAGGATGATTCGCGCTCGTTCAGGAACACGAGATCGACGGAGAGCTTTTTCAGGTGCCAGTACTCGAATGCGCGCAATAACTGGCGGACGATCCCCAAGTCGTCGGTGTTGTCGATTCGTACCAGCACGATTGGCAGGTCGCCCGAGATACCGTGCGTCCAGAGCATCGCTTGCCCGCCGTCACCGCGCCGCAGCACATCGGAGGACGGCCGCAGTGCAGGATCGTTGTAGAGCACGTGTCCGGCGAGGCGCTGGAAGAGCGCGGCCTCGTCGTGGGAGATGTTCAGGTGGTGGAGTTCCACCTGCCCCTGTGTCCATGCGAGCGTGACGACACGATCGAACGCCGCACTGTCGCAGTGCTGGTCTACGAGGTCGAGCACCTCTCCGCGCGTCGGCGCAACCAGCGTCCAGAACGCCACGTGAACGGTCGCGCCCGGCGCCACCCGCATACGACGGCGCAGGCTGAAGATCGGATCGAGCACGGTCCCGACGCTGCCAGAGAGTTCACCGCCGTGCTCCAGGGCGCAGGCCGAGCGCAGCTGTCGCGCGCGCCCCACGAAACGCACACGGTCCGTCTCGAACTGCAATTTGCCGTCCGTTTCCCCTTGCGCAACCACGAGATGCGCGGCCCAGGCCTCGGGCTCCGTCGGCGAGCGCCGCCGCCGGGTCGCGAGGATGACGCCAAGCGCTTCGTCAAACTCGGTATGCACGAAGAGCTTGGAGAAGGCCGGGTGTGCGTCGTCGGCCGCGGGCGGAGCGAGCACGATCTCAGCATACGAGGTCACTTCAATGGTCCGCATGCGATCGCCGAGGTTGGAGACGCTGACGCGGCGAACTTCAGCATCGCACTCGGCCGAAACTACGACGTCCATCGTCGTCGTCAGATCGCCGTCACGCCGGATGAACTCGGCGCGGGCTTCGCGGAACGTGACCTCGTAATCATCCGGCTCGATCCCGCTCGGCTGGTACCCCGCCGACCAGGTCTTGCCGCTGTCCGCGTCGCACAGAAAGACGTAGGAGCCCCACGGGTCGCAGGTGACGTCGGCACGCCAACGCGTGACGGCGAGATCGCCCCAGCCACTGTATCCGGAGCCGGCCGCCGTGAGCATCACGGCATAACGGCCGTTCGACAACAGGTGCGTGCGCGGCGTGGCGTGGTGCGGGGTATGCAACGACCGGGGCAGCGGGGCAATCACTGCGTCGTGCCCTGTGCCCTTGCCCGTCTCGGCAACCCGCGTGATGGCCACCGCGACGTCCCGCGGGGTTCTCTCCTGCAGCAGCAGCTCCGTGGCCTTGATACGCGGGTCTGCGTGGAACCGCTTGCGCATCCGGCCATCGAGCAGCGTGTTGGCCAGGGCCACGATCGTCATGCCCTGGTGGTGCGCCATGTAGGCGCGAACGATCGCGAACGGCTGCCCTGCGGGCAGGCGCCGTGACGTGTAGTCCAGCGCTTCGTAAAAGCCGTAACGGCCCTCGGCCGCGATGTCCGTCAATCGAGCGAAGTTGAGCGCTGCCGCATGCGGCTCGACCATGGCCGCCAGTGCGGTCGCGTACGGCGCGATGACGATATCCTCGCCGAGCCCGCGCTTGAGCCCGAGCCCGGGCACCCCGAAGCTCGAGTACTGGTAGGTCAGATCCAGGTCGCGTGCGTTGTAGGCGGACTCCGAGATTCCCCACGGCACGCCCAGCTCCTTTCCGAAGGCCTGCTGGCGCCACACGATCAGGCGGCTTGTTTCCTCCAGCAGGCTGCCTGACGGCGCCCGCATGACGAGGGAGGGCATCAGGTACTCGAACATCGATCCCGACCACGAGACCAGGGCGGCTCTGCAATGAACGGGCGTCACGGCGCGCCCGAGGCGAAACCAGTGGCGCGCGGGCAACTCGCCGTTCGCGATCGCCACGAAGCTGGCGAGGCGGGCCTCGGACGCGAGCAGATCGTAGCAACTCGGGTCGAGCTTGCCTTCCTGGACCTGATAACCGATCGATAGCAGCTTGGTTTCCGAATCGAACAGGAAATCGAAGCGCATCGCCGCGCCGATGGCCCGGGCCGTCGTTGCGAGCGTGGCGAGGCGACGCGCGAGCTGCTCATCCACCGGTGCGGCCATCTCGTCGCAGGCATTCGCCAGAGTGATCAAGTGAGCCGCGAGGTTCCCGCTATCGACGGACGAGACGTACCTCGGTTCGAGTGGTCGCAGGTCCCGCGTGTCGTACCAGTTGTAGAAGTGGCCGTGGCATCGTTCCATTCTCCCCATCGCCGCCAGTGTTCGCTCCAGCCGCTCCACCGCATCGAGCGTCCCGATCCAGCCGAAGTCCCGGGCACTTACGATCGATAGCAGGTACAGGCCGATGTTGGTCGGCGAGGTGCGGTGGGCAAGCACCGGCTGCGGGTCCTCCTGGAAATTGTCCGGTGGCAGGTCGTTGTCCGCGGCGGTCACGAAGGTGTCGAAGTAGCGCCACGCGCGACGGGCAATGAGCTCCAGTGCCTGATCGTCGACGTCGGAAACGGGCGGATCCTCGGCAACCCGCGACGGCCGGCTCAGCCGGCGGGCCACGACGGGCGACAGGATCCACAGTAATGCGAACGGCACGGCCAGAACGGCGCTGGCGTATCCGGCGACGACCAGGGCAATCACGGCGATGCCGATTGCCACCGCGCCTGCCATGCGGCGGTAGAAGCCGGCCAGGTCGAGGCGCTCGCTCACCTGCGCCTGTGCCGCCGTGACCCACTCGAGCAGATTGCGGTGGCTCACGAGCAACCGGAACAGCGTTCGCCCGATGGCATCGGACATCGACCACGCCTGGTGCGCCAGCAAGGTCAGCAGCAGGCCGGTCCGGGACAGGGCCAGCGTCGAGTCCGCGACCAGGGCGCGGAAGTGGCTGCGCATGGAGACTCCGCTGCGCCCGGGCACCAGCCCGGCCAGCACCGGCGGCAGGGTCGGGATCGCCAGCGCCACGACGACAAATGCCGTCCAAGCCACTGCAGACTGCAGCGGCAGTGTCCACCCGGCCACCAGGGCCAGCACGCTCGCCGGCGCCGTGAGTGTCCTGCGCAGGTTGTCGACCATTTTCCACCGTCCCAGCAGTGGAATCCGGCTGCGGTGTCGATCATTGCCGGCAGCACGGCGCCCGAGCACCCACGGCAGCAGCTGCCAGTCGCCACGCGCCCACCGGTGCGCGCGGGCCACGGCCACGTCGTAGCGCGCCGGATATTCATCCACGAACTCGACGTCCGAGACAAGGCCCGCGCGGGCGAAGATCCCCTCAAACAGGTCGTGGCTCAACAGCGAGTTGTCAGGAACCCGGTCGGCGAGAGCCGCCTCGAATGCATCCACGTCGTAGATGCCCTTGCCGACGTAGGATCCCTCGCCGCACAAGTCCTGGTAGACGTCGGACACCGCCGAGGCATACGGGTCGATTCCACTGGCACTCGAAACAAGACGCTGATAGGCCGAGCCCTCGTTCCCGACCGGCAGCGAAGGCGCAATTCGTGGCTGCAACACCCCGTAACCGGCAAGAACACGCCCGCTGCGGACGTCGAACCGCGGCGCGTTCAGAGGATGCGCCATCTTGCCGACCAGGCGGCGCACGGCGTCCCTCGGCAGTCGCGTATCGGCGTCGAGCGTAATGACGTAACGCACGCCAGCGGGAACTTCGGGTGACCGGCCGCCCGTCGCCATGAAGCTCGTGTCGGCCGCACCGCGTAACAGTCGGTTCAGTTCGTGCAGCTTGCCCCGCTTGCGCTCCCACCCCATCCAGACGCGCTGTGCTGGATTCCACAAACGCCGGCGATGCAGCAGCAGGAAGCGCTCACCTGCCGGCGCCGGTCCGTACCGGCGGTTCAATCGGGCGATGCCCTCGATCGCGTCATTGAGCAGCAGTTCGTCGCCCGCGACCTCCGCCTCCGCCGCGTCGGCCCAATCCGACAACAGGGCAAAGCACAAGTCGCCGTCGAGGCTCGCGAGGTGGTGAATCTCGAGGTGCTCGAGGTGTGCGGCCAGTGTCTTGCGCGTCGTCAGGATCGTCGGCACAACCACCAGCGTGCGCAGGTGCGCGGGTACACCCTCCTTCAGCGCCAGAGCCGGCAGGATCCGGGCACCAAGGCGGTTCGTGATGCTGCCGTTCACCAGTGCCATCGCGGCGTCAACCGCCAGGACGATTCCACAGGCTGCGAGCACACCAAGCATCCAGGCGCCGGTGCCCGCCCTCGACAGCGCTACCAGTGGCCATGCGAGCAAGATGGCGCTCAGGAGCGCAACGCCCGCGATGTAGCCGCGGATCCCCGCCGCGGCGATCAGTCGAACGGACCAGGCGCGTCTCCCGCCTCGATATCCCACCGCTGCCTCGAGTGCGCGACGGCCGCCTCCAATCAGCGGATATCCGGGGTCGCTCTCGCGGGGTGTCTCGCCGGCGCTTGCGGCCCGCATGACGTGGTGCGCGACCTCGAGTTCCGTGAGCCTGGATCCCCAGGCGATGTCCTCGATCGCCCCGCGATAGCGGTCACGCGTCGGAAAATCCATCCGTCCGAAGTTCGAGCCCTTGCCCAGCACGGCGTCGACGAGGCTGACGCCTTCGACCAGGTCCGCCCAATCGACAGCGGAGATCGTCCGCATGCTCGTGATGATGTTGCGGACGGTCACGCTCGATGCGCCTTGGCGCAGGTGTTCGTCGTGTACGGCTGCATCAGGCGTCGTGCCGGCCGCTGCCAGGCGATCCTCGAGCCATGTCAGCACCGGCATGGCACCCGGATCATGGTCGCGCAGACGGTGCAGCAACTGGACGGCAAATGCCGGCGAAAACGACATGCCGCTCAACTCCTGCAGAACGACCGCGTTCGGTTCCGGCGCACGCGTGCCAACTCCGAGCAGCCGATCGGCCAGGCGGTCGGCTTGCTGGCGGGTCGCCCGCCCGCTCGCGATCAGGTCCGCCGCGCGCCGAAGATTTTCGACGAGGACGATTCGCAGCGTGATCGCAATGGCCCACAGCTCGCCGATCGTGAGCGGCTGCACGTCCTGGTAGGCAGTGACGAATCGGGACAACAGGTCGGCATCGAAGCGGCTGTCCGTGTGGGCGACGAACGCCCACGCGATACCCAGCACACGCGGATATCCGGCCAGCGGGCCATCCGCCAGCTTGGGCAATTGCTTGTAATAGCCAAGCGGCAGATCGTCGCCGATCTGCCGGATTTGCGCCTCGACGACGTGGTAGTTATCGACCAGCCACTCTGCGGCGGGCGTAATGGCGTCGCCCTGTGCAATTGCGCTCGCGATGGTGCGGTGGGCCCCGAGCAGCGACCGGCGGTTGTCGTGCAGGCGCTTGATCAGTGGCCGGGCGGCGACTGGCTTCGCGGTGACGCGTTGAGTGGCGGCCAGGCTCCTGGCATGCTGCTCGAGTCGCTCCGCGCTGAAGATCTCCGCGCGAATCACCTCGGGCAGTTCGCCGGCCGAGACACGGCTCCAGCCGCCGATATTCATCATCCGTCTCCTGTCCCACATGACTCAGGCTAGGTGAGTCCGGCTCGCTGGTCGGTGCGGCAGCGTACCCGGCACAGCGCCGAAACGAATGGTCATTTTTTCGGGGTGGGTGTAGTGTGCGTAGCAGGCCAACCCCACTTTGCCACCCCATGAATGCACCCAAAAACCCGTGCCGGCGCGCCGCCGTGAAGCCGCCCAGGTCCACACCCGCTGCCGGCGAATCGAAACAATCCGATTTCCCTATCGTCGGGATCGGCTGTTCGGCCGGCGGGCTCGAGGCGCTGGAGAAATTCCTCACTCATGTGCCCGCGGACAGCGGCATGGCGATCGTCGTCGTTCAACACCTCGCGCCGGACCACGCCAGCTCGCTCCCCCAACTCCTGCAGCGCTTTACCCCGATGACCGTCGTCGAGGTCGCCGAGGGCATGGCCGTTCAGTCCGGTCACGTTTATGTCATACCGCCCAATCACGATCTCTCACTACTTCACGGCAAGCTTCACCTCCTGGATCTCGCATCCCCGCGCGGACTGCGGCTGCCCATCGACTTTTTCCTCCGTTCCCTGGCGGAGGACCAGCATGCCAACGCGATCGCCGTCATCCTCTCCGGAATGGGCTCCGACGGAGTCCTCGGCCTGCGCGCCGTCAAGGAGAACGGTGGGCTGACGCTGGTGCAGGATCCCGCCACCGCCGAGTCTGACAGCATGCCCCGGAGCGCGATCGAGGCCGGCATCGCAGACATCGTTTCGCCTCCTGAGGCTCTGGCCGGGAGAATCGTCGAATACCTTCGGCACCCGTTGCACGAGATGCCGCAGGAGCCGTCGCAAACAGCCGGAATTCTCAGCGCTCTCGACAGGGTTGTCATCCTGTTGCGCGATCGCAGCGGAAACGACTTTTCCCTCTACAAGACGAACACCCTTTATCGCCGTATCGAGCGGCGCATGGCAGTCCACCAGATCGCAGACCTCGACGGTTACGTCCGATACCTGCGTAGCAATCCCCAGGAGATGGACCTGCTCTTCAAGGAGCTGCTGATTGGTGTGACGCGGTTTTTCAGAGATCCCGAGGTATGGGAAATCCTTCGCGCCGAGGCTATCCCGTCGCTGTTGGCCCGGCACCCCGACGGTGGCGCCCTGCGCGCCTGGGTACCCGCCTGCTCCACCGGTGAGGAGGCCTATTCACTTGCAATCATATTTCGTGAGGTCATGGAGAAGCTCAAGCCAGAGGCCCGCTTCACGCTTCAGATCTACGCCACCGATCTGGATCGTGACGCCGTCACCCAGGCGCGCACTGGCTGCTACCCCGACAATATCGCGGCCGACGTCTCGCCGGAGCGGCTGGCCCGTAACTTCCTCCCCGACGAAGGCGACGGCTATCGCATTGCGAAGGCGATCCGCGAAATGGTGGTGTTTGCGCCGCAGAACATCATCTCCGACCCACCCTTCACCAAGCTCGACCTCATTTCCTGCCGCAATCTCCTGATCTACTTCGGCGCCCAGATCCAGAAGCAACTCCTGCCCATGTTCCATTACGCCCTGAATCCGGGCGGGCTGCTGCTGCTCGGCAGCGCCGAAACCATCGGCAATTTTGGCCACCTGTTTTCGCCGATCAACAACAAGGCACGCCTGTTCCGACGCCTCGACCGGGTGCTGTCGGTCGGGGAACTCACGTTTCCCAGCAAGGTGCCGCAGATCACCACCCCGTTCCCGCCCCCTTCGCCTGGCAATGCCGACGAAGACCTGGGTCAGCTTACCGACCGGTTGATCCAGCAGAACTTTTCACCGGCGGCGGTGCTGGTGAACGCCGACGGCGACATCCTCTATATCAGCGGACGCACGGGAAAATATCTCGAACCGGCGGCCGGCAAGACCAACATGAACATTCACGCCATGGCCCGTGAGGGGCTGCGCGAGGCGTTGATCGGCATGGTCCGAAAGGCCTTGAAGGAATCCCATCCGGTTCGCCTCACGGGACTGCGGGTCGGCACCGACGGCGATACGCAGATTGTCGACGTGACGCTGCAGGCTGTCGAGCGGCCCGCCCCCCTGCGTGGACGGGTGATCATCGTGTTCAGAGATGTGCCGACGCCGCCCGCGCGACGCAAGACCGGCAAACGTATCGCGGCCGAAACGCACCGCGAGCTGGAACAGGAGCTGACGCAGACCCGCGAGGCACTGCAAGTCACCCAGGAGGAGATGCAGACCACGGTGGAAGAATTCAAGTCGAGCAACGAGGAGCTGCAATCCACCAACGAGGAATTGCAGTCCGCTAACGAGGAGCTGACCACCTCGAAGGAAGAGCTGCAATCTCTCAACGAGGAGCTTCAGACGGTGAACGCCGAGTTGCAATCCAAGGTGGACGATCTGAACTGGGTGCGCAACGACATGACGAACCTGCTGAACAGCACGGAGATCGCGACGATCTTTCTCGACAACGAGATGAAGCTGCGCCGGTTCACCACCCATGCCACCCGGCTCTTCAAGCTGATTCCGAGCGACGTCGGGCGACTCCTGTCCGATATCGTCAGCGATCTCGACTATCCACAGTTGCAGGATGACGCCCATAAGGTGCTGCGCACCCTTGTCTTTCAGGAGCAGGAGGTCACCACCCACGATGGCCGCTGGTACCGGGTCCGCATCATGCCCTACCGCACTCAGGACAACATTATCGATGGCGTGGTTGTCACGTTCATCGATATCACCGAGATCAAGAAACTGGAGGCGGAACTGCGCACGCGCGGGGCATAAACTGACGCTCCGATCTTATTGCGCACCGCCGGGGGTGGATGCGATTTGCATTTCCGTCTCGGCCTGTTTGATCTTCCCGATATCGAACAGTGCAACGCGAACCGTCGAAAGGGCATCCCGGGGCTGTGAACGCCGGCAATCCAGATAGGCTGCGAAGCTCGTGCGATCCAGGCGTGCCATTTCAAGAACGATGCCAAGCTGCTCGATTTCGGGATGCTCCATCATGTTCAGAAACACGCGATGCCAACGATCCTGATCCCGGGTCGAGACAAAATGAGCCAGACGCTGACCTGTCTGGGCCGCACGCTCAACGCCCAGCAATACCGCCCCCGTCAGATTGCTTTCGGCAATCCGGCCTTCCCGGTCAACAGTGAGATAGCCGATCGGCGCACATTCGTAGTATTCGAGATAACGATCCCGCGCCTCCTCCAGTTCGGCTGCAGCCCGTTTCAGTTCCTCGATCTGCATCTCCAGCTCAAACTTGTGCACGAGGAGTTCATGCATCATTGTTTCGGCAGGCTTGGCCATCGTGCCGGCGAGAGAGAGACTTGAAAACGCCTTATCCGCCTTGGCCCTCAGCTCCTCGCGGGCCTGCATCCAGTCCTTCTTCTGCGTCATCACAAGATCCTCGAAAAGTGCTAACCGACCCCACCCTTCACCAGAAGGCGAAGGCAGCGATCGGCTGAAGTTGATACAAGCATATGCGCCCGCCACCCAATCGTCCATCAGGATGCCGGCAGCTTCGGCCGGTCATCAAAGGCAAGTTCCAGTTTTGTGACGGCCTGCTCCCAATCAGTCGTTGCGGTCCGATATATTCCTGCCCCAGAAAAGCGTTCCGGCAACGCCGCGCGGCAGGAGGGGCCAGATGCGAAGATCCGCCGTCAGTGTGGGCAAGTTGGTCTGCCTGGCCCTGGCTTGCTGCTATGCGTTCGGCATGGCCGGCGCAACCATCGGCAGCGATGGCAGTTTCCGGCTGCTGAAACTTGATGGCTATCACGTCAAGTGGGGCGAGAACACGCTCGGGGCAGGAGCCACAGTAAGTTATGCGTTCGTGGACGTCCCGATGCGCTTCGACGGGGCACGGAATTGTCGCGAACTTGTGCCGATGACCGACCTGGCGACGCGCAACGGCATTTCCGAGACGACGCTTCGCGCGGAAACGGCGGCCGCGTTTGGTGCCTGGGAAGAGGCTGCGAACATCACCTTCATACCCGTCGATGATCCTGACCAGGCCGACATCCTGATTGGTGCCCAGGGCCGACCCATCGGGCGCGCCTTTGCAAACGTCATGTACCGGCCTGGCAGCAATGACGGCATCAGGGTCATTGACAGTGCATTAGTGTGCCTGAATCCCGACCAGAGATGGAAAGTCGGATTTGACGGCGATATCGACGTCTACGATATGCGCTACACGCTGGTCCACGAGATCGGACATGCGATCGGCCTGGATCACCCCGGTCCGTCCGGACAGATCATGTCGTTCGGATACAGCGAGAATTACAGCGGCCTGCAGACCGGAGATTTCCACGGCGTTCAGTTGCTGTATGGAGCCGGCATGAGGAACATGACGGCCGGCGGGGGCCAATCGCCCCCGCCGCAGGAGCCCACGCCGGAAAACACCGGGCGGCTCACTTTCCTTCCTTGATCAGTACTTCTTGGACTCGGTCTTGTACTCCGAATCCTTGTACTCCGGGGCGTCGCTCAAGGCATCCTTGGTCGTATCGACACTGAAATCATATCCGTCGCGGTCCTCGTTCAGGCTGCGTTCGATCGAATTCCAGGAAATGGCGACTTCCTTCTTGCCCAGGCCCAGGAAGCCACCGACCTCGACGATGACTGCGGCAATCTTGCCATTTTCATCGATGACCAGGTCAGTGACGGGACCAATGTTCTCGTCGTCTGAGCGGGACTTCAGGTCGGCACCGATCAGGTCATCCGAACGGAACGAGTTGGCGGGCGTGCTTGACAGGTAGGTCCCTTGGGCCTTCCCGTGCTGCTTCGCGCGTTCCGCTGCCATGCGCTGCTCTTGCGCACGATCCGCGGTCGCCATGCCCTTTTCCTTCTGTGCCTGTTCCGGCATCTGCCGCTGTTCCTGGGTAGTGCGCTGCTCCTGTGTGGCGCGCTGTTCCTTGGCGCCCGCGGGTTGGGCAGGGGGGTCCGTCGCAAATGCGGAACCGATGCCCAGCGTGAGTGCGGGAGCCGTTAATGCATAGACTACAAGTGAAGATAGTTTCATGGTGAGTTCTCTCCAGTTCAATTCGGAATGGCAGAATAGCCACTCGAGAGGCTCAACCTACGGCCTTCGCACGGTCGGCGTCTGTTCGCTGTCGAACTCGCGCCGCGATCGCGGCATCAGTCGGTGCCTGCCGGGGCGCACCGGCAGCGCGATCGGCCGCATCGGCGCCCCGCTGGCGCCGCGCCGCGTCAGCCCTGCGCCACTGAAGGCGAACTCGTACACGCGGTCGCGCGCAAGCGCTTCGAGGTCGACCACCTCCATGATCGCCACGCCCTGTTCGGCCTCCAGGCAGGTGTGCACCGGTACCCAGTTGTCAGGCGTCTCCACCGGAAAGGTCTCCAGGCTCAGGTTGTCGCTGCCCAGCAGCATCGCGCCTTGCGATACAACCAGCCAGCGTGCGGCATCCAGGCCGATGCCGGACGGGTTGTCCATGTAGCGTTGCCTGTCGTCGATGACGCGCATCC
Source organism: Gammaproteobacteria bacterium (assembly GCA_047921395.1). Lineage (GTDB taxonomy): Bacteria > Pseudomonadota > Gammaproteobacteria > Steroidobacterales > XN24 > XN24. The sequence goes on from JBLRWH010000023.1 coordinate 32,954, forward strand.
GGCCGGTGCGAATGAAGACCGCATCGCCCGGCCGCAGGGACACGCGCTGGCGCCCCAGTGCGCCCTCGAGGTCGGCCGGCATGATGCGGTGGCTGTCGGGCAGCATGTCCACGCCCTTGTGCCAGCCCAGGTCGCCCTGGTGGCTTGCGTGGTCGAAGCGGTTCCAGATGCGCCCGTCGAGGCCAAAGTGCGACAGCGCGTCGATGTGGGTGCCAGTGTGCGTGTACATCAGCACCGCATCGCCGCTGTAAGACACGTGCTCGTGCATGGTGCGGCCCAGGCCCAGCACGTTGTCCACAGCAGTGCCACGCGGGGTGTGGGTCATCCAGATCTGGTAGGTCGGGTCGCCCAGCAGCGACCAGCTGGGCATGTTCTTGTGGTACTCGACGCCGAGGTCGTAGACGCGCCCGCCGGCATCCCGCAGCAGCCGGAGGAACTTGCCGCGCACGCCGCGCTGGTGTATTCGCTCTCGCCCACCGGCGCGAGCTGGACGCTGGAGCGCGGCAGGCGCAGCCAGGTGGTGAAAGTGAGCGGACCCCTGCAGGCCAACAGCAGCCCGGTCCCTGTTCACGGGCGCGATCTCGCCGGACTCGCTGGCAGGCCGGGTCGAAACCATCGGGCTTCTTCCGTTCAGCCAGTCAGAGCTCGAACGCCAGGGCCCATTTGGTTTTCTGGACAAGGCACAGGACTTCCGTCCCAAGTCTCTTCCAGCATGCGTGGCGCCTCGTCCTGAGGAAAAATGACGCCCCGTCGTGAACCGAATGCTCTGCAAGGTGTTTCTGCGAGTCGCATCTCCACCAGGCGGAGATCCTCCAAACTCCAGTTATTGACGTGCAGATAGGTCGGCACCATTCTGGCGAAATCCACCAGCGTGCCGAGCACTGATCTGTCGTGCGTCGGGCCGACGCGAACCGGATGCATCGCCGCAATCTCGCGTTCGATCAGTCCGACTTCGACTCCCAATCACCCGAGGCGCTGCACTGCCATGCCAGGCAAACGTTCCGGCAGCTGTTGCGCATTACCCCGCCGCATCGCTTCAAAAGCTTCCAGCGACTCGGGAACGTCGTCCCGAATGATGCTCCATGTCGTATCGTCGTCGATGATCTCAAGATTGCGCAGGGTCGCGTCGTACGTCCGGCTGTCAGCAACGAACCCCTCCTTCGACAGGCCCGCGGTGTACGAAAGGACGTTGCGCGAAAACCTGGCAGGGGTGCGCGTGAAAAGTGCGCCGACGAGCCTGTCGCAGCGGCGAATGCGGACGCCGTGGTACCACTCAGCGGCGATCAGTGCGCGGAAGTGAAAGCTGCACGCAGGTGCCGGCGTCGGCGAGGAGCGGGCACCTGCCTTCGAAACTGAA
>JBLRWH010000024.1:0-33341 GCA_047921395.1 Gammaproteobacteria bacterium
TCCGTGAAGTTGATGAGCGCCGGCACCGGCGCGACTTCCCAGCCGGTGCACTCGCGCAGCACCCGGCTGACCTCCTCGCACTGCGGCACGCGGTCCTCGGGCAGCTCGAGCCGGTCCAGGGCATCGATGTATTCCGCGCACGCGCGGCCCGGCAGCACGGCCTTCTGGCGCGTGATCAGCTCATTCCAGATCCGGTGTTCTTCCTCCGTGTAATGGATGAACCCGTTCTCGTCGGGCACCTTGGCCACGTATTTCGTGCCCTTGGCCATGCAGTACTCCGCGTGGTTGGTATGCGCATCATTTTAACGGCGCGGCCGGCCGCAGCGCATGCGGCGGCGCGTCAAAGAGGGCTCGCGCGGAGGCGCAGAGAGGCAGAGGCGCGGAGAAGATGAATTTAGGGTTGCCAGGTCTGGCGGGATCCGCGGCAGTTCAGGTCACTCACCGCAGAAATCATTACTTAATGAATGTCGCGGGCCGGCAGAGGCGCCCGACACAGAAAAACCACATTTTTTTCAATCCTCTGCGTCTCTGCCTCTCTGCGCCTCCGCGCGAGCCCTCTTCTTCAAGGCCGCAACGGGTAACGGCGCTTCACGTAGTCGTCCACCAGCGCCTGGAACTCGGTCGCGATCGCATCGCCCTTCAGCGTCACGGTCTTTTCGCCATCGACGTAAACGGGCGCGACCGGGCGCTCGCCCGTGCCGGGCAGGCTGATGCCGATGTTGGCGTGCTTGCTCTCGCCGGGGCCGTTCACCACGCAGCCCATCACCGCCACCGTCAGCTCCTCGACGCCCTCGTGGCGTTTCCGCCATTCCGGCATGCGGTGGCGGAGGTGACCCTGGATCTGCTGGGCGAGCTCCTGGAAGAAGGTGCTGGTCGTGCGTCCGCAGCCGGGACAGGCGATGACCATGGGGGTGAAGGACCGCAGTCCCATGGTCTGCAGCATCTCCTGCGCGACGATCACTTCCTGGGTGCGGTCACCGCCGGGTTCGGGCGTCAGCGAGACGCGGATGGTGTCGCCGATGCCTTCCTGCAGGAGGACCGCCATGCCGGCGGTGGAGGCGACGATGCCCTTGCTGCCCATGCCCGCCTCCGTGAGCCCGAGGTGCAGCGGGTAGCGGCAGCGCGCCGCGATGTCGCGGTACACGGCGATCAGGTCCTGCACACCGCTGACCTTGCAGGACAGGATGATGCGGTCGCGCGGCAGGCCCAGCTCCACGGCGCGCTCGGCGCTGTCGAGCGCGGAGCGGATCATGGCCTCCTGGGTCACGGCGCGCGCGTCCAGCGGTTCCGCCAGCCTGGAGTTCTCGTCCATCAGCCGCGTCAGCAGGTCCGAGTCGAGGCTGCCCCAGTTAACGCCGATGCGCACCGGGCGGTCGTTGCGGCAGGCGACCTCGATCATGGATGCGAACTGGGGATCGCGCTTGCTGCCGCGCCCCACGTTGCCCGGGTTGATGCGGTACTTGGACAGGGCGACGCCGCACTCTGGGACCTCGGCGAGCAGCTTGTGGCCGTTGAAATGGAAGTCGCCGACCAGCGGCACGTTCAGGCCCATGGCGTACAGCCGGTCGCGGATCACGGGGACTGCCTCGGCGGCCTCGCGGGTGTTGACCGTGACGCGCACCACCTCGGAGCCGGCGCGCGCGAGCTCCGCGACCTGGCGCACCGTGCCCTCGATGTCGGCCGTGTCGGTATTCGTCATCGACTGCACGACGATCGGGGCCTCGCCGCCGATGCGGACGTGGTCCACCGCGACCGTGAGGGATGCGCGCCTGCGTACCGGGTTCATGCGGTCGACCTCCGAGGGAGCGGGATGCGAGGGGCAATGATCCTCGTACCGCCCCGGACTCGCAAGGGAGGCCGGGCCTCGGGTATGATCACGCCTCCAACGCATAGATCCCCGGTGGAGAGACCCCGGCCATCGAGGACCGGGGCGCCGAAGGCGCAAGTACCGCCCGGAAACGCTCAGGCAAAAGGACGCTGGGGATGAGTTGGCTCTGGAGAGCGGCCGCACGCGGGGCCCACCGAAGGTGACTGGTTTCGCTTGGCGCGTCGCGTGGCGGGACTGAATCTCTCAGGTTCCCGGACAGAGAGGCGGCAGGCGGCGCCTGCCGTAGTGCTGTTTGGCTGCTGGGGGACGGAAGGTATGGGCGACAAGACACCTCTTCACGGCGAGCACGAGCGCCTCGGCGCGCGCATCGTCGATTTCGGCGGCTGGGACATGCCGCTGCACTACGGCTCACAGGTCGAGGAGCACCACGCGGTGCGCAGCGACGCGGGGCTGTTCGACGTCTCGCACATGACCGTGGTCGATCTCGAGGGCCCCGAGGCGCGCGCCTGGCTGCGCCGCCTGCTGGCCAACGACGTCGCGCGTCTCCAGTCGCCCGGCAAGGCGCTGTACACCTGCATGCTCAACGAGGACGGCGGCGTCATCGACGACCTGATCGTCTATTACCTCGGCCCGGAACGGTTCCGCCTGGTCGTCAACGCCGCGACCCGCGCCAAGGACCTGGCCTGGCTGGAGCGCCAGGCCGCCGGCGCCGGGCTCAGCGTACTTGAACGCCCGGAGCTGGCCATGCTGGCGGTGCAGGGTCCGAACGCCCGCGCCAAGGCCGCCGCCCTGCTGCGCGCCGAGGGCCGCGCGGCGGCGCTCGAGCTGGAGCCGTTCACGGCCGTACAGGTCGGCGAGTTGTTCGTGGCGCGCACCGGTTACACCGGCGAGGACGGCTGGGAAATCATCCTGCCGGGGGACCAGGCCGCCGAGGCCTGGCGTGCGCTGGTGGCGGCCGGGATCCGGCCGTGCGGACTCGGCGCGCGCGATACCTTGCGCCTTGAGGCCGGGATGAACCTCTACGGCCAGGATATGGACGAGACCACCAGCCCGCTGGAATCGGGTCTGGGCTGGACCGTCGCGTGGGAGCCGGCGGAGCGTGAATTCATCGGCCGCGCGGCGCTCGAGGCGCAACGCGCTGCGGGCCCGGGGCGCAGGCTCGTCGGCCTGTTGCTCGAGGATCGCGGCGTGCTGCGCGCGCACCAGCGGATCGTCACGGCGACCGGGGAGGGCGAGGTCACGAGCGGCACTTTCTCGCCGACGCTCGGGCGCTCCATCGGCTTCGCGCGCGTCCCGGCGGGGGCCGGCGAGCGTGTCCAGGTCGACGTCCGCGGCCGGCTGCTCGAGGCGCGCGTCGTCCGCCCGCCGTTCGTCCGCAACGGCAAGCCCCGCATCCAGCTCGACTGAATCGTCCATCAGCAACCCCGCATTCGAGAGGCCAGCCATGAGCAATATCCCTGCCGAACTCAAGTACACCCGGACGCACGAGTGGCTCAGGCCCGAGGACGACGGCACCTTCACCGTGGGCATTTCCGACCATGCGCAGGACGCGCTGGGCGACCTGGTGTTCGTCGAGACGCCGGACGTCGGTCGCACCGTCACCGCCGGCGAAGCCTGCGCGGTGGTCGAGTCCGTCAAGGCCGCCTCCGACATCTACAGCCCGATCGACGGCGAGGTCATTGCGGTGAACGACGCGCTGGCCGCCCAGCCGGAACTGCTCAACACGGACCCCTACGGCGAGGGCTGGATCATGAGGATCCGCCCCGCGGCCGGGGCTGAAACCTCCACGCTGCTCGACGCGAACGCGTACGCTGCAACCCTCGAGGACTAATCCCGCGATGCCTTTCATTCCCCATACGGAGCACGACATCCGCGAGATGCTCGATGCCATCGGCGTCGCAGAGATCGAGCAGCTGTTCGACGAGATCCCGCCGGGCCTCAAGGTCGACGCGCTGGCCGGCGTGCCCGAGGCCCTCGGCGAAATGGAGATCCAGCGCCTGATGCGCGAGCGTGCCGCGCTCGATGCCGGGCACCTGAACTTCATCGGCGCGGGCGCTTACGAGCACCACATCCCTGCGGCGGTCTGGGAGATCACGACCCGCGGCGAGTTCTACAGCGCCTACACGCCGTACCAGGCCGAGGCCAGCCAGGGCACGCTGCAGCTCATCTACGAGTACCAGTCCATGATGGCGGCGCTGACCGGGATGGACGTCTCGAATGCCTCGCTGTACGACGGCGCCTCGGCGATGGCCGAGGCCGCGCTGATGGCGGTGCGCGGGAACCGCGCCTCGAAGTCGGGGCGCATCCTGGTGCCCGCGACCGTCAACCCCGCGTATCGCCGCGTCGCCGGCAGCATCGCTGGCGGCCAGGGGCTGGCCTTCGAGACCGTACCCTATTGCGCCGAGACCGGCACCATGCTGCCCGACGCGCTGCGCCGCTGGGACGACGAGGACGTCACCGCGCTGGTCATCCAGCAGCCGAACTTCTTCGGCGGCTACGAGGATGTCGCGGCGTTGACGGACTGGGCGCATGCCAAGGGCGCGCTCGTGATCGCGGTCGTCAATCCCGTCAGCCTGGCGCTGCTGACGCCGCCGGGCGAGTGGGGTTCGGGCGGCGCGGATATTGCCTGCGGCGAGGGCCAGCCGCTGGGCGTGCCCCTGTCCTCCGGTGGACCCTATTTCGGCTTCCTCGCCTGCCGCAGCCCGCTGGTGCGACAGATGCCGGGGCGCATCGTGGGCCGCACCGTGGACCTGGATGGCCGGGCGGGCTTCGCGCTGACGCTGCAGGCGCGCGAGCAGCACATCCGGCGCTCGAAGGCGACCTCGAACATCTGCACCAACCAGGGGCTGATGGTGACGGCCGCAACCATCTACATGAGCTTGCTCGGCGCCGAGGGCCTCGCGCGCGTCGCCGCGGCCTGCGTGCGCAACGCGTCCGAGCTGGTCGGCCAGCTGGCCTCCGTCGAGGGGGTGCGCCGTGCGTTCTCGGGGCCCTTCTTCCACGAGTCGGTGCTGCAGCTGGACCGCCCCGTCGCGCCGCTCCTGGAGGCCCTCGCGGAGCGAGGCATCCTCGGCGGTTACGACCTGTCGGTCGACTACCCGGAACTCGGCAACGCGCTCCTCGTGTGCGCCACCGAGACCCGGACGGCCACCGATATCGAGACCTATTTCCAGGCGCTGAACCATGTTCTGCGCCAGGCGCGAGTGGCCTGACGGCCGCGTTTTGCACGATTCAACTCCGGAGTAATTTTCATGGCTACCATCACCCTGCAGGGCAACGAGATCCACACCGCCGGCGAGTTCCCGCGCGTGGGCAGCAAGGCGCCCGACTTCACGCTCACTGATCGCGACCTGAACGACGTGGCCCTGTCACGCTGGATGGGCAAGAAGAAGCTGTTGTCCATCTTCCCGAGCATCGACACGCCCGTCTGCGCGATCTCGACGCGCAAGTTCAACGACTACGCGCGGACCCACGACGACACCGTGATGCTGATGGTCTCGGCAGACCTGCCGTTCGCCCACAAGCGCTTCTGCGGCGACGAGGGCCTCGACAACGTCGTCACGCTCTCGACCATGCGCTCGGACGACTTTGCGCGCGGCTACGGCGTGCTGATCGCCGATGGCCCCCTGTCGGGCCTGACGGCGCGCGCGGTGATCGTGCTCGACGAGAACGACACCGTGGTGCATGCGGAACTGGTGCCGGAGATCGCGGCGGAGCCCGATTACGAGGCGGCGCTGAAGGCGCTCGGCTGAAATGACTGAAGCGCTGATCTTCGAGCACTCGAGGCCCGGGCGCCGGGCGACCGCCCAGGCGCCCGCCGCGCAGGCGCAGGCGGACATCCCGGCGGCGTTCCGCCGGCGCGAGGCGCCGTGCCTGCCGGAGGTTTCCGAGCTCGGTGCGGTGCGGCACTACACGCGCCTCTCGCGGCTGAACTTCTCGATCGACACGAACTTCTATCCGCTGGGTTCGTGCACGATGAAGTACAACCCGCGGGCCTGTAACACGCTCGCGATGCTGCCCGGCTTTATCAACCGGCACCCGCTCGCGCCGGAGTCCACCGGCCAGGGTTTCCTGGCCTGCATGTGGGAGCTGCAGGAGATCCTGCGCGAAGTCACCGGCATGAAGGCGGTGTCCCTGACGCCGATGGCCGGCGCCCAGGGCGAGTTCGCCGGCGTGGCGATGATCCGCGCCTACCATGTGGCGCGCGGCGACACGCACCGCGACGAGATCATCGTCCCCGACGCCGCGCACGGCACCAACCCGGCGACCGCGACCATGTGCGGCTGCAAAGTGATCGAGATCCCGACCGGCCCGGACGGCGACGTGGACCTCGATGCGCTGAAGTCAGCGGTCGGCCCGAACACCGCCGGGATCATGCTGACGAACCCCTCGACGGTGGGCGTGTTCGATCGCAAGATCCTCGAGATGTCGAAGGTGGTGCACGCGGCCGGCGGGCTGCTGTATTACGACGGCGCCAACCTGAACGCCATCCTCGGCAAGGTGCGCCCGGGTGACATGGGCTTCGACGTCATCCACATGAACCTGCACAAGACCTTCTCGACGCCGCACGGCGGCGGCGGGCCGGGCTCGGGCGCCGTGGGCGTGAGCGAGCGGCTCGTGCCGTTCCTGCCGGTGCCGGTGGTGGCGAAGCAGGGCGACCGCTACCGCTGGGTCAAGGAAGACGAACGGCCCCTGTCGATCGGCCGGCTGTCGGCCTTCATGGGCAATGCGGGGGTGCTGCTGCGGGCCTATGTCTACGCGCGCATGCTCGGCCGCGACGGCATGCCGCGGGTCGCCGAGTTCGCCACGCTGAATGCGAACTACCTGATGGCGCGCCTGCGCGACGCCGGCTTCCAGCTGGCCTACCCGGACCGGCGCGCCAGCCACGAGTTCATCGTGACGCTGAAGCGCGAGGCGAAGGAGCTCGGCGTGACGGCGATGGACTTCGCCAAGCGGCTGCTCGATTTCGAGTTCCACGCGCCGACCACGTACTTTCCCCTCCTCGTGCCCGAGTGCCTGCTGATCGAGCCGACCGAGACGGAATCGAAAGAGGCGCTGGACGCGTTCGTGGACGCTATGGCGAAGATCCTGGAGGAGGCCCGCACCACGCCCGACAAGGTGAAGGGTGCGCCTTACACGACGCCGGTGCGCCGCCTCGACGACGTGCGCGCGGCGCGGCAGCTCGACGTGGCCTGGAAGCCGGCCGCCGCATGAGCGCACTCATCTGCGGGTCCATCGCCTACGACAACATCATGGTCTTCCAGGGCAGGTTCCAGGACCAGATCCTGCCCGACCAGATCCATGTCCTGAACGTGTCGTTCCTCGTCCCTGCGTTGCGCCGGGAGTTCGGCGGATGCGCCGCCAACATCGCGTATAACCTCCGGCTGCTCGGCGACGCCGGCTTCCCGATGGCGACCGTGGGCCACGATTTCGGACCGTACCGGGACTGGTTGCGCCAGCGCGGCGTGCCGCTGGACCACGTGCGGCAGCTGGGCGATGCCTGGACCGCGGTCTGCTACATCACCACGGACCTCTCCGACAACCAGATCACCGCCTTCCATCCCGGCGCGATGGAGCAGGCCCACCTCAACAATGTGCCGGCCGACGCTGGCATCCGCTGGGGCATGGTCTCGCCGGACGGCCGCCAGGCGATGCTCGAGCATGCGGAGCAATTCGCCGCTGCGGGCATCCCGTTCGTCTTCGACCCGGGCCAGGGCCTGCCGATGTTCGGCGGCCAGGAGCTCGCGCGCTTCATCGAGTTGGCCGACGTGGTCGCCGTGAATGACTACGAGGGCAAGATGCTGACCCAGCGCACGGGGCTCAGCGAGGCCGAGATCGCCGCGCGCGTCGACGCGTTCATCGTCACGCGCGGGGCCGAGGGCTCGGTCATCATGAGCGGCGGCGAGCGGCTGGAGATTCCCGCAGCGGCGCCCGAGGCCGTGGTGGACCCGACCGGCTGCGGCGACGCCTACCGCGCCGGCCTGCTGCACGGCCTGTTGCACGAGGCCGACTGGCAGACCACTGGCCGGATCGCCTCGCTCATGGGCGCGATCAAGGTGGAGTCGCCCGGGACCCAGAACCATGTGTTCGACCGGGAGTCTTTCTCCGAGAGATTCATGGCCAGTTTCGGTTACGACCCCGCTCTCGGGAGTTGACGCGTGCAACGATTGCTTCTCTTCATGGCCCTGGCGCTGACGGCGCCCGTGGCGCTCGCCGCACCACCGTCGGTGCCGCCGCAGGCGACGGCCGAGGTGGTGTCGGAGCCGTCCGACTGGCGCGCCACGCTCGAGCGCATCGCGCCGAGCGTCGTGACCATTCGCGTCGATGCGCCACGCGCCTTCGACACCAGCTGGAGCATGTCGAGCCAGGCGACCGGCTTCGTGGTGGATGCCGAACGCGGCCTGATCCTGACCAATCGGCATGTCGTCACCTCCGGCCCGGTGGTCGCCGAGGCCGTGTTCCTGAATCACGAGGAAGTAGAGCTGACACCGGTCTACCGCGACCCGGTCCATGACTTCGGGTTCTATCGCTATGACCCCGCCAAGCTGCGCTACATCAAGCCCGAGACGCTGCCGCTGGCGCCGGATGGCGCCCAGGTCGGCCGCGAGATCCGCGTGGTCGGCAATGACGCGGGCGAGCAGATCTCGATCCTGGCAGGCACCCTTGCGCGCCTCGACCGGGAAGCGCCGTTCTACGGCCGCGGCCAGTACAACGACTTCAACACCTTCTACATCCAGGCCGCCTCCAGCACGTCCGGCGGATCCTCCGGATCGCCCGTCATCGACATCCAGGGCCGCGTGGTCGGGCTGAACGCCGGCGCCAACGTCCAGTCCGCGTCCAGCTTCTTCCTGCCCCTGGGGCGCGTGACGCGCGCCCTGGAGCAGATCCGGGCCGGCGAGCCGGTGACGCGCGGCACGCTGCTGACCACTTTTGTCCACCTCCCCTATGACGAGCTCGGGCGGCTTGGGCTCGACGAAGACACGGAGGCGCGCTACCGGCAGCTGTTCCCCCGCCAGAAGGGCCTCCTGGTCGTGCGGGACCTCGTCCCGGGGTCGCCCGCCGAGGGGCTGCTCGAGCCAGGCGACATCCTGCTGGCGGTGAATGGTGCGCCCCTCGCAACCTTCTCCGCGCTGGCGGAGGTGCTGGACGAGCGCGTGGGCGAGACGCTGCGCATCGCGCTGCGTCGCGGCGAGGCCGACCAACAGGTCGACATCGTGGTCACGGACCTGTATGCCGTCTCGCCGGACGCGTTCCTGCAGATCGGCGACGCGGTGCTGCACACCCTGTCATACCAGCAGGCGCGGCACCTGAACATGCCCCTGCAGGGCGTCTACATTGCCAACCCGGGCTACATGTTCTCGGGCTCCGGCGTGCCGCGCGGCGCGGTGATCGTCGAGGTCGACAGCGTGCCGACGCCGGACCTGGAGGCCTTGCTGGCGGTCGTCGCTGCGGTGCCGGACCGCGCCCGCATCGCGGTGCGCTACTTCGAGTTCGACAACCCGCGCAGCACGCGCCTGCGCAGCGTGAGGGTCGATCGCCGCTGGTTTCCGGCCGCGGTCTGCCGGCGCGACGACACGCTCGGCGAGTGGCCCTGCGAAGCACTGCCGGACGCCGGCGTTGCCCCCCTGCCGGAGGCGGCCACCACCAGCTTTCCGCCCGAGAGCGACCGGCGCCTGCGCGCCCTTCAGCCCTCGCTCGTGATGGTCAACTTCGAGATGCCGTACACGGTGTCCGGCATTTCCGACCGCTTCTACCATGGGACCGGCCTGGTCGTGGACGCGGAGCGGGGCCTCGTGGTCGTGGACCGCAACACCGTGCCGGAAACGCTCGGCGACATCACGCTGACCTTCGCCGGCTCGCTCGAGATCCCCGGGCGCGTCGCGTTCATCCACCCGCTGCACAACCTCGCGGTCCTGAGCTACGAGCCGCGCCTCATCGGCGACACGCCGGTGCGCTCCGCGACGTTGTCCACGGCAGCGATCGGGCCCGGCGAGCCGGTCTGGGTTATCGGCCTGAAGGGCGATCACCGCCTGGCGTCGCAGGCGACGCAGGTGGCGTCCGTCGACGCGCTGAACTTCCCGTTGTCGCGCACGCTGCGCTTCCGTGACACCAACCTCGAGGCCGTCCAGCTCGTCAGCGGTCCCAGTGATTTCGACGGCGTGCTGGCTGACGCACGGGGCCGGGTCCTGGGCATGTGGTCGAGCTTTGCCTTCGAGGCGGGGCACGCCACCGAGCAGACCAACAAGGGCGTGCCGGCGGTGCTCGTGGAGGAGGTCCTCGCGCTGGCGCGCGGAGAACGTACCCTGCGCTCGCTGGAGACCGAGTTCCTGCAGCTGCCGCTGGCCAGCGCGCGACGCCTCGGACTGTCCGACGCGCTGGCTCGCACGCTCGAAGCACACGACCCGGAGCGCCGCCAGGTGCTGCAGGTGGTGCGCACCGTCGCAGGCACACCGGCGGACACGTCGCTGCGCCCCGGCGACCTGCTGCTCTCGATCGACGGCAAGACGGTCAATCGCTTCCGTGCCGTCGAGGAGGCCTCCCAGGTCGATGTGGCGCGCGTCCGGATCTGGCGCGAGGGCGAGGTCCTGGACCTGGAAATCCCGACCGTGGAACTCGGCAACGGCGGGGTGGAGCGGGTGGTCTCCTGGGCGGGGGCCCTGCTGCAGCCGCCGCATCGCGCCATGGCGGCCCAGCGGGGCATCGAACCCACCGGCGCGTTTGTCGCGTTCCACGCCTTTGGCTCGCCTGCCAGCCGCAACGGCCTGGGCGCGGGACGCCGCATCGTGGAGGTCGATGGACAGCCGACGCCGGACCTCGACAGCTTCCTGGCGGCGGTCTCCGGCCGGGGAGATCGTGACGCCGTGCGCCTGCGCTCGATCAACTGGAACGGCCAGGTCGAGGTGGTGACCCTCAAGCTCGACAAGCGCTACTGGCCCGCCTACGAGCTGGCGCTCGACGCGGATGGCGTGTGGCAGCGCCGGGAGCTTTAGCCGGCTTCTCGCGGAGAAGAGTTTCGCGCAGAGGCGCAGAGGGGCAGAGGAAGAAGAGGTTTTGTATGGGTTTCGGTGGCGGGACCCTTGGCGCTGGTGACCCGGCCCCGGAGAGAGACACCACCAGTCCGCCGATGAATCCCGGCTCGAAGACACATTAAAAAATCTCCGCGTCTCTGCCTCTCTGCGCCTCCGCGCGAGCCGTATTTTTTCGGGGGTGGGTCCCTCAGCCCTTGAGGGCGGTGGTCAGCCCGGACAGGCTGTCCACCGGGGGCAGGCAGGTCGTGCCGCGGCAGATCCACGCCCTGGCGCTCGTCTCGGGGGCGGCTTTTTCCGCCAGCGCCGGCGGCAGGCTCGCCGCGTCCGCGGGGATCTCGAACACCAGCCGGCGCGGTGCGTACACCAGCCGGGCCGTGCGCGCCCAGTCGGCCGCTCGCTTGGGAGCGCCGCGGACGATGACGATCTCGGGCGGATCGAGCTGCTCCTCCAGCGCGTCGAGCAGCGCGCAATGCGCGAACGGCACGCGCTTGATGACCGGGTAGGCCGAGCGCACGGCGCGCTCCGCCGCCGCGAGGTAGCGCGGCTCGCCCAGCAGGCAGCCGAGCCGGTTCAGCGCCAGCGCCGTCACGCCGTTCCCTGCGGGCATCGCGTCGTCGGCCAGCGGGCGCGGCCGCTCGAGCAGCTTCTCGTGGTCGTCCGCCGTGAACAGGAAGCCGCCGCCGGCGGAGTCCTCGAAGTGCGCCAGCAACGCGTCGGCGAGCGTCGTCGCGAACTCGAGGTCCTCCGCCTGCCAGCGTAGCTGGAGCATTTCCAGCGCCGCATCGAGCAGGTAGGCATAGTCATCCAGGTAGGCCGGGTGACGCGCGCGGCCATCCTTCCAGGTCGCGCGCAGCCGGCCGTCGACCAGCAGCTCGCGGCGCACGAATTCCATGGCGCGTTCCACCGACTCGGCGAGGGTCGCGTCGCCCAGGATACGGGCGGCGATGCACATGCCGCGGATCATCAGGCCGTTCCAGGCGGCCAGCACTTTCTCGTCACGGCCTGGGCGTACGCGCTGCTCGCGCGCCGCAAGCAGCTTCATGCGGGCGCTGGCCAGGCGCAATTCGACCTCGGCGCCGTCGAGCCCGCTGCCCGCCGCGAACTGGTCCGGTGACATGTAGGTGTGCAGGTGCCAGCGACCCTCGAAGTTCGGCCCGTGGTCGAGCCCGTAGACGGCGGTGACCACCGCGAACTCACTGGGCTCGAGCACGCGCTGGATCTCTTCGCGCGTCCACGCGTAGAAGCGGCCTTCTTCGCCCTCGGAGTCGGCGTCCAGGCTCGACCAGTAGCCGCCCTCCGGGGACTGCATCTCGCGGATCACCCAGCGCGCCGTGTCGGCGGCGGTGCGGCGAAACAGGCCCTCGTTCGTGACCGACCAGGCCTGCGCATACAGCGGCAGCAGCTGGGCGTTGTCGTACAGCATCTTTTCGAAGTGCGGGATCATCCAGTGCCGGTCGACCGCGTAGCGGTAGAAGCCGCCGCCCAGCTGGTCGTAGACGCCGCCCTCGGCCATCTGCTGCAGGGTCGCGGTCGCCATGTAGAGCGACTCGAGATCGGGCGACTCGCCCAGCGCCGTGCTCCGCCAGTGCCTGAGCAGGCGCACCAGGTTCGGCGGGTGCGGAAACTTGGGCGCCTCGCCGAAGCCGCCGTGTTCCTTGTCGAAGCTCCCGGCCAGCTCCTGGCGGGCGACGGCGAGGGGTTCACGCTCCAGCGTGACCGCGGCGAGCTCTTCGCCCGCGGGCGCTTCCCAGACCGCGGCGAACGCCTCCTGGATCGCGCCGGCGTGCTCGCTGATCTCGTTGCGATGCTCGTTCCAGTAGCCGGCGACGCGCTGCAGGAGCTCGGTGAAGCCGGGCAGGCCGTGGCGCGGCGTCGGCGGGAAGTAGGTGCCGCCGAAGAAGGGCGACTGGTCGTCCGGCGAGAGGAACATGGTCAGCGGCCAGCCGCCGTTGCGCTGGGTGATCATCTGGTGAGCGAGCTGGTAGATGCGGTCGAGGTCGGGGCGCTCCTCGCGGTCCACCTTGATGTTCACGAACAGCGCGTTCATCTGCGCGGCGATCTCGGGGTCCTCGAAGCACTCGTGCGCCATCACGTGGCACCAGTGGCAAGCCGAGTAGCCGATCGACAGCAGGATCGGCTTGCCCTCGCGGCGCGCGAGCTCGAGCGCCTGTTCGTCCCAGGGATGCCAGTCAACCGGGTTGCCGGCGTGCTGGAGCAGGTAGGGACTGGTCTCGTCGGCGAGACGATTGCGCTGGTTCGACATTGGTAATCCCGGCGGTGGAATCAGGTAGACTTGCGCGCAACTATACCGGACCTTTCCCGGTGCTTCCCCCGGATCATCTGCCCGTGAACGCATCTTCTCCCGACTTTCCCGAATTGAGGCTCAAGCCGCGGGAGGATCGCCGCCTGCGCGCCGGCCACCTGTGGGTCTACAGCAACGAGGTGGACACGTCGGCCACGCCGCTGACGGCGTTTGCGCCCGGCACGATCGTGCGCATCAACAGCGCCGAGAACCGCTTCCTCGGCTACGCCGGCATGAGCCCCAACAGCCTCATCGCCGCCCGCGTCCTCGGCCGCGACATCGGGCATCCGCCAGACCGTTCGCTGGTCGTGCACCGCCTCAAGGTGGCGCTCGCGCTGCGCGAACGGCTCTACGAGCACGGCTGCTACCGCGCGCTGTTCGCCGACGGCGATGGCCTGCCCGGGTTGATCGCGGATCGCTTCGGCCAGTATGTCGTCCTGCAATCGGGCACGGCGACGATCGAGGCCATGAAGGGCGAGATCGTCGATGCCGTGCAGAAGGTGCTCGCGCCGACGGGGATCCTGTGGCGCAACGATACCGGCGCGCGCGATCTCGAGGGACTGGAGCGCTACGTCGAGGTCGCTGCGGGCGAGGTGCCCGACGAGGTCCGCCTCACCGAAGACGGCATCGAGCTGACGGCACCGATCCGCAGCGGCCAGAAGACCGGCTGGTTCTACGACCAGCGCGACAACCGGGCGCGCTTCGCCCGTTACAAGCCTGCGACCGTGCTCGACGTCTTTTCCTACACCGGCGCCTGGGGATTATCCGCGGCGGCGCGCGGCGCCCGCGCGACCCTCGTGGACGGTTCCGCCCCGGCACTCGACGTCGCGGAGCGCGACGCGCGCCGGCTGGGGCTCGAGGTCGAGATGGTGCAGGGGCAGGCCTTCGACGTCATGAAGGCGCTCGCCGACGAGGGCCGCAGCTTCGAGGCCGTGATCGTGGATCCGCCGGCGTTCATCAAGCGCCGGAAGGACCAGAAGGCGGGGCTCGCCGCCTACCAGCGCGCCAACCAGCTCGCCATGCGGCTGCTGGAGCGCGACGGCCTGCTGGTGTCATGCAGCTGCTCCTTCCACCTGTCGCAGGACGACCTGCTGCTGGCGATCCAGCGCGCCGCGCGGCACATGGGCCGCTTCGTCCAGGTGCTGGAACTCGGGGGCCAGGCGGCCGACCATCCCTCGCATCCGCTGATCCCGGAGACGCGCTACCTCAAGGCCGTGTTCTGCCGCGTGATCCCCGAGTAGGACGCGCTGCCAGCGGCAGTCGGACTGGTACACTACGGCGCCATGATCACCTATCCCGACATCGACCCGATCGCGATCCAGCTCGGGCCGCTCGCGATCCGCTGGTACGGGCTGATGTATATCATCGCCTTCGCCGTCGCCTGGTTCCTCGCGCGCCACCGGGCGAAGCAGCCCGGCTCGGGCTGGAGCGCGCAACAGGTCGATGACCTGATCTTCTACGGCGCGATCGGCGTCATCGTCGGCGGGCGGCTCGGCTCCATCCTGTTCTACAACTTCGCTGCCTGGCTGCACGACCCGTGGATGTTGCTGCGCATCTGGGAGGGCGGGATGTCCTTCCACGGCGGGCTGCTCGGCGTGCTGGTGGCCATGTGGCTCTATGGCCGCAAGCTGGGCCGCACGTTCTTCGAGATGACGGACTTCGTCGCGCCGATCACGCCGCTCGGCCTGGCCTTCGGCCGGATCGGCAATTTCATCAACGGGGAACTGTGGGGCAAGCCGACAGACGTGCCGTGGGCGTTCGTGGTCGACGGCGTCGCGCGGCATCCGTCGCAGCTGTACCAGGCGGCGCTCGAGGGCGTCACGCTGTTCCTGATTCTCTGGTTCTACTCTGCGCGCAACCCGCCGCGCATGGCCGTGTCCGGCGCGTTCGCCCTTGGCTACGGCGTGTTCCGCTTCCTGGTCGAATTCGTCCGCCTGCCCGATGCGCACATCGGCTATCTCGCCTTCGGCTGGCTGACCATGGGCCAGCTGCTGTCGCTGCCGTTGGTCCTGCTCGGCGTGTTGCTGCTCTGGCTGGCTTACCGGCCCGGTACGAGGACGGCCTGATGCAACAGTACCTTGACCTGCTGCGGCGAATCCGCACCGAGGGGCTGGAGAAAGGCGATCGCACCGGCACCGGGACGCTCTCCGTGTTCGGCCACCAGATGCGCTTCGACCTCGGCGCGGGCTTCCCGCTGCTGACGACCAAGAAGCTGCACACCCGCTCGATCGTGCACGAGCTGCTCTGGTTCCTGTCAGGGGACACCAACATCGGCTACCTGCGGGAACACAAGGTCCGCATCTGGGACGAGTGGGCGACCGAGGGGGGCGATCTCGGCCCGGTCTACGGGCGGCAGTGGCGCGCCTGGCCGACCGCCGACGGCGGCACCATCGACCAGGTCGCCGAGGCCGTCGAGACCATCCGCAAGCGGCCGAACTCGCGCCGTATCATCGTCGTCGCCTGGAACCCCGCCGAGTTGCCGGAGGAAACGGTGAGCCCGCAGGACAACGTGCGCGCCGGGCGCATGGCGCTGGCGCCCTGCCATTGCCTGATACAGTTCTGGGTTGGGGCCGGCAAGCTGTCCTGCCAGCTCTACCAGCGCAGCTGCGATGTGTTTCTCGGCGTGCCGTTCAACATCGCCTCCTATGCGCTGCTGACGCACATGGTGGCGCAGCAGTGCGACCTGGACGTCGGCGACTTCGTCTGGACCGGCGGCGACGTGCACCTGTACCTGAATCATCTCGAGCAGGCCGACCTGCAATTGACGCGCTCGCCCGGAGCCTTGCCCCGCTTGCGCATCCTGCGTCGCCCGCCGACGATTTTCGATTATCGTTACGAAGATTTCGAGATTCTCGGTTACCAGCCGCAGCCGCACATCCCCGCCGCAGTCTCGATCTAGGATGACGACGTGGAATACACACTGCCCCCGGAAGTGACGCAGCCCCTGAAGCTGCCCGACATCACGCTGGTCGCCGCGGTCGCGGACAACGGCGTCATCGGCGCCGAGGGCGCCATGCCCTGGCACCTGCCGGCGGACCTCGCCCATTTCAAGCGCATCACCATGACCAAGCCGATCCTGATGGGGCGGCTGACCTGGGATGCCATCGGCAAGGCGCTGCCGGGACGACTGAATATGGTGCTGACCCGCAACCCGAAGTGGCGCGGCCATGGCGCCATGCGGGTGGAGTCGCTGGAGGAAGCGCTGAAGATCGCGTCTACCATGGAGACGGACGAACTCATGGTGATCGGCGGGGCCGAGCTGTACCGCCAGGCCCTGCCACGCGCGCGCCGCATCCACCTGACCCGCATCCACGCCGAGCCCTGGGGCGACACGCTGTTTCCGGACCTGGAGCCCGGCGAGTGGCAGGAGATCGAGCGCAGCGAGTACGCGTCCGACGAGCGCAACGCCTTCGACATGACGTTCGTCACCCTGGAGCGCACGCGCTAGAGTCGATGCCGGGCGCCGGCGTCGTCGGAATACGGGCCACATGGACGCGACGTTGAGCACTGCAACCCTTCACTACGGCGCGATGATCGTGGGCCTGCTCGGCGGCCTCGCGCTGTTCCTGTTCGGCATGGACCAGTTGACCGTCGCGCTCAAGGAGGCCGCCGGCGGCCATATGAAGGCCCTGCTGGCGCGGATGACGAAGAATCGCTTCCGCGCCATCCTGGCGGGAGCATTCACCACGGCGGTCATACAGTCATCGTCGGTCACAACGGTGCTGACAGTGGGTTTCGTCCAGTCCGGCCTCATGAGCCTGCAGCAGGCCATCGGCGTCGTCATGGGGGCCAGCATCGGCACCACCGTGACGGCGCAGATCATTGCCTTCAAGGTCACGAATGCCGCGCTCGTGGCGATTGCGGCCGGCTTCCTGGCCTATTCGGTGGCGAAGACCGGACGCGTCAGGCGCTACGGCACGATGCTGCTCGGCCTCGGGCTCGTGTTCCTCGGCATGAACGTGATGGGCGAGGCGATGGCGCCGCTGCGCGGCTGGCCGCCGTTCATCGAAGCCATGTCTACGTACTCGGGGCCATTGCCCGCGGTGCTCGTGGGCGCCGCCTTCACGGCGCTGGTGCAGAGCTCCTCAGCCACGACGGGCATCATCATCGTGCTCGCTTCGCAGGGCATGATCCCGCTGGAGACCGGGCTCGCCCTGGCGCTCGGCGCCAATCTCGGCACGACCGTCACGGCCTTGCTGGCCGCCATCGGCAAGCGTGCGGAAGCGGTGCAGACCGCGCTTGCGTACTTCATCTTCAAGCTCGTCAGTTCGGTCGCCTGGTTGATGTTGCTGCTGCCGCTGGCCGAGGCGATGCGCATGATCTCGCCGGCGCACGCCGAGCTCGAGGGGCTCGCCAGGCTCGCGGCGGAGACGCCCCGGCAGATCGCCAATGGCTTCATGGCCCTGAACGTCCTCAACGCCGTCGTATTCGTCTGGTTCAGCGGCCCGCTGGCGATGCTCGTGCAGCGCCTCTACCCGGGGCGGCCAGAGCCGATCTCGGCCGTCGCGCAACCCCGGTACCTCGACGAGGCGCTGCTGGATACGCCCGATCTCGCGCTCGACCGCGTGCGCATGGAAATGGGGCACCTGGCCGAGACATTATTGCGCCTGCTCGGGCGCGGCCCGTCGCTGGTGTTCGACGGCACCACGGAAAAAATCGACGAGATTCCGCGCCTCGACAGCGACGTCGACAATCTTCACGACGCCATCATCGGCTACCTGGGACGGCTTTCCCGGCGCCCGCTCAGCGCCGCCCAGAGTGAGTTGCTGCACGATTACATGGCGGCTGCAGGCTACTTCGAGTCGATGGGTGATCTCGTCGAGATGAACCTGACACATGCCGCCCGCATCAGGTTGAGTGCCGACCTCGCGGTCAGTCCCGCGACGCGGCAGGTCGTTGGCGACCTGTGGGACAAGGTGTTCTGGGCCGTCGGCCAGGCGGCCCGCGCCGTGGCGTCGTCATCGGCGGAGGCGGCCGAGGCCGTGATCGCCTCGAAGGCCGAGGTCAAGCGGCTGGCGACCCGGGCCGAGTTGCACCTGGCGCGGCGCGTCAGCGCGCCCGAGGCCCACCGCATGGCGCTGTTCCGCATCGAGAGCGACTTCGTCGAGGCGGCCAAGCGCATCCACTACTTCGCGCGGCGCATCGCCAAGCGCATGGTCGAGACGGACATGCCGGAACATGACGCCTCGGGGCGCGCCGGCGAGCCGTAGCTTGCCCATGACCGGGTGGATGCCGGATCGGCTATGCTAACCGCATAGCAGGGGGGCGACGCCGTTGAAATCTGTACTGGCCTTCGTTGCAGCGATGGTGTTTGCGTGGCTGCTCGCTGCCGGGCTGACCCTGCTGATCGGCCACACCGGTGCGTGGATCCCGGTGGCGCTGGTCGGCGTGGCCGCCATCGGTGTGACGATCTGGTTGCTCAGGTCCGGCAACTGATCCGCGTCCCGGGGTCACCGCGCCGGCCGAACGCTACGCGCCCAACCCATCGATGAAGGCCACCATGCGCTCGCGCATAGCGGCATCGGGCAGCCGGCCGCGTGCGGCGCCGAGGTTGTCGACCATGTGATGCGCCTTGCTCGTGGCCGGCGTCGCGGCGGTCACGGCCGGGTGGGCGAGCACGAACTTCAGGAAGAACTGCGCCCACGAAGCCGCATCGAACTCGGCGGCCCACGCCGGCAGCTCGACGCCGCGGACGCGGTCCCACAGCCGGCGACGGCCGAACGGCAGGTAGACCAGCACGCCGATCTTGCGCTCCATCGCCAACGGCAGGATGGTCTCTTCCATGGCGCGATTGTCGATCGCATAGTCGATGCCGATGAAGTCCAGCGGCTCGCGCCGCATGACCTGCTCGAGCTCGGCATATTGGGCGGGGAAGGTTGTCGTCACGCCGATGTAGCGCACGCGCCCGGCGTCCTTGAGTTCCTTGAGAATGCCAAGCTGGATGGGCACGTCGCCGAGATTGTGAACCTGCAGGAGGTCGATGACATCCGTGCCGAGGCGCTGGAACGAGGCCTCGATCTGCGCCCGGGCCGCCGCCGGATCCGCGCTGCCGCCGCCGCGTCCTGCAACGTTGACCTTGGTCGCCCAGAAGATGCGGTCCGTGATGCCGAGTTCGCGCGCAATGTCGCCGGCGACCAGCTCCGAGGCTCCATAGGAGGGCGCCGTGTCGAATACCGAGCCGCCGTGTTGGACGAGGGCGTCGAGCACGGCGCGCAGCGCGGTCACGTCTTCACTGCGCGCGACCTCCGCGAAAGTCGCGGAACTGCCAAGCCCGATCGCGGGCAGCTGTTCGCCGGTCGAGGGAATCGCCCGGGTGATCAGCGTGTCGTCGGCCCACAACAGGCTGGGCCTGGCGGCCAGCGCGGCGCCGGTCGCGAGGGACAGTTTCAGGTATTGGCGTCGGGTGATCATCGCGTGTCATCTCCTCTGTTCATTGGGTTCGAGCCGCGCGTGCGCGGAAGGTTCACGCGCACGCTCGGCCTGGCGCCGCTGGGCGCGGCCCAGCCAGATGCCGAGCGCGCCCCACGCGAGCGCCAGCGGGATCGCGACGCTCGCCAGCGCAGCGAGGCCCATGCCGAACCGGCCGAGCAGGCCCTCGGCCTGCGCACCGATGACGTCGCCGCCGCGATAGACGAAAGTATCGATAAAGGCCTTCGACTTGTACTTGTCCTCGCGGCTGACGACGGTGAAAAGTGTTTCGCGGGCGGGCCGCATGAGCGCGCGCTGCACCGCGCGGAACGTGGCCTCGAAAACGATCAGCGCGGCCAGCGAGCCGACGATCGCGAGGCCGAGGAAGCCCAGCATGACCGTGAGCGGCAGGAGCGCGAGGGTCAGGTGCACGCCGAGCCGCTTCATCACGTGGCCCGCCACCAGCACCTGCAGCAGGAGGGTGGCGGCCTGCGTGATCATGTCGATGCGCGCGAACCACGTGGTGCGGATGTCCAGGTCGTCGTCCAGCGCGGCCACCATCTGCAGGCGCGTGAAATAAATGAACGTCGCCATCACGGCGAGAATCACCATGTAGCCCGCGATCCCGAGCAGGTAGCGGGAGCGGAACACTGCGCGCAGGCCCGCCCATGCGCTCCCGCCGATGATGGCGTGCTCGCTGACCACGGGCGGGATGTCGGGGTCGTCCGCGCCCCTGGCATGGGCGCGCTCGGGCTGGAGGCGCGCCACCGTCCAGGCCGCGACGAGGGCGAGCGCGATGAAGCCGATCGCCACCAGCAGCAATCCGGCGGTGCCGATGGGGCGCGCGAGCTGCGAGGCCAGCCAGGGACCGAACAGGGCGCCGCAGGTGCCGCCCACCGCGATCAGCGCGAAGAAGCGCTTGCTCTGTTCCAGCGAAAAGCGGTCCGCCATGAGCGCCCAGAACACCATCGTGATGAACAGGTTGAATACGCTGAACCAGACATAGAACACCATGCCGCTGGTGACGCCGACCGCGTCGGGCGCGAGGGTCAGCAGCAGGTAGAATCCCAGCAGGCTCAGGGCGAAAAAGGCATAGGTGGCGCTGATGAAGTGCAGCCGCCGGAACCGGCTGACCAGCAGCCCGAATACCGGGTTCACCAGCAGCGTGACCAGGGCGGTGCCTATGAACAGCCAGCGCACCGTCTCGATGCCGCGCTGCATGCCGAGCGCTTCCCGGGCCGGCCGCAGCACCATCAGGGCCGTCAGCACGCAGAAAAAAAACAACGCCGACACCAGGACCGGCAGGAATTCGTCCCTCCGTACGTTGAAAATGCGCTCGAGTGAGGCTGTCATGGGCCCGAAGGATGCCGGTGTGGGGCGCACGGCACAAGCTGCCCTGCAGCGATTCCGGCTAAGCTGGAGCCTCAGCAGAGGAGGGGCGGCGCCATGCCCAGTGATTCGAGCCTAATCCCACGGCCGGCCGCGTGGGGGTTCAGCGCCTGGATGGCCGTCTGGGTGCCCGTGATCGTGTGGGCCTACGGCCCGCAGAACTTCCTCTGGCTCTGCAACCTGGCGCAGTTCCTGGTCCTCTACGCGCTCTGGCGCGGCGATCGCCTGCTCCTGTCCAGCCAGGCCGGGCTTGTGTGCATCGTGGGGCTCGCATGGACGAGCGACTTCCTGCTGGCCTTGGCCACCGGCGGGCGCAGCGCCACGTTCACGGCCTACATGTTCGATCCGGCGCTGCCGCTGCCGGCCCGCGCGGTCTCGCTGTACCACGTGGCGCTGCCGGTCTTCATGCTCTGGGTGCTGCGCGGTTCGGGATACGACCGCCGGGGGGCCTGGCTGCAGACCGTGATCGGCACGCTGGCGGTGGTGGCGGGCTGGCTGCTCACCGAACCGCACCGCAACATCAACTGGGTTCATGCGCCTTTCGGGATCGAGCAGGCGTGGCTGCCGCCGCCGCTGTACGTTGCGGTATTGCTGGTGCTGTATCCGCTGCTGCTGTACTTGCCCGGGCACGTCCTGGTGCTGGCTGTGCTGCGCCGGCTGGGGCGTTGAGCCCGGGCTACGCCCTGGCGCCGCGCTCCTTGGCCTTCCGCAAGGCCATGGCCGCCCTGAGGCCTTTCTCGCGAACCGTCCTGACCGCCACGCGCAGTGGCGTGGCGACGTGGAAGCGCTTGCCGAACTTGCGCAGCAGCGTGTCGTCGATCCGCAGGCCCAGTCCCGGTTCCTGCGGCACGTCGATAGTGCCGTCCGTGTTGACGATGATCGGCGGCATGATGCCCTCGCGCGCCGCGGGCACGAAGCCGGGCGGCTCGTAGGGATACTCGATCAGCTTGCGCCGCTCCCACGCCGCGAAGGCCTGCAGGTTCACGACCATGTTGA
Source organism: Gammaproteobacteria bacterium (assembly GCA_047921395.1). GTDB lineage: Bacteria > Pseudomonadota > Gammaproteobacteria > Steroidobacterales > XN24 > XN24. The sequence continues at coordinate 21,953 of JBLRWH010000024.1, forward strand.
AGCCGTTCGACCAGGTGTGAGGCGTGAAGTCCAGCCCCCGCCGGCGGCACTCGTCCATCGCCTGCCTGGCGACGGTGAGCCCGGAGAACATCGCATCGGGCTGGTACTTGTCGAGGCTCTCGTGCTCGAACAGCGGCAGGAGCTCGTGCCAGGCGCCATGCAGCTCGCCGCCCGCGATCGGCGTGCGCACCCGCCGGCGCAACTCGGCCATGCCATGCCAGTCGTGCATGTCCAGCGGTTCTTCCAGCCAGGCGACGCCCAGCTCGTCGCAACCGAGCGCGAAGGCCGTGGCCCGCTCCAGGTCCCAGTCCGGATTGGCCTTGAACAGCGATACGGGCCAGCCCTGGTTAGCGTCCACGCCGAGGATGAAATCATCGCCGACCTGCTCGCGGATGCCGCGCACGAGCGCGAGATCTTCCTCCAGCGTCGGATACTTCACGCGGATCTTCACCGCGCCGATGCCCATGCGGCGAATCTCGTCCAGGTACTTGCGCCGCTCCGCGAGCGACTGCAGCGACCCGGTCGAGGCGTAGACCTGGGCCCGCGTGACGGTTTCGGGACTGGCCTGCAGCAACTTGTAGACGGGCTTGCCGGCCATTTTCCCGGCGAGATCCCAGTAGGCGGCCTCCAGCCACCAGTTGCGCCAGCCGAGATAGGACGCTTCGCGCAGGCGCTTGCGGAAGCCGTCCATGTCGTCCGCGCGCATGCCGAGCAGGAATCCTCCCAGCAGGTCGCCAAGCCCGCGGCGTTCGCTCGTGAACGCGGGGCCGCCGGTCTCGCCGACCAGCCCGTCGCTGGCATAGAAACGCGCCACGGTCTGCGCGACATGCGTCTGCGGGTAGCCCGGGATCCAGGACGGCCAGAACGGGGCAGGTAGGGGCACGTTGACGTGCCAGAGCTCGATGCGTTCGATCACGTTCGCCATGACGTCCTCCGTGGCGTCCAGGCGCCAACCCAATATTAGTCGCTCGCCGCGCGCCGGTGCATGTTTGCGCCTGGGACGGGACCGGATGATGGCATGACCTGATGGTCGAGGTGCGCGGACCGACCATTACGGGCAGCGCCATGCCGTCGCCCGACCCGGGCAGCGTGGCGACGGCAGGCGCCCCGCGCACCAGGTCCCCTTGCGCGGATGCGCGGCAGCTTAGCCTATTGTTTTGTGCATGCCACAACCGCCATTGTGCGGCTGCAGCACGCGTTCGCGGGGAGACGGTCGACAGGAGCGGCACGTACAGTCTTTAATGCGATGGCAGGAAGCATGACAAGGGAACCAAAATCGCCGCACCACGCACCATCGCCCTGACGGCGTTTACGATGTTGCCGCTTGCGGCCAACTCTTGGTTCTGCCGCGCCGCGCTGCGCGACACGGTCATCGACGCGGCGAGCTTCACCTCGATCCGGCTCGTGTCCGGCGCGCTGATGCTGTGGCTGCTGGTCACGCTCAGCCGCAACGCGCGCGCCGGGGCGGGGAACTGGCCCTCGGCCCTGGCCCTGTTCGGTTACGCGGCGCTATTCTCGTTTGCCTACCTGAGCCTGACCGCGGCGACCGGCGCGCTGCTGCTGTTCGGCGCCGTGCAGGTCACGATGATCGGCCTCGGCCTGTGGCGAGGCGAGCGCCTCGACGGCATGCAGGCCCTCGGCGTCGCGTTGGCCTTCGGCGGGCTGGTCGGCCTGTTGCTGCCGGGGTTGTCGGCGCCGCCGCTGGCCGGGGCGCTGCTGATGATCGGCGCCGGCGTCTCCTGGGGCATCTATTCGGTCCGCGGCAAGGGCGCCGGCGACCCGACGCGGGTCACGGCCGGAAACTTCATCCGCACCGTGCCGATCACCGCGGTCCTCAGTCTCGCGTTGCTCAGCGATGCCTCTCTGGATCCCACCGGGGTCGGGTATGCGATCGCTTCGGGCGCGCTGACCTCGGCGCTTGGCTACGTGCTGTGGTACACGGTCGTACCCACGATCTCGTCGACCAGCGCAGCGACCGTCCAGCTCAGCGTGCCGGTGATCGTCGCAATCGGGGGTGTCGTGCTGCTGGCGGAGCCGGTCACGCTGCGACTCCTGCTGGCGTCTGCTGCCGTGCTGGGCGGCATCGGGCTGGTGATCCTGCGCAAGGCTGGCTGAGGAGCGTGTCCGGACAGCGCGCCGGCGGATGACGCCGCGCTGCGATCAGCAGGTCAACGCAGCTTCATGGCCGCGACCGCAAGGGCGCACCAGCCAACGATGAAGGCCACGCCGCCGATGGGTGTGATGGCGCCGAGCACGCGCACGCCAGTCAGGGCCATCGCATAGAGCGAACCGGAGAACAGCAGGATGCCCGCGACGAAGGCCCACCCTGCCAGCTGGGCCGCCTGCGCCTGGGTCTGCTGGACCAGCCAGGCGACGGCGAAGAGCGCGAGCGCGTGGTACATCTGGTAACGCGCGGCGGTCTCGAAGACCTCGAGCATGCGCGGCTCCAGCTGACTTCTTAATGCGTGCGCGCCGAACGCTCCGGCGGCCACGCCGAGCCCCGCAAAGAGGGCGCCGAGAACCACGAAAATTTTCATTTGCTCTCCATCAAGCCGCAGTCAACCGCTGATCATTTGTGCCCGGGCATCAATACTGGCGCAGGCGCACCTCGTTGCGATAGTCAGCCAGTTCCGCCTCGTAGGCCGGGATCGCGCGTTCCAGCGCATCGATTTCAGTCAGCAGCCGGCTGCGTCGCTCGCCCAGGGTCTTGGTATTCAGCAAAGCCTGCGCCCGCTCCTCGGTGGTGGTGTTCTCGCCGACGATGACCAGGCCGGATGACACGAGCACTTCGTCGATGCGCTCGATCTCGTTGCGCCGTGCCGCGATGCCGTTGATAGCATCGGTGACCTGTCGCTCCAGGCGCCAGAGTTCGCGCCCGGCGTCGTACGCTGCGGAGAACGCCGCCGCCAGGGGCTGGGGACAGGCGCCGCCGTAGCCGCGGCCGCTGGTGCCCACCCGGAACGCGTTCGCCGGCTGGCAGAATTCCAGCAGGCCTTCCTCGCGGCCGATCCGATAGGCCTCGAGGTCGGGGACGACACCGTGCTTGGCGCAAGCCTGCCGCCGGCCGGAAAGGCGCTCCACCCCTTGTCCCATCGCGCCATCCTCGTAGCCGACCGTGCGCCAGTCGATGGCCTGGCACTCCTCCTTGCTGATGCTCGCGCAGCCGGCCAACGCGATGGCTGCCAGCGTCAAGAGGGCACTACGGCAGACGATGAATGCATTCATGTTATTGCCCTGCAAGTCATTGGGACGGGTCTTCTTCGAAGGCTGCGTATGCGGCCCACTCGGTGAACATCTTCACGGCCTCCACCTCGCTGACGGCCTGTTCCGGGTGCCATCCCTCGGCGCTGTAGCCCTGCAGATCGGTGCGCGTGATGGCCGCGTGAAACTCGATGTGCGGATCGCCCACTTCCACCGGCGCATCGCTGCCGCCGATGACGATCGCCCCGGCATCGAGCAGGTCGCGCCATGCATAGGCGTAGCGCAGCCGCTCCGGGCCGAGCCGGCTCGGCGCGAAGAGCAGGTCACCGATCGCGTGGCTGGGCTGCATGGAGGCGATCACGCCGAGTTCCGCGAAGCGCGGGATGTCAGCAGCCGTCAGGTGCTGGGCGTGCTCGATGCGCCAGCGCGGGTCCGGCACGGCGCGCTCGGCGACGGGGACCTGCGCGAACGCCTCCTCGTAGAGATCGAGCGCAAGGCGGTTGGCGCGGTCGCCGATGGCGTGGGTCCAGACCTGGATGCCATTGCGCAGCGCGCGCTCCAGCAGCGGCCTGAGCTCATCGGGCGTGTGGATGAGGAGGCCCATGTTGTCCGGATCGTCCTGGTACGGCTCGAGCAGCGCGGCGCCGCGCGATCCCAATGCGCCGTCCAGGACGATCTTGATGGCGCGAATCGTGAGGCGCCCGTCGAACTCGCCGACTATTGGACCATGCTCCAGCAAATGTTCGGCGCCCGGGCTCGGCCAGCGTACCGCGACGTAGTTGCGCACCGGCATCCGGCCCTCGCCGTACAACTCGCGCAACGCCTCGACCTCGGCCCAGCTGTCAACGATGGTGTGCAGCGTCGTCCAGCCCTGCCGCGCGGCGACCTCGCCGCCCACGCGCAGCGCCTCCTTCAGGTCAGGCAACCCGTCGCGGGGAATGTGCCGCCGCAGCAGGCCCATGGCGGTGTCGATCAGCATGCCGGTCGGTGCACCGTCTGCGTCCTTGAGGATTGCGCCGCCGGGCGGTGCCTCTGTATCGCCCGTGATGCCGGCGAGTGCGAGCGCCGTCGAGTTGGCCATCCCTGCATGGCCGTCCGCACGGACCAGGAACACCGGGCGATCCGGCACGACCGCATCGAGGTCCTGGCGGGTCGGGAACACGGGCGGTTCGTAGTGCGTCTCGATCCAGCCGCGCCCGGTGATCCAGGGGGCGTTGGGATGGTCCTTTGCCCAGGCCTCGAGCCGGGCCTGGAGCTGCTGGAGGCTGCGAGTCGCATCGAGGTTCAGCATGAGTTCGCGTTCGCCGACACCGCGCAGGTGGTAATGCGTGTCGGTGAGGCCGGGCAGGGTGACCGGATCGATCCCTGCCGCGCCGCCGGCAGGCAGGATCGATGCGGCAGAGGCCACCAGGCACAGGGCGATGAACGCATTGGTGACGAGTCGCATGGGGGGGCTCCGGGAGGATTCGGGCCAGGCTGAGGCGATGGTAGCAAAGGCCGTTGCGAACTGCGCTGCTGGTATTGCCGTTCGGCGACCTGGGGTTCGTCGGCAACATTCTCGCGCTGCTCATCGCAATGCTGGCGCTCACCGGCATCAATTGCTCGAGGTCGGCTGCAGGACGGCTCGATGCCCATGGCGGACACGACGGTCGATGCGGAGCACGGTATTCGACGGCACGTACACGAAGCGTTGAGTCTGTCGTATCCTGCTGAACACGGTTTTTGGATGAGGTGCACCCGATGCCCGGCCTGATCGACCTGCGCTCGGACACCGTGACCCGGCCTTCGGCGGCAATGCGGGCCGCCATCGCCGACGCGCCGGTGGGCGACGACCAGTTCGGCGAGGACCCCACGGTGAACCTGCTCCAGGAGCGCGTCGCCGAGCTGCTGGGAAAGGCCGCGGCGCTCTGGCTGCCGACCGGCACCATGGCCAACCAGGTCGGGCTGCGGACGCTCACGCGGCCCGGGGACGACGTAATCGTCAGCCACGAGAGTCACGTGGTCTGGTACGAGACCGGCGGCGCGGCCGCCAACGCGGGAGTGCAGTTCACCGCGATCGGCAGCCGGGGCTGCTTCACGCTCGACGAGTTCCTTGCCGCCGTGAAGCCGCGCGGCCACATGGTCTATCCGCCGACCACGCTGGTCGAGATCGAGAACACGCAGAATCGGGCCGGCGGGATCGTCTTTCCGCAGGACGAAGCCGAGCGCATCTGCGCAGCTGCCGCGGCGCGGGAGATCGCCACGTACCTGGACGGGGCGCGGCTCTGGAACGCGGCCATCGCATCGGGGCGGCCGCTGCGCGATCTTGCCGCACCGTTCGACCTGGTCTCGGTGGCGCTGTCGAAAGGGCTGGGCGCGCCTGGCGGCTCCCTGCTAGCCGGATCGGTCGACGTCATCCGGCGTTGCACCCGGTACCGGCGGATGTTTGGCGGCGCGATGCGGCAGGCGGGAATTTTCGCAGCGGCCGGGCTGTATGCGCTCGACCACAACCTCGAGAGGCTGGCCGAAGATCACGCCAACGCCCGCCTGGTCGCCGAGCGTCTCGCCGCCAGCAACAGGATCGTCCTCGACCTGGACACGGTCCAGAGCAACATCCTGATCTTCGACCTGGATCCCGGCGCACCCGACGCGGCGACTGTGGTGGCCCAGGCCCGCGAACGCGGCGTCCTGGTCCTTTCCTTCGGCCCGCGGACGATCCGTGTCGTCACACATCTCGACGTTTCACGGGCGCAGTGCGAACAGGCGGTGGGCACTCTCCTCGAGATCTTGGGCTAGCAGTCGCTACGGACCTGCTCGCCCGCCATGGTGCGGTAGGTGATGGGACGGGACAGAGCCGTCGCGTCGAGCGTCGACGTCCAGGCGCCCCTCCTGTCCCGCATGGGGTCGAAGATGACTAAGCCAGCACGGCCACGCTCGGGCGTTCGCGAGGAATTCCGGGCGAGAGGCCGGGGCGCTGTGTAAACTGGCGAGGCCATGTTGCAGAACTACGTAAAGAAGATCCTCTCCTCGCGAGTCTACGACGTCGCGGTCGAGACGCCGTTGCAGCTCGGGCGCAACCTGTCGCGCCGCGCCGGCTGCCGGGTCCTGCTGAAGCGCGAGGACCTGCAGCCGGTGTTCTCGTTCAAGATCCGTGGCGCCTACAACAAGATCGCCCAGCTGTCGGAGGCCGAGCGCGCGCGCGGCGTCATCACGGCCTCCGCGGGCAACCACGCGCAGGGCGTGGCGCTGGCGGCCCAGGAACTGGGCCTGAAGGCGACGATCGTGATGGGCCGCAATACGCCGAGCATCAAGGTCGACGCGGTGCGCGCTTTCGGGGCACGGGTGGTATTGCACGGCGATACCTACGACGACGCCGCGGCGCACATGGCGGAATTGGCCAAGCGGCAGGGGCTGGTATTCATTCCGCCCTACGACGACCTCGACGTGATCGCGGGCCAGGGCACGGTCGGCATGGAGATCATGAAGCAGCACGCGGGCGCGCCCGACGCGATCTTCGTGCCCGTGGGCGGGGGCGGGCTGATCGCCGGGATCGCCGCCTATGTGAAGTATCTCTCGCCGAGCACGCGGATCGTCGGAGTGGAGCCGGAAGGCTCCGCCTGCCTCGCCGCGGCCCTCGAGGCCGGGCGGCGCGTGACGCTGCCATACGAGGGCCTCGACCTGTTCGCGGACGGCGTGTCCGTGGCGCAGGTCGGGCGCGAGCCCTTCAAGGTGGCGCGGCACTGCGTGGACGAGGTCATCGTGGTCAACACCGACGAGATCTGCGCCGCCATCAAGGACCTGTTCGAGGACACCCGCTCCATCGCGGAGCCCGCCGGGGCGCTGGCGGTGGCCGGCCTGAAGAAGTACGTGGCTCGCGGCACGAGCCCGGAGGCCAGCCTGGTGGCGGTGGTCAGCGGCGCGAACGTGAATTTCGACCGCCTGCGGCATATCGCCGAGCGTGCGGAGGTGGGCGAGCAGCGCGAGGCGATCCTGGCCGTGACCATTCCCGAACGGCCTGGCAGCTTCCGGCGCTTCTGCGCCGCGCTCGGCAAGCGCTCGGTCAGCGAGTTCAATTACCGCTATGCGGATCCGGCCCGGGCGCACGTCTATGTCGGCCTGCAGCTCGGCGCGCCGGAGGACCGCGCCACGGTGGTGGAGCTGCTCGGCGCTGCCGGCTACGCGGTCGAGGACATGACGGCCAACGAGGCGGCCAAGCTGCATGTCCGCCACATGGTGGGCGGGCGCCCCGCGGGCGACAAGCCGGAGCTGCTGTTCCGCTTCGAGTTTCCCGAGCGGCCGGGCGCGCTGCTCAATTTCCTCTCGGGGCTCGGCGCCGACTGGAACATCACACTGTTCCATTACCGCAACCACGGCGCGGCCTGGGGGCGGGTGCTGGTGGGCTTCGAGGGGGAGACCAGCGACCGGGCGCGGCTCGTCGCCGACCTGCGCCGGATCGGCTATCGATTCTGGGAGGAGACCGGGAACCCGGCGTACCGCCTGTTCCTGCGTTGAGCCGCTAGCCGACATGACGCCAAAAACCATCATCGAGCCCTTCCGCATTCACTCGGTGGAGCCGTTGCGCATGACGACGGAGGCCGAGCGCCGCGCCGCGCTCGAGACCGCCGGATTCAACCTGTTCGGGCTGCGCAGCGAAGACGTGCTCATCGACCTGCTCACCGACTCCGGCACCGGGGCGATGTCGAGCGAGCAGTGGGCCGGCATCCAGCGCGGGGACGAGGCCTACGCGGGTTCGCCGTCGTGGTACCGCTTCGAGGCTGCGGTGCAGGAACTCTTCCCCTTCGAACACGTCATCCCGACCCACCAGGGCCGAGCCGCCGAGAAGATCCTCATGTCGGCACTCGGCGGGCCCGGGAAGCTGGTGCCGAACAACACGCACTTCGACACCACCCGCGCCAACGTCGAGGCCACCGGCGCCGAGGCCGTGGACCTCGTGATCCGCGAGGGTCTCGACCCGGCGCTCGAGCACCCCTTCAAGGGCAATATGGATGTCGCCGCCCTCGATGCCCTGCTGGCAGAGCGTGCCGCCGACGTGCCGTGCGTGTTCGTGACGGTCACCAACAACTCCGGCGGCGGCCAGCCGGTCTCGCTCGCCAACCTGCGCGAGGTGCGCGCGGTCTGCGACCGGCACGGCGTACCGCTGTATCTCGACGCCTGCCGCTTCGCTGAGAACGCCTGGTTCATCCGCGCGCGCGAGCCGGGCCAGGGACACCGCGAGGTGGCCGACATCGTGCGCGACATGGCCGCGCTGGCCGACGGCATGACGATGAGCGCGAAGAAGGACGGGCTCGCGAACATCGGCGGCTGGCTGGCCATGCGCGACGGTGAGCTGGCGGCGCGCTGCCGCACCGTCCTGATCCTTACGGAAGGCTTTCCGACCTACGGCGGGCTCGCCGGCCGCGATCTCGACGCGATCGCGCAAGGGCTGCGGGAGGTCGTGCAGCATGATTACCTGCGTTATCGCGTGCGCTCCACCGCTTACCTCGCCGAGGGGCTCGCCGCCGCCGGGATCCCCACGGTGCGGCCGCCAGGCGGACACGCCGTGTATATCGACGCCCGGGCGCTTCTTTCCCATATCCCGCCGCTCGAATACCCGGGCCAGGCGCTCGCCATCGAGCTGTACCTCACCGGTGGAATTCGCAGCTGCGAGATCGGCACAGTGATGTTCGGGCGCCGGCCCGATGGCTCCGAGCGCCCCGCCGCGCTCGACCTGGTGCGCCTCGCAGTCCCGCGCCGCACCTATACCCAGAGCCACATCGATTACGTCATCGAGGTCTGCGCCGACGTCGCCGGGCGCGCCCGCGAGCTGCGTGGCTGGCGGATCGTCAAGGAGCCGCCGGCCCTGCGGCACTTCACCGCCCGGTTTTCGCCGCTGTAGACCGCAGCGGCAGCATTTCCCACCGCCGGATTCCAGGCCGCAGAAAGTTCCCCCCGACGACTCCTATACTCGGAGGGCCGGGCGTGCATGTCGCCCGCCAAGAGAACGACAGCAAACTCCCCGAGGGGGAAATCGCCATGAAACCTTCGACCCGAATGGTCCTCGCCGCGGCTCTGTGCGTCGCAGCGGGAAGTGCATCATCCGCCGAGATCGACGTGATGCTGCAGAACCAGTATCTGGGCACCGACCTGACGCCGATCATCACGTCGCCGCCAGAACTCATCAACGAGCGCGTCATCGAGGCGCTGGAGAACGTCGCCGCCGGCCTGCCGGCCGCGCGGCTGGAGCGGCTCGCGAGCCTCATTGCGGACCGCGCGCCGCACGCGGTCGTGCTGAACGAGGCATTCGCCTATACCTGCACCGACCTGCCCGGCACCCCGGCAACGCAGGGTTGCGGCAACCAGCGCATCCAGGGCGCGTTCGTGGATTTTCTCGCCAGCACCGAGGCGAACCTGGACGGTGCGTACGTGACGCGGGCCCGCGTGCGCAATTTCGCGATCGCGGACCTGCCGTTCTTTATTGACGGTTACCTGGCTTTCCTGAGCGTGGAGGACCGCGACGCGATCCTCGTGCGCAGCGACGTGGCGCCGATGTCCCAGGCTGTGCCCCTGGCGCTGGGCGGCTGCCGAGCCTCGCTCGACGGCTGCAACTACCTGGCGGTGCCGACGATCGATACCGCGCTGGGCCCGGTCACCATCGAGCGCGGCTATATCGCGGTGGACATGCTCGTCGGCGGGGAGGTGTTCCGGGTTTTCGGCACACACCTCGAGGTGCGCCAGCTGGTGCCTGGTCCGGAGGGCGAGCCTTCCCGGGTCCTGCAGCGCCTGCAGGCGGCGGAACTCAGCCAGACTGCGCTGCTGTTCCCGGCGGCCCCGGGCACCCGCACGCTGGTCATCGGCGACATCAATTCCGCGGCGACCGATGGCTTCGAGACCCTGGACACGCCCATTGGCCCGCTGCCCCCGCCGTACGCGATCCTCGCCGGCTCCGGCTTCACCGATGCGTGGACCTTGCGGCCCGGCACGTCGAACGGCCAGGGCGCGCCGCTGGTGGGCAACTCGTGCTGCCAGGACGAGGATCTCGCCAATCACAAGTCGGCCCTGTACGAGCGCATCGACATCATCTTCTCGCTGGCCATGCCAGAAGCGGTGCGGGATGCCCGCCTGCTGGGCGAACGCGTCGGCGACAAGACGTGGCCGCCGGGCCTCGGCATGTGGCCGTCGGACCATGCCTCCGTCGCGACGCGATTGAGCTACTGACGCCGGTCCGGTCCCGGGCCGAAGGGTGCGGGGGCGCTCTCAGAGCCCCCGCGCCCAGGCCGGCCGCAGCGGCGCATGGCCGGGCTGTGCGATCGCGCCGCGCACCTGCGCGAGCAGGCGCGCCTTGTCCTGGCCCAGCGTGCCCTTGAGCGCCAGCCAGTTCGAGGCGTGGTCCGAGCGGAACGTCGTCTCGCACAGCTCGAGCGCGGCCAGGAATCGCTCCATTTCGAGAAGCAGGGCGGGGAGCTCCAGCGGTTCCCATTCCGGGAAGCCGGCGCGGAAGCGCGCCTCGCCCATGGGGAAGCTGACCACCAGCATGGCCAGGTACTCCGGCTGGACCCGATTGGCCAGGCGCGCGGAATTGTCCGCATGCTGGTCGGAGAACACCTGCCCACCGAGCCCGTTCAGGATCATCACCGAGCGCCCGATGCCCGCCTCGCCGAGCTTGTCCAGCGCCTCGCAGGTGGACTCGAAGGTCTCGCCCTTGTTCACCCGGGCCAGCACGGTGTCATCGCCCGACTCGGCCCCGACATAGGCCAGTTCCAGCCCCGCGGCACGCAGCTCGGCGAGCTCGGCGACGGACTTGCGGCGCAGGTTGCGCGGCAGGCAGTAGCTGGAAACCCGCTCGACATCCGGCAGGTGCGCACGGATCGCCTCGAGGATGGCCAGGAGGCGGCGAGTGGGCAGGACCAGGGCATCGCCGTCCGCCAGGAAGACGCGCCGGACCTGGCCGCCGAGCAGCTCGCCGGACCGGCGGATGCTGTCGATGACCTCCGCCTCGTCGCGGGCCCGGAATTTTTTCTGCGGGGCGGTGTGCCAGTCGTATGGCGAAAAAATATACCAAGGTTTCAGTGTATGACTGACACTAAGATTCTGTTTTAAATGAAGAACCTCAAGAAACAACGCGTTACTCAGCAGTCAGTAATATAGGCGACACCTGGATGCTTGAAGAAGGATCGTACCAGGGCAGGTTGGCGGCCAATTTCCGCCAGTT
>JBLRWH010000025.1:0-3861 GCA_047921395.1 Gammaproteobacteria bacterium
CATGGGACCTCGGCCTCGGCGCGGGCTTCTACCTGGACGCGACCGAGCCGCCCTGGGACCGGCATTACCGCATGCACAGCTACCTGGTCGAGGAGCTGCAGGCCCTGATCGCCGACGCGTTCCCGGCCGACATGGGCCGCCAGGGCATCTTCGGCCACTCGATGGGCGGGCACGGCGCGCTGGTGCTGGGCCTCCGCTATCCTGAGATCTATGCGTCGGTGTCGGCCTTCGCGCCGATCGCGGCGCCGGGCCGCTGCCCGTGGGGCCAGAAGGCGTTCACGGCTTATCTCGGCGCGGACCGGGGGGCGTGGGGGGACTGGGACGCCACCGAGCTCGTACGGCGCAGCAGCGACCTGTACGGGCGGCCGAAAATTCTCGTCGACCAGGGGCTGGACGACGCGTTCCTCGAGGCCCAGCTGAATCCGGAGGCCTTCGAGGCGGCCTGCGCGGCGGCGGGCCAGGCGCTGGAGCTGCGCCGCCACGCCGGCTACGACCACGGCTACTTTTTCATCGCCTCGTTCATCGAGGATCACCTGCGTCACCACGCCCAGCTGCTCGACCCGCGCGATGAGTGAGGCCGACCGCGAGCGCTGGGACGCCCGCTACGCGCGGGACCCGCTGGTGATGGGCCCCGCGCCCAAGCGCCTGGTGCTCGAGCTCGAGCCCGTCCTCCCGCGGCAGGGGCGGGCGCTGGAGATCGCCTGCGGCGAGGGCCAGCTGGCGGTGTGGCTGGCGCGGCGCGGCCTCTCCGTCACGGCGCTCGACATCTCGGCGGTCGCGCTCGACAAGCTGCGTGCCCAGGCGACCGCGGGCGGGCTGGCCGGGCGCGTTGACGCCGTCGAAGCCGACCTGGACGACGGCCTGCCTCCGCTGGCGCCGGGCTTGGCGCTCGTCACCTGCGTGGATTTCTATGCGCCGGAGATCATGGCCCAGGCGCGCGAGCTGCTCGCCCCCGGCGGGATGCTGCTCGTCCAGGTGGTGTTACAGCCGCCCGGCGGCGACAGCCCGCACCGCGCCGCGCCGGGTGCGGCGCTCGGCTTCGCCGCGGGGCTGCGGGTGCACTTCTATCGCGAGGGCGTGATCGGCGGACGCGCGCTGGCGCAGCTGCTGGCCCAGCGTGAGCCAGCCGGAACGCTGGAGTTCAGCGGCTGAGGATGAGCTTGCCGTCGCGGGTCGCGCGCAGCAGGTATTCCTCGGTGCCGTGGACGATCACCACTTCGCTGTCGCCGCCCAGCACGACCCGGCTCGGGATGCGCGCGGGACGTGTCGCCAGGCGCTTGGCGACGCTGGGGCCGCCCGCCGGGCGGTGTTCGGGAGCCTGCTTGTTCAATGGATTCACCTCGGACACCCGCAGCGTGGAACTCCACTTTGGGCCGTCCCGAGGGGGGCCGGCAATCGGGGTTTCCCGCAGGTCGGGACGGACCGCTCAGGCGGGGCGGAGGACCCGCCCGGCGATGTCCTCGAGCCGGGCGTACTCGCCCACCAGCGAGCGATGGACGGCCAGCTGGCCGCGCGCCCGGGCCAGGTTGTGGTCGCCACGCGTGCCGAACAGGCGCGGGTTCCAGCCGAAATAGGACTCGTTGAGCGCGTCGGCGCAGAATCTCGCCGCCAGCTCGACCTGGATGGTGGCGGTGGCGTCGACCGCCGCTGCGGCCTCCTCGGAACGCAGCCATGCGCGCGCCACCGTCCCGTAACCGGTCGCGGCGGCCTCGAACAGCGCCGGGGAGAAGTGGCCCCGCGGATCGTCCTCGGAGGCCACGTTGCACCAGGAGCGGAACGCGTCGCCCAGCTCGAAAGGGAGCGCCATGCGGCCGACCGTATCCAGGTCGAGCATGCACACGGCGTGGTCGCCGTGGGGCGCGTACACCAGGTTGCTGATCTTCGGGTCGCCGTGCACGACCCGTGCGGGGGTCGCTGGCAGTGGCGGCAGCGCGGCCATGGCCGCGAAGATCTCCTCCGCCAGCGCCGCGGCGTTTTCGTGGAGCCGGTGGCGCCGGTGCGCGGCGACGGCGCGCTCGAGGTCCGCGAGGTGGCGGGCGGGCTCGTGCACCGGGGGCCGCACGTGGCGGAACTCGTGGTCCAGGTCATCCAGCGCGCGGTGGAAAGCGGCGAGCAGCCGGCCCGCCTCGCGCGCCTGGTCCGGGCCTTCCACCGCATCGAGCACTCGCCCCGGGATGCAGGTGAGCACACGCCAGGCACCGGCGGGATCGGGAATGCAGAGCGCTCCGTCGACGGTGCGGACGAGGCGCGGCGTGGGGAGGCCGCGCTCGGCCAGGTGGGCCGTGACGGCGTCGATGTCCTCGTTGACCGCAGGGGGGAAGACCGGGTTGACCTGCTGCAGCACCCGCAGCTCGCCGCCGCGCTCGCGGGCGAGAAAGGTCTGGTTGATCAGGCCGGTGCCCAGCGGCCTGAGCGAGTCCGGCTCGAGATTCCAGGCGGCCGCGACGCGGGGATCCAGGGGGGCGATGGCATTCACACCGCGCATCGTCCACGTCGCCGGCGTCCCCCGCAAGCCCCGCGATGCGTTGCGGCGCAACACATGCTGTCGTAGGCTCGCGGGACTATGAAGAACAACGTCAAAGCCGTCCACAAGTTCGGCGGCACCAGCCTCGCCGGTGTCGCCGAGATCACCCAGGTCATCGGGATTCTCGAGCGCCTCGAGACGCGCCCGGTCGCGGTCGTCGTATCCGCCTCGGCGGGCGTCACCGATACGCTGCACGGCCTCGTGCGCGCGGCGGAGTCTGGCGGCGACTGGCCGGCGGCGCTGGCGACCCTCGTCGGCCGCTGCGGCGCCATGGCCGAGGCGCTGCTCGACGGCCCGCGGCTCGTGGAGTGCCTGGATGCGCTGGCGCGGGACAGCGCGGACATCCACGACGTGCTGAAGGCGACGGCGCTGATCGGCCGGGCTCCGGCCGAGGTCTATGCGCTGGTGGCCGGCCACGGCGAACTGTGGTCGGCGCGGCTCCTCGCGGCGGCGCTCGCCAGCCGGGGACTCGATGCGGACTGGTTCGATGCCCGCGACGGGCTGACCGTCATCACCAGCGAGCTGGGCCCGACCGTGGCGTGGGAGGAGACCCGGCAACGTTTCGCCGCGGCCTGGACCCCGCCGCCGGCGATCCGGGTCGTCACGGGCTATATCGCGCGCGACGAGCACGGCGGCCCCACCACGCTGGGGCGCAACGGCAGCGATTTCTCGGCCTCGATCTTCGCGGCCCTGCTCGACGCCGAGGAAGTGGTGATCTGGACCGACGTCGACGGCGTGATGAGCGGCGATCCGCGCCGCATTCCCGACGTCTCGATCATTCCCGAGCTGTCCTGGCACGAGGCTATGGAGCTCGCCTATTTCGGCGCCAAGGTGCTCCATCCGCGCACCATGGCGCCCCTCGTGGCGCGCAGCATCCCGGTCTGGATCCGCAACACGGCGCGCCCGGAGGGGCTCGGCACGCGCATCGGCGCAGTCGGCACCGACGGCGGCGTCAAGGGTGTCACGACGATCTCCGGCATGGCGCTGCTCAACCTGGAGGGCGCAGGCCTGATCGGCGTGCCGGGCACGGCGAGCCGCCTGTTCGAGGCGCTGCGCAGCGCGGGGATTTCCGTGGTGCTGATCTCGCAGGGCAGCTCCGAACACTCGATCTGTTGCGCGGTGCCGGAAGCCGACGGCCTGCGCGCGCGCCTCGCGGTGGAGTACGCCTTCGCCGCCGAGATCCACGCGGGGCAGGTCGAGGGCGTCGACCTGCTGCCAAGCTGCAGCATCCTGGCCGTGGTCGGCGAGGGCATGCGCGGCCTGCCGGGCGTGGCCGCGAAGCTGTTCGGCGCGCTGGGGCGCGCCGCCGTGAACGTGCGCGCCATCGCCCAGGGCGC
>JBLRWH010000025.1:3961-5348 GCA_047921395.1 Gammaproteobacteria bacterium
CTTGAGACCTGGCGCGAGGCGCTCACGCAGGGCGCGCCGACCGATCTGGAGGCCTTCACCGCGCACGTCCAGGCCGAGCACCTGCCGCACGCTGTGATCATCGACTGCAGCGGCAAGGCCGAGATCGCGGCCCGCTATGCCGACTGGATGGCGCGTGGGATCCACATTATCACGCCCAGCAAGCTGGCGGCGTCCGGCCCGCTGGCCGAGTGGCGTCGCCTGCAGGAGACCCGGCGCGCTGCCGGGGTCAGGTACCTCGGCGAGACGACCGTCGGCGCGGGCCTGCCGATCATCCAGACGCTCCGCGACCTGCGCCAGACGGGCGACGAGATCATCGCGATCGAGGGCATCCTGTCGGGCACGCTCGCGTTCCTGTTCAATGGTTACGACGGCACGCGCCCGTTCTCCGAGATCGTCCGCGAGGCGCGCGCGCTGGGCTTCACCGAGCCCGACCCGCGCGACGACCTGTCCGGCCGCGACGTCGCGCGCAAGCTGGTCATCCTCGCCCGCGAGATGGGCCTCGAGGTCGAGCTGGAGCAGGTGGCCGTCGAGAGCCTCGTGCCCGCGGAGCTGGCTGAAGGGAGCATCGACGAATTTCTCGACGGCCTCGCCGGCTGGGACGCGCGCATGCTCGAGCGGCTCGAGGCGGCGCGTGGTCGCGGGCACGTGCTGCGCTACGTCGCGCGCCTCGACGGGCGCACGGGCCAGGCGGCCGTCGGCCTGGAGGAGCTGCCGGGCGATCATCCGTTCGCCTACGCGCGCCTCACCGACAACGTGGTGCAGTTCGTCACCCGTCGATACCACGAGAACCCGCTGGTCGTGCAGGGCCCCGGCGCAGGGCCCGCCGTGACCGCGGCAGGGGTGTTCGCTGACCTGCTGCGACTCACGGCGTACCTGGGCGCCGACGTCTGATGCGCTTCGTCAGCACCCGCGGGGACACGCCGCCCGTCTCCGCCGGCGCGGCCATGCTGGCGGGCCTCGCGCCGGACGGCGGCCTGTACGTGCCCGAGGCGTTTCCCGTGCTCGATCCGGCGGGATTGCAGGCCGAGGGCGCAACCCTCGCGGACACCGCGGCCCGCGTGCTCGCACCGTTCGTCGCGGGAGACGCCCTGGCCGGTGAGCTCGACGCGGTGTGCGCCGAGGCGCTGGATTTTCCGACGCCCCTCACCGGCGCCGACGGCTTCCGGGTGCTCGAGCTGTTCCACGGCCCGACCGCGGCCTTCAAGGACGTGGGCGCGCGATTCCTCGCGACATGCCTGGCGCGCCTGGCCGGGGGGCGTGAACGCACCGTGCTGGTCGCGACCTCGGGGGACACCGGGGGCGCGGTGGCGGCCGCCTTCGCGGGCCGGCCGGGATTCCGCGTCGTGCTGCTGTATCCCAGGGGTCG
>JBLRWH010000025.1:5448-32986 GCA_047921395.1 Gammaproteobacteria bacterium
TCGCTGGCCTGCGTGTGGGCGCGGCACTGCGGCCTGCCCGTGGGACCGATCGTCCTCGCGACCAACGCCAACGAGACGGTCGGCGACTTCTTCGCCGGCGCGCCGTGGACGCCGCGCCCCACGTTGCAGACCCTCGCCACCGCGATGGACGTGGGCAACCCGAGCAACATGGAGCGCCTGCTGCACCTCGCCGGCTCGGAGGCGGCGGCGCGGCACGCGGCGCGGGCAGTGCGCGTGTCCGACGCGGAGATCCGCGACGCGATCCGCGCAGGGCCTGCGCGCTACGGCCGCACCTGGTGCCCGCACACGGCGACGGGCGTGCGCGCCTGGGAGATGCTCGGCGACGAGGCGGGCGAGCGGCCGTGGGTGGTGGTCGCGACGGCGCATCCGGCCAAGTTCGAGGACGTGGTCGAGCCGCTGATCGGCGCGCCCGTGCCCTTGCCGCCGGCGCTCGCCGAGCTGATGGCGCGGCCGCGGCACTTCGTCGAGATCGGGCCGGAGTTCGAGGCCTTCCGGGACCTGCTGGGCGGTTTGCCCCGGCTTGCCTAGTCCGCGGCCGGACCATGGCAGGGTCCCACTCGCTTAGAAATCTTTATGCGCTCGTGGAACCCTGCCATGTCCCGGCCGCTGTGCCATAGCGGCTGGAATCGCCTTGGGGTGCTGCCCTTGTCGACGCGGTAGCGGGGCGGGATGTCACGGGCTCACCGCGCGAGCCTGTTTTACCGGAAAAGCGCGGTGAGCTAAAAGATTGATCAGCGAGAGGAGCCGGTGGCGTCCCGTCCCGCGGTCCACTCCCGGCAGATCCGCTCCGTCTCCTGAGCGAGCAGTGGCTCACGGGTCAGGCCGCACCGCCAGCCCTTGCCCTCGGCGAGGAAATGCGCGCATTGACGGCATACGCCGAAGCTGCGCTGGCCGTTGATCCGCTGCAGGCTCGCCAGCAGCCCGCGCAGGGCATCCTCCAGCTCAGCGCCGCCGTTGGGCAATGACCCGAGTGCCGCCTCGATGCGGCTGGCCCAGCTGTCCTGCAGCACTCTCCTGCCAGCGGTCGTCAGCTTGAAGTGCACGCGACGCTTGTCGCGCGCGTCCGCGGTGCGCTGCAGGTACCCCTTGCGCTCAAGCACCGTCAGCGTCTGCGAGACCGTGCCGCGGGTGATGCCGAAATACTCGGCGATCGCGATCGGCAGATCACTGTAGCGGTTGGCCCGCGCGAGATAGCTCAGCACCTGGACGTGAATGGGCAGCAGGCCGTATTGCGCACCCTGGTCGCGCACGCTCTGGTGGACCAGCGCGGCCAGTCTTTCCAGCAGGGGAGTGACATGTTCCATGGGCGGTAATGTATCGCCTCGAAGCAATTCTTGACAAGGATGTTGTTTCGACTCGATACTATGTCCGCGTCGAGTCGAAACAATAGTGCTTCCATTACCAGAGAGGAACCAGTTCATGAACAAGCTGCTTGTCGCCGCCGCCTTATCCATCACTGCCTTGCCGGCCCTCGCCGAGGCACCGCCGGTACCCTATCCCGACGGATACCGGGACTGGCACCACGTGAAAAGCATGGTCATCGAGGAAGGCCATGCTCTTTACGAGGCCTTCGGCGGCATTCACCACATCTATGCCAACGAATTGGCGCTTGCCGGCTATCGCAACGGCAAGTTCCCCGACGGCGCGGTGATCGTGTTCGACTTGCTCGAGGCGGTGCATGCCGACGACACGGTCACGGAAGGGGAGCGCAAGGTCGCCGGGGTGATGCACAAGGATGCCGTGAAGTATGCCGGTACCGGCGGCTGGGGCTTCGAGGGATTCGCCGGGGGTGACGCCACGCAGCCCGTGGTCGGCGACCAGGCGGCCTCAGCCTGCTTTGCCTGTCACCAGCCCCTCGCGGCACGCGACTACGTGTTCAGCGCCCTGCGCGACTGAGCCAGGTGAAAAGGCCCGCCGCTGCGGAGCGATCCGCGACGGCGGGCCCGATCTCCCTGCCTGGCTCCCGCGCTTCCCGTGGGGTTATAGTTCGACTATAGTCGAAACATGGAAATGAACTCCGCGGTCCGCAGTCTCTCCGCCCTGGCGCACGAGCACCGGCTCGGCGTATTCCGACTGCTCGTGAAAGCCGGCGCACCGGGCCTGGCGGCGGGCGAGATTGCTGCGGCGCTGGAGTTGCCGCCGTCCAGCCTTTCGTTTCATCTCGCCGCCCTGGAAGGCGCGGGGCTGGTGACGGCTGCGCGCACGGGACGGTTCATCCACTACCGGGTCGAGCCCGAGGCCATCCGTAGCCTGCTGGGCTACCTGACCGAGGACTGCTGCGAAGGCCGCCCGGAACTATGCGGTGGCGTGCGCGCCTGTCCGCCCGCCGCCGGAACGGCCTCCCGGCGCTCCTCGGCCACCAAAGGAAAAACCACTGCATGAACGATCAACCGATTTACCGGGTGCTGTTTCTCTGCACCGCCAACTCGGCGCGCAGCGTCCTCGCCGAGGCCGCACTACAGCGCGCGGGGGCGGGACGGTTCGAGGCCTTCAGCGCGGGCAGCACGCCGCGCGGCCAGGTGAACCCGGCGGCGCTGGAGCTGCTCGCCGCAGAAGGCTTCGATATCTCGCGCTTCCGTTCCAAGAGCTGGGACGAGTTCGCCGCGCCGGGCGCACCCGAGCTCGACTTCATCATCACGCTGTGCGACAGCGCGGCGGGCGAGGCCTGCCCGGTCTGGCCCGGCCGGCCCGTCAGCGCGCACTGGGGCCTGCCCGATCCCGCCTCGGTGGACGGCGAGGCCGAGCGCCGCGCGGCGTTCGCCGCGACGCTGCGCGCGCTCGAGGCGCGCATCGAGCAGCTCTTGCAGCTGCCGATCGCGGAACTGGACGCCACCGAACTGAAGCGACGGCTCGCCGCGATCGGCGCGCCGGCCGCTGCCTGACAAGAGGCTTGCATCGATGACCGAAAACGTCGCGCAGCGGATGACGCTGCTGGACCGCTACCTGACCGTCTGGATCTTTGCCGCGATGGCCCTCGGGGTGCTGCTCGGCTGGACCTGGCCGGGCGTGCAGGACGTGTTGAACCGCTTCAGTGTCGGCACGACCAGCATCCCGATCGCCATCGGCCTGATCCTGATGATGTACCCGCCGCTGGCGAAGGTGCGCTACGAGGAGATGGGCCGCGTGTTCCGCGACTGGAAGATCCTCGGGCTGTCGCTGCTGCAGAACTGGCTGGTCGGCCCGGTGCTGATGTTCCTCCTCGCCGCGGCGTTCCTGTCGGGACATCCCGAGCTGATGGTCGGCCTGATCCTGGTGGGCATCGCGCGCTGCATCGCCATGGTGCTGGTCTGGAACCAGCTCGCGCACGGCAACAGCGAGTACGCGGCCGGGCTGGTCGCGCTCAACAGCATCTTCCAGGTGCTCACGTTCGGCCTGATGGCCTGGCTGTTCATCTCCGTGTTTCCCGGCTGGCTGGGCATAGACCTATCGGGCGTCACCGGCGCCGGCGGCAAGACCGTCGCCGACATCACCATCGGCGAAATCTTCAGGAGCGTGATGATCTATCTCGGCATCCCGTTCGCCGCCGGCATCCTGAGCCGCGTGATCCTGCTGCCGATGAAGGGCCGCGACTGGTACGAGAACGTGTTCATCCCGCGCATCTCGCCGATGACCCTGGTCGCGCTGCTGTTCACCATCGTGGTGATGTTCAGCTTCAAGGGCGACCAGATCCTGCTGTTCCCCATGAAGGTGCTGCTGGTTGCCGTCCCGCTGACGGTCTACTTCGTGGTGATGTTCCTGGTCAGCTTTTTCATGGCGAAGAAAGTCGGCGCCGACTATTCGCGCAGCACGACCCTGGCGTTCACCGCGTCTGGCAACAATTTCGAGCTGGCCATCGCCGTGGCGATCGCGATCTTCGGCATCGCGTCCGACGTCGCGTTTGCCACCGTCATCGGGCCGCTGGTCGAGGTCCCCGTGCTGATCGGCCTCGTGCACGTCGCGTTGTGGTTGCGGCGACGCGTGTTCGGTGGCGAGGCCGCGGCGGCTCCTTCCCTCTGACCGTAACCGGGAATTCCGTGACCGGGCCACGGCAGGGTTCCCCGAGCTCAAAAAATTTCAATATCGCTCGGTGAACCCTGCCATGCCCCGGTCCCTGTGCCCCTGCCGAAGGGGACGCCGATGGCCAGCTCCGGCCGGGACGCATGAGTGTAAAGCACGCCAGCCAGATCGGGCCTCGACGGCGCCTCGGCGCGTAGCTCGCCCGCCAATCCTTGCCGCGATCGGACGTGAACCGGCGGCCACCCCCTGAGCTGCATCTATTCGCGCAAGGGGTCGCATCCAGGGCCTTTCCAGCCGCAACGCGGTAGCGGGGCCGGGACGTCACAGGCTCACTGAGCGAGCTTGCCAAGTTTCGCGAGCGAAGGGAGCCTGTGACGGCGCGGTTCCGCGGTCACCCAGCGAGCTTGTGACGGCGCGGTCCCGCAGTCTAGATGGACAGCGACCCTTCCCGGAAGTCGGTCTCGGCCAGGTGTACGTTCACGAGCACGGGCCGCCCTGCCGCGGAGAGTTCCATCGCCCGGGCGAGGGTCGGCGCGATCTCGTCGTCGCTCGTGATCACCAGGCCCTCGGCCCCGAGGCCTTCGGCGGCGCGGTGGTAGTCGGTGCGCGCGAGGCGCACGCCGACGTCGTCCTTGAGCATCTTGACCTGTTCGCGCGCGATCTGCGCCCAGCAGGCGTCGTTGCCGACGATGGCGATCGGCGCGAGCCCATGCCGCACGTAGCTGTCAAACTCGATCAGGCTGTAGCCGAGCGAGCCGTCGCCGTAGAGGATCCAGGTCTGCGCCGAGGGCCGCGCGCGCGCCGCGCCGATCGCGAATCCCCCGCCGACGCCGAGCGTGCCGAACGCGCCCGGGTCCAGCCAGCGCAGGGGTCCGCGCGGACGCACGACGTAGGACGCCGTGCCGACGAAGTCTCCGCCGTCGGCCACCAGCACGCTGTCGTCCGGCAGCACCGCGTCGATCTCGCGGCACAGGCGTAGCGGGTTCACCCCCTGGCCGCTGACGGCGGCGCGCGTGGTGATATCGGCCTCGCGGGCCGCGTCGCGCGCCGCGAGTTCCGCGAACCACTCCGCGCGGTCCGGCGGCGCATCTTTCATGACCTCAGAGAGGTCGCGCAGGCACAGTCCGGGATCGGCGAGCAGGCCGTCGTCCGGCTTGCGGTTCAGGCGCAGCTCGCGGCGGCTGAGGTTGAACGAGACGAGGCGCGCGCTGCGCCGGATCTGCTTGCCGTAATCGAGGCGGAAGTCGCAGGGCACGCCCGCCAGGATCACCAGGTCGGCGCCCTTGATGGCGTCGCGGCGCCGGTGCCGGAACAGCAGGGGATGTTCCTTGCCCAGCAGGCCGCGGGACATGCCCGAGAGATACACGGGGATGCCGAGCTTGATGATGGCGTCGCGCACGAGGTCGGCGTCTCCGGCGCGGGCAAGGGCCTGGCTGCCGCAGACCATGATCGGCCGCCTGGCCGCGGCCACGCGCCGGCCGATGTCGCGGATGGCCTCGGGACGGGGCAGCACGGCGGGCGACTCGCTGGCCGGCTTCGGCATGCGATCGCCGCCTGCGAACAGCCGCTTCGCGTGCCAGTTCAGGTAGGCGCGCACGGCCTTGTCCGCCAGCGTGTCGCCGCGCGGCATGCTCTCCGCGTACCAGCCGCGGATGATCTCCTCGTCGTACAGCAGGTCCACGGGACATTCCACGAATACCGGGCCGGGCACGCCGGTATCGGCGACCTCGAGCGCCTCGACCACCGCCGGGGCAAGATCGCGGAGACGCTTCACGGCGCGCGCGTATTTCACGTGCGGCGCCATGAGCGGCATCTGGTCGATGTCCTGCAGCGCGCCGCGGTTCTTCAGCGCGGTCGCCGTGGCGCCGCCGAGCACGAGCACCGGCGACTGGGCCAGCTGCGCGTTCTTCAGCGGGGTGATGGTGTTGGTCAGGCCCGGCCCGGCCGTGACGGCCGCCACGCCGGGAATGCCGGTGAGGCGCGCGTACGCGTCGGCCGCGAACACGGCGGTGGCTTCGTCGCGCACGTCGGTGACGCGGATGCCGATGCGCTTGGCCTCGACCAGGATCGGCGAGATGTGCCCCCCGCAAAGCGTGAAGATTTCCCGGACCCCGCGGTCGTACAGGACCCGGGCGATACGTGCTCCGCCGTTCATAGGTGATTCCTCAGCCGCGTGCGCCGACGCCCCAGGCGAGGGCGTAGTTTAACCCGCTCAGGATGGAGGCGGGGGCCTCGACGGGGCCGCCGGCGGGGAGCCCGAAGCGCACGCCGCAGTTGGGCCGGATGTCGCGCTCCACGTCCAGCCCCGGCATGACGATTTCCAGCACCAGGCCGCCGTCCGTGAGCCTGAATGCGCCCACGGTGGTCACGTACCACGCCTGCTTGCCGGCCTTGAGCGCCTCGCGGCCGCTGAAGGTGATTTCCGAAACGGCATCGATCAGCTTCGGCCGGCCGGCCTTCTCGAGCACCATGCGCCCGTCCTCGATGCGCCACTGCGCGCCCTGCATGAAGGTGCCGACGAAGATGCAGGTGCGCGCGCTCGCGGTGATGCTCGGCAGCCCGCCGGGGCCGACGTAGTCCGCAAAGCGCGGGCCGCGTTTCGAGACGTTGACGTTGCCCGCCGCATCGACCTCGAGGAAGCCGAGCACGGTCGCGTCCAGGTGCTCCCGGTAGTGGCGGAACATCCACGCGGAACTCTCCATGCGCTGCGGGTTCACGGCCGCGCCGAAGTAGATGCCGGGCGCTGGCAGGCCGCCGTAGACGCCCGTCTCGGTCGTGAAGGCGATATCCGGGCGCAGCGCGCTCTGGTAGAGCTCCCGGCAGACTTCCTCGCCGAACCCCACGCCGATGTTGACGCAAGCCGGCGCGGAGACCGCGCGGGCGAACACGTGGGCGCCGAGCCGGGCGAGGGCGCATTCGACCGGGCCCCGCACCGGCGTCAGGCGCAGGAAGCGGTTGATGAAGCGGAGTTTCTCGATCGCGGCCTCGTCGTCGCCGTCCCCGCCCACCGTGAACAGGCGCCACGGATTGCGCTGCCGGGCCAGGATGGTCTGCTCCTGCTCCGGGTTGACCACCACGGCGTCGACCAGTGCGGCGGGCAGGCCGATCCGCGACGGATCGGCAGGGATGACGCCGGCGACGGAGACCAGCACCCGGCCGTGGTTCGCCTTCGCGGCCCGCGCCGCCTCGACGTTTTCCGTGATCGTGGCGGCGTCGTGAAAATAGATGTTGCCCGCGGCGTCGGCCCACGGCGCGGCAATCACGGCCACCTCGAGGGCCGGCAGGCGGAAGCACAACTGGTCGCCCGCGCTCTCGATGTAGTTCTCCCGCGGGTTCGGCGTCACCGCCGAGCCGCGCCCGCAGCGCGGGTCCAGCACCGTGCCGACGCCGGTCGTGCTTAATACCGAGCCGTCGCCGTCCGCCTGCGCCTCCAGGGCGAGACACATCTCTCCCTGCGGCAGCACGTGCAGCTCCAGCTGGCCGGCATCCGCCAGCGCGAGCAGCGATTTCGTGGTCTCGACATGCCCGGAGATGAAGCGCGTGACGAGGCCCGCTACGCCGACCTCCTCGACCGTCCCCGGCGCCCGCCCGCGGCCGCCCTGGCCGCCGACCGCGATCCAGGTCAGGTCGTGCGGCCGGCCTTCGGCCTCGAAGTTCTCGCGGATGGCCCAGAACAGGGTCGAGCAGCGCGCGTTGCCCGCCATCCCGGTCGACAGGCAGCAGGCGCCGTCGGGCACGAGGCGCGCCGCCTCGCGCGCTGTCATGAAGCGCGCATCGAGGTCCCCGGGCGGCAGGTAGTCGAGGTCCCGCCGCGACCAGCTGAGGCGCCAGCGCACGATGCGCGATGCGAGCAGGATTCGATCGATGAGTCGCATGGTATCCAATGGGATGGACTCCTCCTCGCTCCTGACTGGTAAACAACATCACCAGTCTGGCACCCAGATGCCGTTTCGTGGGTGAGGAGGAGTCCATACACGCGGAAACGTCGTTATGTCAAATGGAACAGCGTGCCGTATCTTGCGCCGGCGCCGATCGTGCTCAGCGTGCCAGCACCGCCCGTCCCGTGGCGCTGGCGGCATCGAAGCTCTCGACGCGCAACTCCACCAACTGGTCCAACTGCGCAGCCGAGGCGCCTGCCACCGTGAGCACGGTGTCGCCGATGCGCACCGTGCCCTCGCCGGTATCGGGATCGAAGCCGGTCAGGTAGGCACGGATCTCCTCGCCCGGCGTAAACGCGGGCTGGGTGGTGCGAAAGCGCCAGTTTTCGAACAGGCTCATAGCGCGGCCCCGCCCTTGCTGACCCGGTCGGTGGTGTACTCGCGGCCGAAGCCCGTCCACGCGGAAAACAGGAACACGGCGACCAGCAGCCAGCCGTGGAACACCCACGGCCAGGCCTTGATCGGCTCCACCACCATCGCGGGGGTGAACCAGTCATAGGTCTGCGTCAGCCCCACCATCTGCGTGTAGCCCACCAGCACGCCGCCGGCCCACGGGAAGATGTAGCCGAGCGCCGAGGTGTTGGCGTCGAGAATATTCGCGCGCCGGTAGCCGTTGAGGTTGAAGCGCTTGCCGATGGTGGCAATGTAGGGCGCGATGGCGATCTGGGCGGCCGTGTTGATGGTGATCGCCGCGTTGATGCCAGCCGTGGCGATGACCATGGTCATCTCGGCCGAGCGCACGCTGCGCGCGACCCTGGCGAGCAGCCATTCCTGCAGCGCATGGAAGCCGCCGCCGCGGATCATGATGTGCGCGCCGGCGAGCACCAGCAGGATGAGCACGACCAGTTCGGCGTAACCGATCGCGCCGGCGTACAGGCTGCCGCCGACCCCGGCTGCCGCCGCCGGCACCGCCTCCACCAGCGGCCAGTGCGCGAAATTGGCTCCCGCCCAGCTGTCCGCCGCGACACGGAACACGAGCATGTCGCTCCCGGCCGCCAGGCCGAAGGCTACGTTCACGACGATCGCCGCGATCAGCCCCCAGGAGATCGCCTCGATGATGTGCCGGCCGCGGATGGCGCTGAAGATCACGATGCCCATGGGCACGAGGTGCAGCAGGCCGCGCGGGTTGCTCTGCGCGCTGAACAGTGCCGCGGCGTCGGCGTCGACGGCCGCGCCCGTCGACAGCGACCCGGCGACCAGATAGGCGATGAACGCGAGGGTCGCCGCGATGATGGCGTACTTGAAGCGGCTCGCGACCACGCCACCGACGTCGGAATCCTGAGTGACTGCGCTGACGATGGTGGTGTCGCTCACGGGCGCGAGGTTGTCGCCGAACACGGCGCCGGAGAGGATGGCGCCGAACATCAGCAGCGGGTCGGCGCCGAGCACGACGCCCGCGGGGAAGAACAGCGCCACGAACGCGATCACCGTGCCGTAGCCGGTGCCGATGCCGGTGGCGAGCAGGGCGGCGAGCACGAAGGTCACGGCCGGGAACACGGCGGGACCCATGCCGGAGACCTCGGCCAGCCAGCCCAGGCCGTTGACGAACCCCCCGACCTGCAGGGTGGCCGCGAACATGCCCGCCCACAGCCAGGCCACGATGGCCGTGACCGCGACCTTCTGCGCCATCCCCGCGAAGATCGCGTTGGCGTAATCGGTCCAGCTGCCGCGCACCAGCAGCATGCCGAGCGTCAGGCCCACCAGCATGCCCACGATCAGCCCGGCCGTGTCGCTGATGCCGAGCACGCCAGACTGGAAGATCGCCCAGGCGATGAAGAACAGGATGGGGAGGGCGCTGGCGGCCTTGCCGCCACGGAAGACGATGTCCGGCACGGGCGCGCCGGTGCCGGGGTCAGCCGCTCGACTCACTTCTTCTCCTTTGCCACCACGAAGACCCAGAAGGGCGTGCCGCGCTCGCGCCATTTGCGCGCCGCATCCGCGAGGATGTCGAGCGCGAGGGCATAGTCCTTCGGCACCGTGTTGCTCAGCCCGGCGGGGTTCTCCAGCACGAGGATGTAGCCGGATGCCTTCAGCCAGCCGAGATCGTCGAGGCAATCCGCGAGCGCATCCCAGTTGTGGCCGAACCAGCTGGGAAACCGGAGCTCGTGCGCCAGCCCTGCGAGCAGGTCCGCCTTGCCGTGGAACGCCTCGAGGTCCAGCCGGGCGCAGTGCAATCCGGCGGCGCGGCCCGCATCGCAGAGCGTCTCGACCTCGGTGCGGTCGATGCGGCACACGCCCGCCTCGGCGGCGTCGCCAAGCGGCCAGCGTAGCCCGTCGTCGTTCATCTGGGCACCTCGATCTCGCGGAAGCTGCGGTAATGATCCTCGGTGTAGTAGAACACGTCCGGCGGGTCGCCGCCGGTGACGATGCGGCGCGCGCCCCGGTCGCGCGCGCCGGGGGTGCGCACCGTGTACTCGCGGTAGTAGCCGCGCGCGCGGTCCGGCAGGAGCCGCTCGCGGTTCTGGAATACCGTGCCGTCCTGGCGGTGCGGGAACGGCCCGCCGCGCTCGATGAGCCGGAGGGTCTCGATCGCTTCGGGGGGGAGCCCGTTCGCGCCCGGCCCCGCGCCCGGCCCGCCCGGCCCGCCCGGCCCGGGCGCCCACTGCGTGAGCAGCACCGCGACGGCCGCGAGCAACAGGAGCAGGGGCAGTTTCAGGCGCATGGCTCAGGCGCGCCGCTTGCGCTTCGGCTTGTCCGCCGCGGCCGCCGCGAGGATCGGCTGCAGGTACTGGCCGGTGAACGAGGCCGCCGTCGCCGCGATGTCCTCGGGCGTGCCCTCGGCGACGAGCCGGCCGCCGCCGCTGCCGCCCTCGGGCCCGAGGTCGATGATCCAGTCCGCGGTCTTGATGACATCGAGGTTGTGCTCGATCACCACCACCGTGTTGCCGTGGTCGCGCAGCCGCGCAAGGACGCCGAGCAGCTGGGCGATGTCGTGGAAGTGCAGCCCGGTGGTCGGCTCGTCGAGGATGTAGAGCGTCTTGCCGGTATCGCGCTTCGACAGCTCCTTGGCGAGCTTGACGCGCTGCGCCTCGCCGCCGGACAGCGTAGTCGCGTTCTGGCCGAGGCGCACGTAGGACAGGCCGACGTCCATGAGGGTCTGCAGCTTGCGCTTCACCACCGGGACATTGGTGAAGAACGCCAGCGCATCCTCGATGGTCATGTCGAGGATCTCGTGGATGTTCTTGCCCTTGTAGCGGATCTCGAGGGTCTCGCGGTTGTAGCGCTGGCCCTTGCAGGCATCGCAGGCCACGTAGACGTCCGGCAGGAAGTGCATCTCCACCTTGAGCACGCCATCGCCCTGGCAGGCCTCGCAGCGCCCGCCCTTGACGTTGAAGCTGAAGCGCCCCGCCTTGTAGCCGCGCGAGCGGGACTCGGCCGTGCCGGCGAACAGTTCCCGGATGGGGGTGAACAGCCCGCTGTAGGTCGCCGGATTGGAGCGCGGCGTGCGCCCGATCGGGCTCTGGCTGATGTCGATGACCTTGTCGACGTGCTGCAGGCCCTCGATGCGCTCGTGCGGCGAGGGCGTCGCGCCGGCGTTGTTGAGCTTCTGCGCGGCCGCGAGATAGAGCGTGTCGTTGATCAGGGTGGACTTGCCTGAGCCGGAGACTCCTGTCACGCAGGTCAGCAACCCGATGGGGATCGCGACGTCGAGCCCGGCGAGGTTGTTGCCGCGCGCCCCGCGGATGACGATGTCCTGCCCCTTGCGGCGCTTCGCGCGGCTCGCGGGCACGGCGATGGCCCGCCGGCCGGAAAGGTAGTCGCCGGTGAGCGACTCGGCGCTCGCCATGATGTCGGCCGGCGAGCCCTGCGCCACGACCCGGCCGCCGTGCACGCCGGCACCGGGGCCGATGTCCACGATGTGATCCGCCGTGGCGATCGCTTCCTCGTCGTGCTCGACGACGATCACCGTGTTGCCGAGGTCGCGCAGGTGCAGGAGGGTGTTGAGCAGGCGGCGGTTGTCGCGCTGGTGCAGGCCGATCGACGGCTCGTCGAGGATGTACATGACGCCCACCAGGCCCGAGCCGATCTGGCTGGCGAGGCGGATGCGCTGCGCCTCGCCGCCAGAGAGGGTCTCGGCGCTGCGGTCGAGCGTCAGGTAATCGAGCCCGACGTCCACCAGGAAGCGGAGCCGGTCGTTGATTTCCTTGACGATCTTGCGCGCCACCTCGCCGCGCCAGCCGGGCAGTTCGAGGCCGCTGAAGAAGGCGAGGGCCTCGCCGACGGCGGTGGCCGTGACCTCGGCGAGGCCGCGCTCCGCGACGAACACGTTGCGCGCCGCCTCGTTGAGGCGTGTGCCCTTGCAGGCCGGGCAGGGATGCGTGCCAAGATACTTGGAGAGCTCGTCGCGCACCGTGCCGGACTCGGTCTCGCGATAGCGCCGCTCCATATTCGGGATGATGCCCTCGAAGCGATGCGTGCGCCGGGTCATGCCGCCGCGGCCGTCGAAGTAGGCGAACTCGATGCTTTCCTTGCCCGAGCCGAACAGCACGACCCTGCGCAGCTTCTCGGGCAGCTGCTCGAACGGCGTCTCGACGTCGAAGTCGTAGTGCTCCGCGAGGCTGCGGACGAGCTGGAAATAGTAGGCGTTGCGCCGGTCCCAGCCGCGGATCGCGCCGCCGGCGAGGGACAGGTGCGGATGGGCCGCGACCCGCTCCGGATCGAAGAACTGCTGCACGCCGAGCCCGTCGCAGGTGGTGCAGGCGCCGGCCGGGTTGTTGAAGGAGAACAGGCGCGGCTCGAGCTCGGCGATGCTGTAGCCGCACACCGGGCAGGCGAAGCGGTCCGAGAACACCAGCGGGGTGCGCGCGGGTTCGTCCATGAAGGCGATCGTCGCCATGCCGTCGGCGAGCTTCAGGGCCGTCTCGAAGGACTCCGCGAGGCGCAGCCCGAGGTCCGGCCGGACGCGGAACCGGTCGACCACGGCCTCGATGGTGTGCTTGCGGTGCAGGTCGAGGGTCGGCGGGTCGTCGAGTTCGCAGACCTCGCCGTCCACCCGGGCGCGGATAAAGCCCTGGGCGCGCAGCTCCGCCATGACGTTGGTGTGTTCCCCCTTGCGGTCCCGCACCACGGGGGCCAGCAGGATCAGCGCCGTGCCCTCGGGCAGCGCCAGGACCTGGTCCACCATCTGGCTGACCGTCTGCGCCTCGAGGCGCTCGCCGTGGGTCGGGCAGCGCGGCGTCCCGGCGCGCGCGTACAGGAGGCGGAGATAATCGTAGATCTCGGTGACCGTGCCGACCGTGGAGCGCGGGTTGTGGGAGGTCGACTTCTGCTCGATGGAAATGGCCGGGGAGAGGCCCTCGATGGACTCGATGTCCGGTTTTTCCATCATCGACAGGAACTGGCGCGCGTAGGCCGACAGCGACTCCACGTAGCGCCGCTGGCCCTCGGCGTAGATGGTGTCGAAGGCGAGCGACGACTTGCCCGAGCCGGACAGCCCGGTCACGACGATGAGCCGGTCCCGCGGCAGGTCGAGGTCGACCGCCTTGAGGTTGTGGGTGCGGGCCCCGCGGATGCGGATGGTGTCCATGTTTGCCGGTCTGCTCAGTGAAGCCCACTACTATACCGAGAAACGCCGGCACGGCGCTCCCCGGGGCTTGGCATGCCTTCGGCGGGCGTCAAGGGGCGGTTTCGAGGTGTTACGCGTGAGATTCGGGGCTGTTCCGGCTAAACTAAACGGCTATTCTCGAAGACCGGGCTTCCGGTCAATCCAATCTCTGCAAGCGAGGGCACGCTCATGGCGCGCGGTATAAACAAGGTCATCCTGGTCGGCAATCTCGGCGCGGACCCGGAGACACGGACCACTCCCGGCGGCATGACCGTCACGAACTTCAACGTTGCGACCAGCGACCGGCGCAGGGACAAGCAGAGCGGCGACTGGGTCGAGGAGACCGAGTGGCACCGCATCGTGATGTTCGACAAGATGGCGGAGACGGCACGCGAATACCTCCGCAAGGGCTCCCAGGTCTACCTCGAGGGCCGCATCCAGACCCGCAAGTGGCAGGACAAGGACGGCAACGATCGCTACACCACCGAGATCATCGCGCGCGACATGCAGATGCTCGGCGGGCGGCCGGGCGCCGGCGCGCCGGGCGGCGGAGAACGCGATTACGACGACCGGCCGGCGTCCTCGGGCAGTCGGGCGCCCGCCGGCGGCGGCGCCCGCAAGCAGCCGGAAGAGCCGTTCGAGGACGACATCCCGTTCTAGGCTATGAAAGCGGACTCTTCTCCCGGCAAGTTGTTCATTCGCACCTTCGGGTGCCAGATGAACGAGTACGATTCGTCGAAGATGGCGGACGTGCTGCGGGAATCCCATGGCTTTGAGCCGGTGAGCACCCCGGAGGAGGCCGATGTCCTGCTCCTGAACACGTGCTCCATCCGTGAAAAGGCCCAGGAGAAGGTGTTCTCGCTGCTGGGGCGCTGGCGCGAGCTGAAGCAGGCCCGCCCGGGCGTCGTGATCGGCGTCGGCGGCTGCGTCGCCAGCCAGGAGGGCGAGGCCATCCTGGAGCGGGCGCCGTTCGTCGATATCGTGTTCGGCCCGCAGACCCTGCACCGTCTCCCGGCGATGCTAGACGAGGTCAGGGGCGGGGCCCGGGCCGCGGTCGACATCTCGTTCCCGGAAATCGAGAAGTTCGACCGCCTCCCCGCGCCGCGCGCCGAGGGCCCGACGGCCTTCGTCTCCATCATGGAGGGCTGCAGCAAGTACTGCAGCTTCTGCGTGGTGCCCTATACCCGCGGCGAGGAAGTGAGCCGGCCCTTCGACGACGTCATCGTCGAGGTCGCGCAGCTCGCCGCGCAGGGCGTGCGCGAGGTCAACCTGCTCGGCCAGAACGTCAACGCCTATCGCGGCGCCATGCACGACGGCACCCATGCCGATCTCGCCGCGCTGATCCGGTTCGTCGCGGCGGTGGAGGGGATCGACCGCATTCGCTTCACGACCTCGCACCCGGTCGAATTCACCGACAGCCTGGTCGCGGCCTATGCCGAGGTGCCGGAGCTGGCGCCGTTCCTGCACCTCCCCGTGCAGAGCGGCTCGGACCGCGTGCTCGCGCTGATGAAGCGCGGCCATACGGCGCTCGAGTATCGTCAGAAGATTAGGCGTGTCCGCGAGGCCCGGCCGGGCATCAGCATCAGCTCGGACTTCATCGTCGGCTTCCCCGGCGAGACCGCGCGCGATTTCGAGCAGACCCTGCAGCTGATCGAGGACATCGGCTTCGACCAGTCCTTCAGCTTCATCTACAGCCGGCGCCCGGGCACGCCCGCGGCCTCGCTGCCGGACGAGATCGACGTCGCCGAGAAGCAGCGCCGGCTCGCGCTGCTGCAACATCGCATCAACCAGCATGCCGCCGCCATCAGCGCCGCCATGGTAGGCACGGTCGAGCGGGTGCTCGTCGAGCGCCCCTCGAAGAAGAGCCCGCGCCAGCTGGCGGGGCGCACCGGCAACATGCGCTGGGTGAACTTCGACGGCGAGCCGGCGCTGACCGGGCGCTTCGTCGACGTGCTGATCACCGAGGCGCTGCCGAACTCGCTGCGCGGCCGGGTGGTCGCCGTCGAGGGCGAGCTCGCCCGTTCCGCCTGAGGATCGCCAAGCATTTGAACGCCAATTTTGTCAGGGACCTGGTCCTCGAGCCCGACGACAACCAGCGACTCGCGAACCTCTGCGGCCAGTTCGACGAACACCTGAAGCAGATCGAGCGGCGCATGGACGTGGTGATCCGGCCGCACGGCAACCATTTCCAGCTCGAAGGATCGGAGCGCGCCGTGGAGGCCGCCGAGCGCCTGCTGGTAGCGCTGTTCGCGCAGTCGGCCACCGAGAGCATCAGCCCGCAGCGCGTGCACGCCTGGCTGCAGGAAGCCGGGCTCTACGAGGATCCCTCCACCGAGGCGCCCGGCGAGCTGCACATGCGGCGCGGCGTGATTCGCGGGCGCGGGCCGAACCAGGGCCTTTACCTGAAGTCGATGCGCGACCACGACCTGTGCTTCGGCATCGGGCCGGCGGGGACCGGCAAGACCTACCTCGCGGTCGCCAGCGCGGTCGAGGCGCTGGAGCGCGACGCCGTGCGGCGGATCGTGCTGGTGCGGCCCGCCGTCGAGGCCGGCGAGCGGCTGGGGTTCCTGCCTGGCGACCTGTCGCAGAAAGTGGATCCCTACCTGCGGCCGATGTACGACGCGCTCTATGAGTTTCTTGGCTTCGAACGGGTCGGCAAGCTGATCGAGCGGCACGTCATCGAGATCGCGCCGCTCGCGTTCATGCGCGGCCGCACGCTCAACGAGGCCTTCGTGATCCTCGACGAGGCGCAGAACTCCACCGTCGAGCAGATGAAGATGTTCCTGACGCGCATCGGCTTCGGCTCGCGCGCCGTGGTCACCGGCGACGTCACCCAGACCGACCTGCCGGCGAGCAAGCTCTCGGGCCTGCGGCATGCGGCGGAGGTGCTCAAGGATGTCGAAGGCGTGGCCTTTACCTTCTTCACAGCCAGGGACGTCGTGCGCCACGCGCTGGTGCAGCGGATCGTCGAGGCCTACGAGCGCCACCAGGGAGGCGAGGAACGATGACCGTGCGCATCGACGTGCAGGTCGGCGGTACGCGCAGCGGGCTGCCCGGCGTCGCCAAGCTGCGGCACTGGGCGCGCTCCGCGCTGGCCGGCCGGAAGCGCGATGCCGAGGTCGCCATCCGCATCGTCGACGCCGCCGAGAGCCAGGCGCTAAACCGGCGGTACCGCGGCAAGGACAAGCCGACCAACGTGCTGGCCTTCCCGGCCGAGCTGCCGCCGGAGCTGGAATTACCGCTGCTGGGCGACCTCGTGATCTGCCGGGACGTCGTCGAGGCCGAGGCCGCCGAGCAGGCCAAGCCGCTCGACGCGCACTGGGCGCACATGGTCATTCACGGTACGCTGCACCTCGTGGGTTACGATCACGAGACGGCCGATGAGGCCGCGGCGATGGAAGCGCTGGAGGCCGAGATCCTCGCGGAGCTCGGCTGGCCGAACCCCTACATGGAACGCGACGGGAACGATGACTGACGACAAACCTCCGAGTACCGGCGGGCGCCGGACCGGCCTGCTGGCCCGCTGGTCCGCGGCCTTCCATTCCGCCCCGCGTGACCGCCAGGCACTGCTCGAGCTGCTCGACCAGTCCCGGCGCAATCGCATCCTGGATGCCGACGAGTACCGCATGCTCGAGGGTGTCCTCGAGGTCGCGACGATCCAGGTGCGCGACATCATGATCCCGCGCGGCCAGATGGTCGTCGTCGAGCGCAACGCCACCCCGCAGGACATGCTGCAGATCATCCTCGAGTCCGGTCATTCCCGTTTTCCCGTGATCGCCGACGACCGCGACGAGGTCATCGGAATCCTGCTCGCGAAGGACCTGCTGCGCTACTTCGCGGAGATCGGCGACGAGCGTTTCCGCATCAAGGAATGCCTGCGCCCCGCGGTCTTCATCCCGGAGAGCAAGCGCCTCAACGTGCTGCTGAAGGAATTCCGGGTCAGTCACAACCACATGGCCATCGTCGTCGATGAGTACGGCGGCGTCTCCGGCCTGCTGACCATCGAGGACGTGCTCGAGCAGATCGTCGGCGAGATCGACGACGAGCACGATCCCGACGAGGAAGTCATGATCGTGCCCGAGCAGGAGGACGCCTGGCGCGTCGACGCGCTGACGCGGATCGAGGACCTCAACGAGGAGCTCGGCACGGACTTCAGCGATGCCGATTACGACACCGTCGGCGGGCTTGTGATGCACGAGCTCGGCCGGCTGCCCCGCAAGGGCGAGTCGCTGGTGCTCGGCGGGATGCGCATCACCGTGCTGCGGGCCGATCGCCGCCGCGTCCACTCGGTGCGGCTGCGCCGGCTGGCCGGCTGAGCGAATGCCGCGCCGCCCCGGCCTGCGGCGCGCGCTGCGGCGCCTCGAGCTCGCCGACCTGGCGGCCATCGCGGCCGGGCTGGCCCTCCCGTTCGCCTTCGCGCCCTGGGGATACTGGCCGCTCGCCCTCGTTGCGCCGGCCGTGCTGTTCCTGGCCTGGCGCCACGCGGCACCCGGGCGTGCGGCCGGGCGCGGCTTCCTGTTCGGCTTCGCGGCCTTCCTGACCGGGACGTGGTGGACCTTCGTCTCGGTGCACGAGTTCGGGGCGGCGCCGGTGCCGCTGGCCGCGTTCCTGACGTTCGGGCTCGCCGCCATCATGGGCGGTTACTACGCGCTGCTGGGCTGGCTGGCGGCGCGCTGGCTCCCAGCCGGCGGCGCGCTGCGCTGGCTGGTCGGGCTGCCGGCCGCCTGGACGGCCATCGAGTGGCTGCGGGGCTGGTTCCTGAGCGGCTTTCCCTGGCTCAGCCTCGGCTACAGCCAGACCGACTCGGTGCTGGGCGCATTCGCGCCGCTCGGCGGCGTGTACGGCCTCGGCTGGATCTGCGCACTCGGGGCCGGGGCGCTGGCGGCCGTGCTGGTCGAGGGCATGGCGGGGCGGGCGCTGGCGGTGGCGACGCTGATCGCGCTGTTCGCCGGCACGGGCTTTGCCGCGCGCGCCACCTGGACGGAGCCCACCGGGACGCCGGTGCGCGCGGTCATGGTGCAGGGCGCGGTGGGCCAGGACGAGAAGTGGCTGGCGGCGGCACTGGAGCCCACCCGGCAGCTGTATCTCGAGATGACCCGGCCGCACTGGGGCGCCGACCTGGTCATCTGGCCCGAGGCGGCCATCCCCGCGTTGCTGCACGAGGAGATGGACTTCATCGAGGCGCTGGATGCCGAGGCGCGCGCGGCGGGCAGCACGCTGCTGCTCGGCATCCTGGAACGCGATCCCGCCAGCGGGCATTACCACAACATCCTCGTGTCCCTCGGCGGCGAGCCAGAGATCTATCGCAAGCGCCAGCTGGTGCCTTTCGGCGAGTACTTCCCGGTGCCGGCCTTCGTACGCAGCTGGATGCGCCTGATGAACCTGCCCTACACCGATTTCGCGCCCGGTCGCGCCGACCCGCCGCCACTGATGCTCGCCGGTACGCCGGTCGCGCCCACCATCTGCTACGAGGACGCCTTCGGCGCGCAACAGCGGGTGTTCTTCCCGGCCGCCGAGCTGCTCGTGAACGTCAGCAACGATGCCTGGTTCGGCGACACGCGCGCCCCGCACCAGCACCTGCAGATCGCGCGCATGCGCGCCATGGAGACCGGCCGCTGGATGCTCAGGGCGACCAATAACGGCATCACGGCGGTGATCGACCCGCGCGGGCGCGTCACGCAGCGCTCGCGGCAATTCGTCGCGGAGGTGATCGAGGCCGAGGTGACGCCGATGCGGGGTCTCACGCCCTGGCTGCGCTACGGGGACGGTCCGCTCGCGGCCGTGGCGACCGGCCTGTTCCTGCTGGCGGCTTTGCGCCGCGACCGGGCGGGGCGGTAATCTTCTCCGCTTGAGCCCAGCCGAAGCGAACCATGGACCCCATCTACAAGCCGGAAATCATCGAGCCCGCCGCCCAGCAGTACTGGGACGCGCAGCGCTGCTTCGAAGCGCACGAGGACCCCTCGAAAGAGAAGTTCTACTGCCTCTGCATGTTCCCCTATCCCAGCGGGCGGCTGCACATGGGCCATGTGCGCAACTACACCATCGGCGACGTGGTCAGCCGTTACCAGCGCATGCGCGGCAAGAACGTCCTGCAGCCGATGGGCTGGGACGCCTTCGGCCTGCCGGCGGAGAACGCCGCCATCAAGCACGGCGTGCCGCCCGCGCGCTGGACGCGCGAGAACATCGCCCACATGCGCGCGCAGCTCAGGAGCCTGGGCT
Organism: Gammaproteobacteria bacterium; assembly: GCA_047921395.1. Taxonomy (GTDB): domain Bacteria; phylum Pseudomonadota; class Gammaproteobacteria; order Steroidobacterales; family XN24; genus XN24. Next base: position 25,168 of record JBLRWH010000025.1, read on the forward strand.
TCGCCTATGACTGGTGGCGCGAGCTGGCGACCTGCGATCCCGATTACTACCGCTGGGAGCAATGGTTTTTCCTGCGCCTGTACGAGAAGGGCCTGGTCTACAAGGCCTCCTCGACCGTGAACTGGGACCCGGTCGACCAGACCGTGCTGGCCAACGAGCAGGTCATCGACGGCCGCGGCTGGCGCTCGGGCGCGCTCGTGGAACGGCGCGAGATTCCGCAGTGGTTCCTGAAGATCACCGCCTATGCCGACGAGCTGCTCGAGGCGCTGGAGTACCTGCCGGGCTGGCCGGAGCAGGTCCGCACCATGCAGGCGAACTGGATCGGCCGCTCCGAGGGTCTGGAACTCGACTTCGCCCTCGCCGGCGGGCCGATCGGGGGCTACGAGGCGCTGACGGTGTACACGACGCGCCCCGACACGCTGTACGGCGTGACGTACATGGCGGTGGCGGCGGAGCACCCGCTGGCGGTGCACGCGGCGCAGGGTAATCCCGAGCTCGGCGGGTTCCTGGCGGAGTGCCGCACGGCGCACACCACCGAAGCTGCCATGGAGACCATGGAGAAGCGGGGCATGCCGCTCGGCCTGAGCGTGCTGCACCCGTTGACCGGCGCGGAGGTGCCCGTCTGGGTCGCGAATTTCGTCCTCATGGGTTACGGCACGGGGGCGGTGATGGCGGTGCCCGGGCACGACAAGCGCGACTGGGAATTCGCGACCCGTTACCGGCTGCCGATCCGCCAGGTCATCGCGCCCGCGGACGGCGGCACGGCCGACCTCTCGCAGGAGGCCTACGTCGACTACGGCGTGCTGGTGAATTCCGCGGGCTTCGACGGGCTGAGCTCGGCCGAGGCCTTCGAGGCGCTCGCCGTGCAGCTGGAGGGCGAGGGCCGCGGGCGGCGCCGGGTGAACTATCGGCTGCGCGACTGGAGCGTCTCGCGGCAGCGCTTCTGGGGCTGCCCGGTGCCGATGATCGTCTGCCCAACGTGCGGCTCGGTGCCCGTGCCCGAAGACCAGCTGCCGGTGCGCCTGCCTGAGGACGTCACGTTGTCCGGTGTCGGCTCGCCGCTGAAGACGATGGACGAGTTCGTGCGCGTGAGCTGCCCGGCCTGCGGGGGCGAGGCGCGCCGCGAGACGGATACCTTCGACACCTTTTTCGAGTCGTCCTGGTACTACGCGCGCTACTGCTCGGCGGACCAGGACCAGGCGATGCTGGATGACCGCGCGCGGTACTGGTTGCCGGTGGACCAGTACATCGGGGGCATCGAGCATGCCGTGCTGCACCTGCTGTACGCGCGCTTCTTCCACAAGCTGATGCGGGACGAGGGCCTCGTCGACTGCGACGAGCCGTTCACCAACCTGCTGACCCAGGGCATGGTGCTCGCCGAGTCGTTCTACCGCGAGGATGAGAAGGGCGGGCGCAGCTGGTACAACCCGGTCGAGGTCGAGATGCAGCGCGACGAGAAGGGCCGCGCCGTCAGCGCGATCCTGAAGGCCGACGGGGCGCCGGTCCAGCTCGGCGGCGTCGGCACCATGTCGAAATCGAAGAACAACGGCACCGATCCGCAGGCCCTGATCGACCGCTACGGCGCCGACACGGTGCGGCTGTTCACGATGTTCGCCGCGCCGCCGGAGCAGAGCCTGGAGTGGTCCGACTCGGGCGTGGAGGGCGCGCACCGCTTCATGAAGCGCCTGTGGCGCATGGTCCACGAGCACGTCGCCGAGGGGCCAGCGCCGGCGCTGGACGCGGCCGCGCTGGATGGCGCGCAGCGGGAGCTGCGCCGCCAGCTGCACGCAACGATCGCCAAGGTCAGCGACGACGTGGGCCGTCGCTACACCTTCAACACGGCGATCGCCGCCGTGATGGAGCTGTTGAACGCACTCGGCAAGCATGCCGGGCGCGCCCCGCAGGACCGCGCGCTGCGCCAGGAGGCCTTCGAGGCGGTGTCGCTGCTGCTGTCGCCGATCGTGCCGCATGCCTGCCATGCGCTCTGGTCGGCGCTGGGGCGCGCGGGCGCCGTCGTGGACCAGTCTTGGCCAGAGACGGATCCCGCCGCGCTCGTGCGTGACGAGGTGGAGCTCGTCGTGCAGGTGCAGGGCAAGCTGCGTGGCCGCATCACGGTGGCCCGCGACCTGCCCGAGGACGAGATCCGCGCGGCTGCGCTGGCCGAGGAAAACGTGGCGCGGTTCGTCGGCGACCGGGCGGTGCGCAAGGTGATCGTCGTGCCCGGCCGGCTCGTCAACATCGTGGTCTGAGCGATGCTTCGTCTGCGCTCCATCCTGCTCGCCTGCGCGCTGCTCGCGCTCCCGGCCTGCGGCTTCCAGCTGCAGGGCATGACGACGTTCCCGCCCGAGCTTTCGTCCGTCTACCTGGACGTCCCGGACCCGAACTCCGACCTGGCGTTCCAGCTGCAGCGCTCGCTGGCCGCGTCGGGCGTGGCCCTCGCGCGTGACCCGGCGCAGGCCACTGCGACCGTCCGGATCGCCAGGGAGCGCTTCGGCCGGCGCGTGAAGTCGGTCTCGGCGCAGAACCGGCCGACGGAGTACGAGGTCTTCTACGAGGTCGAGTACCTGGTCTCGACGCCGGATGCGGTGCTCGTGCCGCCCCAGTCGCTGGCCCGCGCCCGCGTCTTTCCCTACAGCGAGCGCGACATCCTCGCCAAGCAGCAGGAGGAAGAGCTGTTGCGCGATGCGCTGGCCCGGGACATCGCCGGGGTCATCACCCGGCGGCTGGCGGGCCTGGCGAATTGAGCCCGGCGGAGGTCGTCACGCTCGCCGCGGGGCACGAGGCCGCGGCGCGGGCGCTGCTCGGCCGCTACGGCCTGGAGCTGCGCATGGTGCCCGCGGACGAGGCGATTCCCGGCTCCTGGTTCGGCGAGCGCGAGGCGGGCCTGCGGGGCGCCGTGCTGTACGCGCGGCCGGACACGCCATTGCACTCCGTGCTGCACGAGGCCTGCCACTTCGTCTGCATGCCGGCCGAGCGCCGCGCCGCGCTCGACACCGATGCGGGCGGCGACTACGACGAGGAAAACGGCGTCTGTTACCTGCAGGTGCTGCTGGCCGACGCGTTACCCGGCTTCGGCCGGGCGCGCATGTTCGCCGACATGGATGCGTGGGGCTACACGTTCAGGCTGGGTTCCGCGCGCGCCTGGTTCGAGCGCGATGCCGAGGACGCCCGCGCCTGGCTGCTCGCTCGCGGGCTGATCGACGCGGCCCAACGACCCACCTGGCAGTTGCGCGCCGCCTGAGGCGCCCGCCTGCTCAGGGTACGATCTTGCCCGCGTGGTCGAAGGGGATCGTGCGGACGAAGCCGCTTCCCAGGTGCAGGCGGCCCTTGACCCGATAATCCATGGCCGCATCGCTGCGCCCGGCGAGATCGAGGGCCTGGCGCAGCACGTCGAACACGGAGGTCGTGACGACGACGAGGGTTTGAGCCTCGCCGAGGCGCGGCAGCTCGAAGACATTGTCGGACACGCCGCGGGCGAGACGCTTGCCGTTAAGCTCGAGCTCGAAGTCGAGCCCGTCCACGTCGACCGCGCGATTGTTCGGATTGGTCAGGCGCAGCCCGACGGCGAAGCGCTGTTCCAGCGAGCCTTGCGCGGACTCCAGCATCTGCAGGCTCGTGACCCGCACCTCGGGCGCCTGGAGTGAGGTGACGCTGGCACAGCCGGTGGCGGCCAGCAGCAGGAGCACGGCGGCGAGGCGGGCGAGTCTGAGGTGCATGGGGCGGTTCTCCGGGGGAAGCGGGCGCGGGCTCGCATTATATGATGCCGGGCATGGCCGCATTGCGGCGGGTCGCCGTCGTTGCCTACACTGGCCCGCCTGCAGCTGGCATGGTTGCGCAGAGGAGTGATGCAGATGCCCACCTTGTTCGAGAAAATCATCGCCGGCGAGTTGCCCGCCGATTTCGTCTACCGGGACGATCGCGTGGTGGCGTTTCGCGACATCCATCCGCAGGCGCCGGTGCACGTGCTGATCATCCCGGTGAAACCGATCCCGACCGCGAACGACATCGCCGACGAGGACGCCGGGCTGGTCGGCCACATGTTCTGCGTGGCGCGCGACATCGCGCGCGCCGAGGGCATTGCGGACGACGGCTACCGGCTGATCATCAACTGCAATTCCCATGGCGGCCAGGAGGTCTACCACCTCCACCTGCACCTGCTAGGCGGGCGGCGGCTCGGCCGCATGCTGCCGGCCCAATGAGCGTCGCGGCGTTGATCCTGGTCGCCGGGGCTGCGCTCGATCCGACCGCGCTGGGACGCTTTGCGGACCTCGCCCTGGCGTGCGTGCACCGTGAATACCCGAACAAGATCGCCCACGTGCTGGACAGCGACGCCGACGCGCGGCCACCGCGCGAGCTGACCCCGGTCTTCTACGGCTGCTTCGACTGGCACTCGTCCGTGCACGGGCACTGGCTGCTGGCGCGCCTGGCCCGGCTCGAGCCCGAGGCCGAGTTCGCGCCCGCGGCCCGCGCCGCGCTGGACCGGAGCTTCACGGTCGAGGGCGTCCGCGGCGAACTCGAGTACCTGCAGGGTCCCGGCCGCGACGGCTTCGAGCGGCCCTACGGCCTGGCCTGGCTGCTGCAGCTCGGTGCGGAGCTGCGCGAGTGGGACGACCCCGACGCGCAGCGCTGGGCCGAGACCCTCGCGCCACTCGAGGCGCTGGCCTCCGAGAGCCTGCAATCGTGGCTGCCGAAACTCGCCTACCCGATCCGGGTCGGCGAGCACTCCCAGACCGCGTTCGCCTTCGGCCTCGCGCTGGACTGGGCGCGCGGGGCGGGCGACACCGCGCTGGAGGCCCTGCTGGTGTCGACCACGCGCGCGCTCTACCTGGCGGACACCGACTGCCCGCTGGGCTATGAGCCGTCCGGCCACGACTTCCTCTCACCCTGCCTCGCCGAGGCGGACCTGGTGCGTCGCATCTTGCCGGCCGCGGAATTCGCGGCGTGGCTGCAGGCGTTCCTGCCGGGCATTCCGGAGGACGCCGGCCCCGGGTGGCTGCCGATCGGGCGCGTGACAGACCGGGTGGACGGCAAGCTCGCGCACCTCGATGGCCTGAACCTGAGCCGCGCCTGGATGCTGGAGGGCATTGCCGCCGCGTTGCCCGCGGGCGACCTGCGCCGCATCAGCCTGCGGGCCGCCGCCGCGGCGCACGCCAGCGCGGGCCTCGAAGGCGTCAGCGATGCGCATTACTCGGGCAGCCACTGGCTGGGCAGCTTCGCGACTTACCTCGTCACGGGTCGGGGGCTGCCAGAGGGGGCGCGCGGCTGCGCCTGCGACGGTGACGTCGCAGGCGCCCCCGGACCTTAGCCGCCGAAGTCGAAGCGTATGCCGCCTGTGAAGGCGCGGCCGATAATCGGTGCCTCGTCCTTGAAAAAGCTCTGGTGCAGCCGCCCGTCCTCGTCGAGCAGGTTGCGGCCCTGGAGGAAGACGCGGGCGCCCCTGAGCGCCGCAGGGCTCCATAGCAGGTCGAACGACACCAGGTCGAAGCCGCGGGTCGAGTCCTCCGCGACACCGGTGTCGTTCTGGGTGAACACCCGGCGATAGTCGATGCGCAGGTCGAATTCCTGCCAGCTGGTGTCGAAGCCCACCCCAAGACTCGCGGGCGTCATGCGCGGCAGGTCCCCGCCGTCGCGCAACTTGCCGCGCACATAGTCGCCCGAAAACCTTACGACCAGCGGCACCGGTCCCTTGACGAGGTCTAACTCGGCCTCGAACTCCGCGCCGTAGAGCTCGGCGTTGGCCTGTTTATTGAACACCAGCTGGTTGCGCAGCTCGCACAGCCCGTCGTCGCCGGGCGCGCAGCCGACGGTTGCGCCTTCGCCGGCGCGGTTGCCGATGTCATTGACGAACACCGGCTTGCCCGTGCCATCGTCGTCCGACGCCAGGAAGATGAAATCGTCGACCCGGTTGTAGAACACCGTGACGTCGTAGCGCAGGACCCCGACGTGGCGATCGATGCCCGCCTCGAAGTTCAAGTAGTCTTCCGTGCCGAGACGAGGGTCGCCGACCTCGAAGGTCCCGGCCGCCGCATGCCGGCCAAAGGCATACAACTGCTCGGGCGAAGGGGCGCGCTGTGACCAGGTGAGCCCGGCGCGCAGGTGACGGCGGTCCGCGACATCGACGAGGGTGCCAAACGACAGGCTGACCGGGTGGAAAGTGCGCGCTCCGAGCTGCTCGGGCAGGGGAATGAACTCGCCGTCGGATCCGGTGACGCCTTCGATCCCGGAGCCGATCACGTCGTCGGGATCGGAGCGTTCGCGCTCGACGCGCGCGCCGAATTCCAGGCGCCCGAACGCCGTGGGCAGTTCCTCCAGCGCGAACAGGGCGACGCCGCGCGTCGAGTTCGGCCGCACGTAGAAGAATGCGTCTTCCTCCTCCGGCAGGTCGGCCGAGAAATCACGGTCGCGGAACTGCAGTCCGACAACGCCGCTGAGGCTGCCGATCGGCAGGTGGACCAGTTCCACGCGGGTCTCGAACGCGTCGTTGGCGAAGGCGGCTTCCACGGCCTTCTCGGCAAGTTCGCCGCCCTGTGGCGTGCGGTCGAATTCGAACTCGACTTCCTCTTGCTCGAATTGCGTATAGGCCATCTTCAGGCGCAGCAGAGAGAAGCCCGGCAGCGGATCGTTGAACTCGCCGCGCAGGTCGATACGGTCGTAATTGGCGCGGATGCGCTCGAATTCGTCTCCCTGTCCGCCCAGGTCGATCGGCCGCGCGTCGAAATTTTCCGGGATGCCATAGTCGGTGTCCCAGCTGCTGAAACCCAGGCCCAGGAAGCCCCAGTCATCGCGAAACAGGCCTGTTACGGAGTAAGAGTCAGAGTCGATGTCGGAATTTCTCAACCGGTCCTTGTTGCCTTCGGTCTGATCGACCTGCTGGAAGCCGTTGATCGAGAAATCGCTGGTGCGCCGCAGGCTGGCATCGGCGCGCAACACGAACTGGTCGCTGATCGGCGCCTCGATGCCGAGGCGTCCCTGGCGATCGCTGCCATTCTCCCCGTAGGAGAGCCCGCCTCGCGCGCCCACGCCATCACCGGACACCGGGTTGAAGCGGTTGGTGCGTACGTTCACGACGCCGCCGGCCGCGCCACTGCCGAACAGCAAGGTCGCCGGGCCGCGAAACACTTCGATCTGCTCGGCGTGCGCCGGGTCGATTGCGACGGCATGGTCGGCGCCCTCGCCGGCGACGTCGGCGGTCCGCAGGCCGTCCTCGAGCACCTGCACGCGCGACCCCTGCAGGCCGCGAATCACGGGCCGGCCGACGCCCGGACCGAAGTCGGCGTTGGCGACCCCCGGCAGCCCGTCGAGGACCGCGCCGACCGAGCCCGCCCGGCGCAGGTCCAGCTCATCGCCGGCCAGCACTGAGACGGGCTGGACGAGCTCGTCGGCCACCCGGTTCCTGCGGGGGTCGGCGGTGACGACGATCGTTGGCAAGTCTGCGGCATCGCCTCCCGGGACGTCGGCCAGTGCCGGTTCCCCAGCCAGCACGACGACCAGGGTCGCCGACCCGACTGAAATTATCTTGTTCATGAAGCTTCCTCGTTCAGGTACCAATCCAGGTGCAGTGCGGGGCAAGCCGGAATCGCACTGCAGCGGCGGGCGCCCGCGCCCGCGCAGGGAGACGGGCGTCAGCCCGTCGGGATCAGCTTTCGAACGAGGGGGGACCGCGGGCGGGCGGGCTGGGCGCGCGGGCCGCCCGGCACGGCTCCGGCAGCCCTGCCCGCATGGCGGGCGGCGGGGCCGGGGGCGAGACTGTGGCGGCTGTGGCGACGACGCCGTCCCCACCGCGCTCGAACACCGCGCAGATCTCGCAAGGCGTGTCGGT
>JBLRWH010000026.1:0-1473 GCA_047921395.1 Gammaproteobacteria bacterium
CACGGCACGCCGGCGGCGGAGGTGGAGGGCACATGAACCTGCGGACACGCGCCCGCGAAGAGCCGGAGGTGAACCTGACTTCGCTGATCGATGTCGTGCTGCTGTTGCTGGTGTTCTTCATGGTCTCCACGAGCTTCCTGAAGACCACGGAAATCCGGCTGCAGCTGCCGCAGGCAGAGGCGGTGCCGCGCGTGGAGCCGGCCGTCGAGATCGAGATCATGATCAGCGCGGCCGGGGACTATTTCGTCGATGGCCAGGAACTGGTCAACCGCCGCGCCGAGACGCTGCAGCGGGCGCTCGAGCAGGTAGCGGGCGAAGGGCGCGATCTGCCCGTGACGATTCGCGCCGACGGCCGGGCCGCGCACCAGTCGGTGGTGACGGCGATGGACATCGTCGGACGCCTGGGCTTCAGCCGCATCATGATCGCGACCGTCAGCGAACCCGAGTGAAGAGCCCGGACACCCGTCCCGTCGAGCCGGTTGGCGCCGTCTATCGTCGCCTGCTGCGGTACTCCGCCGAGTACTGGCCCATGTTCGCGGCTGCGATGCTCGCCATGGCGGTCTATGCGGCCAGCCAGACCGGCTTCGTCTACCTGGCAAAACTGGTGACCGACCAAAGCTTCGTCGAGCGCGATTCCGATTTCATCCGCTTCGTGCCGCCACTGATTTTCGCCGCCTTCATCGTGCGGGGGATCGCCGAGTACGTGTCCGAATACGGCATGAACTGGGTCGGCCGCCAGGTCATCAAGCGCATGAGACAGGAGGTGTTTGCGAAGTTTCTCGCGCTGCCCACGCGGTTCTATGACTCGAGCTCGTCAGGCGCCTTGCTGTCGCGACTGACCTTCAACATCGAGCAGGTTGCGCAGGCCTCGAGCCAGGTGCTGACGGTCTTGTTCAAGGACGTGCTGACCATCATCGGGCTGGTCGGCTACATGTTCTGGGTCAACGTTCGGCTGTCGCTGTTCGTGCTGGTGATTGGGCCGATCATCGGCTGGGCCATCAGCATCCTGTCGAAGCATTTCCGGCGCTACAGCATGCGCATCCAGAACTCGATGGGCGATGTCACGCAGGCGGCGGAGCAGGTGCTCGAGGGGCACAAGGTCGTCAAAGTGTTCAATGGCGAGGCGCAGGAGATCGAGGGCTTCGAGCGGATCAACGAGGACAACCGCCGGCTGAACATGAAGCTCGCGAATGCCAAGGCCGCGAGTTCCCCGGTGGTCCAGCTGGTTGCGGCCATCGGCCTGGCGGGCGTCGTGTTCGTGGCGATGGACGATGAATTGTCCGGCGGGCTGAGCGTCGGCGACTTCGTCTCGTTCCTGGGCGCAATGCTGCTGGTGCTGACGCCGCTGAAACACCTGACCAAGATCAACGGACCGTTGCAACAGGGGATTGCGGCGGGCCAGAGCATCTTCGAGTTGCTCGACAGTCCGGGCGAGGACCAGGGCGGGCCGGTGTCCCTGCCGCGGGCGCGCGG
>JBLRWH010000026.1:1573-5364 GCA_047921395.1 Gammaproteobacteria bacterium
TCGACAGTCCGGGCGAGGACCAGGGCGGGCCGGTGTCCCTGCCGCGGGCGCGCGGGGAAGTGGAATTCCGCGGCGTCAGCTTCATCTACCAGGTCGAGAAGGGCCAGGTGCTGAAGGATGTCAATCTCACCGTATCGGCCGGGGAGCGTCTCGCGATCGTCGGGCGCTCGGGCAGCGGCAAGAGCACCCTCGTCAGCCTGGTCCCCAGGTTCTACGATCCGACCGAGGGTGCCGTGCTCGTGGACGGCCAGGACGTGCGGCAGTACCGCCTCTCCGACCTGCGTCGGCAGATCAGCCTGGTCAGCCAGGACGTCAAGCTCTTCGATGACACCATCCGCAGCAATATCGCCTACGGGGCGATGCGCGATGCCAGTCCGGAGGAGATCGAGGCGGCGGCGCGGGCCGCGCACCTGCTGGAGTTCACGGACCGCTTTCCGGCGGGACTGGACACAGAAGTGGGCGATCGCGGCGTCACGCTATCAGGCGGGCAGCGGCAGCGGGTGGCGATCGCGCGCGCGCTCCTGAAGAACACCCCCATCCTGATCCTCGACGAGGCCACCTCGGCGCTGGACTCGGAGTCGGAGCGGCACATCCAGGACGCGCTGGAGGCGCTGATGAAGGACCGGACGACGTTCGTGATCGCCCACCGGCTTTCCACCATCGAACGCGCGGATCGCATTGTTGTCATGGACCACGGGCGGATCATCGAAGTCGGCTCGCACGCGGAGCTGATCGGACGAGACGGCGCCTATGCCGCCTTGCATCGCATGCAGTTCGCCAGCGACGGCGCGAGCTGACCTCCGGCCGGCCGTGAGCCCGATCGCCCATCGTTTGTCGGCCGCCTGGTATGGCGACGCGCAGCCTCCTGCCTGGGCGCGCATGCTCGAGCCCGCGTATCGAGCCGTCGTGGCCCTGCGTGCCACGGCGTACCGGCGCGGCTGGCGGCCTTCCGGACACCCCGGGAAACCGGTGATCGTGATTGGCAACCTGACGGCCGGCGGTGCGGGGAAGACGCCGCTGGTCGCCTGGCTGGTCGATGCGCTTGGCGCGCGCGGACTCCATCCGGCGGTGATCAGTCGCGGTTATGGTGGTGCTGAGCCCTCGAGCCCATACCGGGTTTCGGCCGACGACGAAGCCGCGTTCAGCGGCGATGAGCCCCTGCTGCTCGCGAGGATGACGGGGCGTCCCGTCTGGATCTGCCGTGATCGCCTGGCGGCCGCCCGGGCGGCGGTGGAGGCAGGCGCGGACATCATCGTGGCGGACGACGGCCTGCAGCACTACCGGTTGCGGCGGGATTTCGAGGTCGCGGTCATTGACTCCGAGCGCGGCCTGGGCAATGGACGGTGCCTGCCTGCGGGACCGCTACGCGAGCCAGCCGCCCGCCTGCAGACGGTGGATTTCATGGTCTGCAACGGAGACGGCCCGCACTGCCCGGTCGGCGGCCTTGGGATGTCTCTGGAAGGCAGGGAGGCGGTCCGGCTGGACGGCGCTGAGCGCAGGACGCTGGAGGCGTTCCGCGGAGTTCCAGTGCACGCCGTTGCGGGCATCGGGCATCCCGAGCGCTTCTTCCGCTTCCTTGAGCGCCAGGGACTGGAGGTCGTTCGCCATCCGCTGCCGGATCACGGCCAGGTGCCTGACGCGTTGCTCACGCCCGCCGACGGGCGTGCGGTGCTGATGACGTCGAAGGATGCGACACGCTGTCTGCATCGCCCGGCTGCGGCCGGGGCCTGGCAGGTACCCGTCGTGGCGCGGCTCGAGCAGGGCGGGCGGCCGCTCCTCGACCAGCTGGCGCAGCGGCTCGGGTTGCGAGAAGCTTGAGCCATGGATCATCGGCTGCTCGACATACTCGCCTGTCCGATCTGCAAGGGTCCGCTCGTGCACCGGCGCGAGCAGGAGGAACTGGTGTGCCGCGGGGATCGGCTGGCCTGGCCCATTCGCGACGGGGTGCCGATCATGCTCGTCGGCGAGGCGCGCGAGGTGTCGCAGCAGGAACTGTCCACCATGGAGCCACGGCGATGAGCGGGTTTCGCGTCGTGATTCCGGCGCGATATGCCTCGACGCGCCTGCCGGGGAAGCCGCTGGCGTTGATTGCGGGGCGGCCGATGATCCAGTGGGTCTGGGAGCGCGCGATCGACAGTGGCGCGGAGATGGTCGCCATCGCAACGGATCATGAGGGCGTCGCATCGGCCTGCCGGGACTTCGGCGCCCAGGTGTGCATGACGGATCCCGCGCATGCCAGCGGCACCGATCGCATCGCCGAGGTGGCGGAACGGTTGGCCTGGGACGATGACGTCATCGTCGTCAACGTGCAGGGTGACGAGCCCCTGCTGCCGCCGGCGCTGGTTCGGCAAGTGGCAGGACTGTTGCTGCTGCATCCCGACGCGGACCTCGGCACGCTGGGCACGCCGATCCACGAACTGGCGGAATACCTGGACCCGAATGTCGTCAAGCTCGTGGCGCGCGCTGACGGAGCTGCGCTCTACTTCAGCCGGGCACCGATCCCCTGGCACCGGGAGGGTGCGCCGGCCGGGCTGGTCTCCCAGACGTTGCACGAAGACGCCTTGCGCCATCTCGGGATCTACAGCTACCGGGTAGGGGCATTGCATCGGCTCGCGGCCACGCCGCCATGCCGCGTGGAGGAGATCGAGCGTCTCGAACAGTTGCGTGCCCTCTGGCTCGGCATGCGCATCCAGGTCGATGCGGCGGCCGAGATTCCGCCAGCCGGCGTGGATACGCCCGCCGATCTCGAGCGCATCAACCGGCTGCTGTCGAACGGTCCTCCGGAACACTGATCAGCCGCGCCTCGGCCGACAGCGAGACGCCGTCAGGTCCGAAAACCGGCAATTCGAACAGCGGCGGTGCGTGGCGCATCGGCTTGCCGAAATTGTCCGTCTGGACCACAGGGTCGGCATCGATTGGCCGGAGCACGACGATCGGCGGCTGGTCGAGCACATCGACGAGGAGGCAGCGCATGCCCTGGTAGCGCAGTTCGGCGCCGACCAGTGATTTCAGGCGTGCCAGGGTCATCCCGGTTTCCATGCCGCCCATCATAGCCTCAGGGGCGCAGCGCGCGCACGCCGACGCGGCGCACGGGTAAGATATCGCGACCGTCCCCGCTGGGGTCAAGAATCGAGTGGGTTGGATCGCATGGCTTCCGACGAGAATCGCGCGCAGATCTCTGTGCTGTTTGTCTGTCTGGGAAATATCTGCCGGTCACCGACGGCGGAGGGCGTGTTCCGCAAGCTGGTCGAAGATGCCGGTCTCGAAGCGCATATCCGGATCGACTCGGCGGGGACAGCCGGTTATCACGAGGGCGCGCCGCCTGATGCGCGCGCCGCCGCTGCGGCGAGTGCGCGTGGCATCAATCTCGGCGGGCTGCGTGCCCGTAAGGTGGTCCCCCGGGATTTCACGGAGTTCGACCTGATTCTGGCTATGGACGAGGAAAACATCCTCGACCTGCGGCAAGTCGCTCCGGAAAGCGCGCGGGCGCGCATCATGCTGCTGCTCGACTACGCGCCCGGGGGCCGGCGTCGCGCGGTTCCCGACCCGTACTATGGCGGCAAGAACGGCTTCGAGCAGGTCCTCGACCTCGTTACAGAGGGCTGTTCCGGACTGCTCGAAGACGTTCGCCGCGGGATCCGCTGAATCCCCAGTGTGAACAGGCCCTAGTCGTGGCGCGGCGGCTCGATCGGCAGGTCTCGCTGGAGATTCGCGCCGGGGCCGGCCACCGGTAATTCAGGCTTCGGCTCAGGCTTCGGCTCAGGCTTCGGCTCAGGCTTCGGCTCAGGCTT
>JBLRWH010000026.1:5464-32704 GCA_047921395.1 Gammaproteobacteria bacterium
GGCTTCGGCTCGGGCCTGGGCGGCGCAGCCTCGGCGGCCGCGGCGACGGGAACGCCCGCGACCGGTGCTCTCATTGGCACGTCGGGCGCGGCATCGCGCTGTGGCGGGGCTTCGCCGGCAACCTCGCTGTCGGTCCCGCTTTCGGCCTGGCTGGAAGTCGCGATCTCCTCGCCGCGCCCCTGCTCACTCTCGGGCCGTGACTTGCTGCGACTGCTGCGGCGCCTGCGGCGACGCTTGCTGCGGGGTTCCCCTTCGGCGCCAGGCGTCACGGCATCGGCGCCGGCAGGTGGTGCCGACGGAGCTTCGGGCTTTTCCCTCGGCTGGGCAGCCGCGACCTTTTCGCGCTGGCGCTCCTGGTCGCGTGATTTCTCCTGCTCGCGCTGGCGATCCCGGCCTTCGTCCCTGCGCCGATCGCCATCCTGGTCCTTGGTGCGTTCACGGTCGGGACCCCGATCGCGATCGGGCCCACGGTCTCGGCCACCGCGTGTCCGCCGGGAGGCATCGGACTTCTGCCGGTCTCCGCGTTTGCGGCGCTCGTCGTCGCGCTGCCGCGGCTTGTGCGACGGCTCGGACTGGGCCTGCTCCCTGGTGCCGGATTTCTTAGCCTCGGGCGCGGCCTTGCCGGCGCTGAGGCCCGCAAACCACGCGGCCAGGCGAGCAAACAGGCCGGGGCGTGGCGGTGCCGCCGGCTTTTCCGGTTCGGCGCGCTGCGGGATCGGGGTGGCCGGTATGATGCCGGAGACCGCCGGCTGCTCGACGGGGCGCGCGGGCTTGATGCCGGGCGTCGCGTCCTCGGGGGCCTCCGTCTCCGACAGGGCGAGCTGGTAACTCACGCCGGCATTCTCCGGCAGGTTAAGGGCGTCGTCGCGCACCCTCCGGATGGCGAAATTGGGTGACTCGAGGTTTTCGCGCGGCACGACGATGATGTGTACGCCATCGCGTTGCTCGATTTCGCCGAGCCAGCCGCGCTTCTCGTTCAGCAGGTACGTGCCGACGTCCACGGGGACTTCCGCGATGATCCGCGAGCTGCGCTCCTTGCGCGCCTCTTCGCCGATCAGGCGCAGGATGGACAACGACAGCGACTCGACGCTACGAATCGCCCCCCATCCCTGGCAGCGCGGACACGTGATGTGACTTGACTCGCCGAGCGAGGGGCGCAGGCGCTGGCGTGACATCTCGAGCAGGCCGAAGCGGGAGATCCTGCCGATCTGGATGCGCGCGCGATCCATCTTGACGGCATCGCGCAGGCGGTTTTCGACCTCGCGCTGGTTGCGCTGCGGCCCCATGTCAATGAAGTCGATGACGACCAGTCCGCCGAGATCGCGGATGCGCAGCTGGCGCGCAATCTCGTCGGCGGCCTCAAGGTTGGTATTCAGCGCAGTCATCTCGATGTCGTCGCCCTTCGTGGCGCGCGCCGAGTTGATGTCGATGGACAACAGCGCCTCGGTGTGATCGATCACGATGCTGCCGCCAGAGGGCAGTTCCACGACGTGCGAGTAGGCGCTCTCGATCTGGCTCTCGATCTGGAAGCGTGTGAACAGCGGCACCGGATCGTCATACAGCTTCAGCTTGCGCAGGTTCTGCGGCATGACCCGTTCCATGAACAGGCGCGCTTCCTCGTAAACTGCCGGGTCGTCGACCAGGATCTCGCCGATTTCGGCGGAGAAGTGGTCGCGCAGCGCGCGCAGGATCGCGTTGCTTTCCTGGTAGATCAGGAAAGGCGCGGGGCGCTCGACGGCGGTGCGCTTCACCGCCTCGAACACCTGCAGCAGCGTGTCGAGATCCCACTGGAGTTCTTCGAGGTTGCGGCCGACGCCGGCGGTGCGCACGATGGCCCCCATGCCTTCCGGCACTTCCAGTCCGTCCATGGCCTCCCGCACGGCGTCACGGTCGTCGCCCTGGATGCGGCGCGATACGCCACCGGCCTTCGGGTTGTTCGGCATCAGCACGAGAAACCGGCCGGCGAGGCTGAGATAGGTCGTCAGCGCGGCGCCCTTGTTGCCGCGCTCGTCCTTCTCAACCTGGACGACGATCTCCTGGCCTTCCCGGAGGACATCCCGGATGTTGAACCGCCCGCCCTCGCGCTCGCCCCCGATAAAATACTCGGGAGAGACTTCCTTCAGCGGCAGGAAGCCGTGTCGCTCGGCACCGAATTCGACAAACGCGGCTTCGAGGCTCGGCTCGAGGCGCGTGATACGCCCCTTGTAGATGTTTGCCTTACGCTGTTCCCGTGAGGGGATCTCGATATCGAGGTCGTAGAGTTTCTGGCCGTCGACGACGGCCACACGCAACTCCTCTCTCTGAGTCGCGTTTACCAGCATTCTTTTCATGAAGTGGGACTCGCATATCCAGGACGGCCGTGGGCCTCCCGATGCCGGGGGCGCGCAAGCGAACGTGGGGCAGATGCAGACACGAGGTAGCGACCCCGGCAATCGGGGTCGGCAGCAAAGCGATCAGGACCAAGTGCAGAATGCCGGTCATCTCGTCCGTGTCGGGCATCGCCCGCGGCCTGCTCAGCGCTCCCTTTCCCTGGTCATCCGCCGTGCGGGTGCAGGTGGGGGCTTCGGCCGTGCGATGGAAAGAAACTTAATGCATGCCGGCCAGCGAATGATTCGCGACCGACCCGTATCCAGCGGCCGCACACACGCTCAAAGTCTTATTCTGAATGAAGCGTGGGGCGCGGCCCGTGTCGTACTATAGCAACCGCCTGACGCCTCAGCAATCGCTAAGCCACTGAATCCGGGAGGAGAATTCGTGTCGACACCATCCGGGAGCCGGCCGTCCGTCGAACTCCTGCAGATTTCGGAGGACGCCGCAGGGCAGCGCCTCGACAATTTCCTGCTTGCGCGCCTGAAAGGCGTGCCCAAGTCGCACATCTACCGTCTGCTGCGCAAGGGTGAGGTCCGGGTCAACAAGGGTCGGGCGAAGCCTGAATACCGCCTCGAGGCCGGGGATGTCGTGCGCCTGCCGCCCGTACGTCGGCCCGAACCAGGCTCGACGCCGGCCAGGGGTCGCTCCGCGGGCGTGCGCCTCGAGACCCGGATCATCCACGAGGACGACCGGCTGCTCGTGCTCGACAAGCCGTCCGGCATCGCCGTGCATGGCGGCAGCGGCCTGTCGCACGGCGTGATCGAGGCCATGCGCGCCGCCCGGCCGGAGGCCCCTTACCTGGAACTGGTGCACCGGCTGGATCGTGAGACCAGCGGCTGCCTGCTGATCGCGAAGCGTCGCAGCATGTTGCGCGCGCTGCACGAGCTGTTGCGCGAGGGGCGGGTGGAGAAGCGTTACCTGGCGTTGGTGAAAGGGCGCTGGGAACTCGGCCAGGTGCGGCTCGAAGACCGGCTGCGCAAGAGCCTCCGTGGTGGCGAGCGCATGGTGACCGTGGACGAGTCCGGCAAGACTGCCGCGAGTATCTTCCGCCCGGTGGAGATCGGCTCAGCCGCCTCGCTGCTCGAGGTCCGGATCATGACCGGGCGAACCCACCAGATTCGCGTCCAGGCGGCCGAGGCAGGGCACCCGCTGGCCGGTGACGAGCGCTACGGGGACCGGGACTACAACCGCAAGATGAAGGCACTGGGGCTGGATCGGCTGTTCCTGCATGCCGCGTCGGTGGGCTGGGAGGACCCGGTCAGCGGTGAATGGCGGATGTTCTCGGCGCCGCTCCCGGAGGACCTGGGGGAAGTGCTCTCGCGGCTCGATGTGCACCATGGCTAGCGCAACGCGGCTCGTGGTCTTCGACTGGGATGGGACGCTGATGGACTCGACCGGCCAGATCGTGCGCGCGGCCACCGGCGCGATTTCCCAGCTGGGCCTGCCCGAGCGCGGCCCCGAAGCGATCCGCGACATCATCGGGCTCGGCCTGCGGGAGTCCTGGCAGAGGCTGTTTCCTGAGCTCGGGCCGGAGGACTTCAGCCCGTTCGTCGAGGCCTACCGGGATCATTTCCTTTCCCCTGAGCTGCAGACTGCGCGACTGTTCGACCGGGCCGCGGAGGTCGTTGAGGAACTCGCGAGGCGGGGCCTGGTGCTGGCTGTGGCGACCGGCAAGAGCCGCCTCGGGCTCGATCGCGAACTGGCTGCTACCGGGCTGGCTCGGTTCATGGCCGGCTCCAGGACGGCGGACGAGACCCGCTCCAAGCCCCACCCGGACATGTTGCTGGAGCTGATGTCGGGGTTGGCGGCGGGGCCGGACGAGACGCTCATGGTCGGGGATACCGAGTGGGACCTGGAAATGGCGCGCCGGGCCGGGGTGTCCGCGGTGGCTGTCAGCTATGGCGCCCATGCGCCCGAGCGCCTGAAGGCTTATGCGCCGCGGGCGTGCATCGACGCGATCGATGCGCTGCTGACGGTGCTGGCCTAGAGGACCGGCAGGCCCAGGCGACGCAGCGCCTGCGCCAGCCAGATCAGCGGCAGGCCAATGAGGCCCGTGGGGTCCTGGCTGTCGATCCGCTCGAAGAGTGCGATCCCGAGTCCCTCGGCGCGGAAGCTGCCGGCGCAGTCGAAAGGCGCATCCCGCTCGATGTAGCTCCGGATTTCCTCCGGCGTGAGCGGCCGGAACACGACGCGCGTGATGTCCATGTGCTCCTCCGGTTCCGCGCGTCGGGGCCCGCTGAGGGCGCACACGCCGGTCAGGAACTCGACCTGCCGGCCGGCCGAGCGCGTGAGCTGGAGAGCGGCGCGTTCGACGTTGCCCGGCTTGCCCAGGATCTCGTCGCCACGCACCGCGACCTGGTCGGAGCCGATCACGACGGCCCCCGGATGACGGGCGAGCACGGCCGTCGCCTTCGCGCGGGCCAGGCGCATCACGGCCTCTGCCGGCGCCTCGCCGGCAGCGATGTGCTCATCGATCGCGGGCGTTTCCTGTGCAAATGGCAGCCCCAGGCGCTCCAGCAGGGCGCGTCGGTAGGGCGAGCCGGAGGCAAGAATCAGTGCGGGAGGGGCGGGCGGGCGCCCTTGTTGTTCATCCATGCCGCACAGATTAACCCGGTGGGCAAGCAGTGGGCAAAACCTGACGGGTTTCAGCACTTTGACAGGAATCCCCGCTGCCGATATTCTAGCCGGCTTATGTCCGCTGAGCTTGACCGGTTATTCGAGCCCAAGGTGCTCGCCGCGAGGGCCTGGCGGCTGCAGGCCGAGACGCCCCTGGAAGACTGGGTCAGGCTGGCGTCCCTCGACCTGGCCGAGGGAGGGACCGGCCGGAAGGTCCGGATCGACGTGGCGCTGCACGAGGACGACAGCGGCGACCCGGTGCTCGAGGGCGAGATCCTGGCGACCCTGCGCTGCATTTGCCAGCGTTGTCTCGAAGAGATGGAACTCGATCTGCACGCTCGGCCGAAGTTGTTTTTCGGGCGTGAAGATCAGCTCGGGGAAGCCGCCATGGCCGCCGGGTTCGAGTTTTGCGAGCCGGAGCCGGGCGCGACGTTGCGGCAACTGCTCGAGGATGAAGCGTTGCTCTCGATGCCGGCCTTCCCGGTGCATGGGAGTAGCGAGGAATGCGGACCGCTGGCCGAGAAGCTGGTGGAACTGGAGCCCGCGGAGAGCGGGGAAAAGTCGACGAGCCCGTTCGCGGTGCTCGCCGAACTGAAGCGCAAGAACTGACTGACGGAGCATCGCCACCATGGCTGTACAACAGAATCGAAAGAGCCCCTCGAAGCGCGACATGCGCCGTTCACACGACGCGCTGGGCAAGCCGACCCTCTCGGTCGACCCGACCAGCGGCGAGACGCATCGCCGGCACCACGTGACCGCCGACGGTTTCTACCGCGGCAAGAAGGTCATTGATACCGCCACGGTCCCGGACGAGGAATAGCAGCCGTCGGCAGGCGAGGCGTCAGTCCTCGCCGTTCGCCTTCGTCTCGGCCTCATGCCCCACACGTTAACCATCGCGATTGACGCCATGGGCGGTGACAGCGCGCCCGCTGTCCCGGTCGGCGCGACGCTGGACCTGTTGCGACGCGAGCCCGACCTGGAGGCGATCCTGGTGGGTTTGCCCGATGAGATCGGCCCGCTGCTGGAACACCGCTCCGCCAGCCTGCGCGAGCGGGTCACCATCCAGCCAGCGTCCCAGGTCGTGGCAATGGACGAGCCGCCGGGGGAGGCATTGCGTCGCAAGCGCGACTCTTCCATGCGGATCGCTATCAACCTCGTTCACGAGCGCCGCGCGGCCGCCTGCGTGAGCGCGGGCAATACCGGCGCGCTGATGGCGACCGCGAAGTTCGTCCTCAAGATGCTGCCGGGTGTCGACCGGCCGGCGATCATTTCCGCGCTGCCCTCGCTCGGCGGCCAGACCCTGATGCTCGACCTCGGGGCGAACTCTGTCTGCACCGCCCGGCAGCTGTGCGAGTTTGCGGTGATGGGCGATATCGTGGCCTCGGACCTGCATGGCATCGAGCGGCCCCGCGTCGGCCTGCTGAATATCGGCACCGAGGACATCAAGGGCAGCGCCACCCTGAAGCTCGCGCACCAGTGGCTGCGAGCCAGTTCGCTGAACTATGTCGGCTTCGTCGAGGGTACCGACATCATGTCCGGCAACGTCGACCTCGTCGTCACCGACGGCTTCACCGGAAACGTGGCGCTCAAGACGATCGAGGGCACCGCACGCATGCTCGCGCAAGTGACGCGCGAGGAGATCAAGCGCAGCATTCTCAGTCGCGTGATGGCGCTGGGCGCCGCGCCGCTATTCCGCTCGCTTGCGGCACGGATCGATCCGCGCCGGTACAATGGCGCCAGCTTCGTCGGGTTACAGGGTATCGTGATCAAGAGCCATGGCGGCGCCGACGAGACGGCCTTCGCCACGGCCATCGAGACGGCAGTACTCGAGGCGCAGAAAGGCGTGCCGACGCGAATTGGCCACGTCATGGCGGAGCAGTCGTTCCCGGAGCATTCAGAGTGATCTATTCGCGCATCATCGGCACCGGACGCTACCTTCCCGAGAAGGTCGTCACCAATGCGGATCTCGAGAAGATGCTCGACACCACCGACGAGTGGATCCGGTCGCGCAGCGGGATCGAGAGACGGCATGTCGCGGCGGAGGGAGAGGGCACCACGGATCTCTGCGAGCATGCGGCGCGCGCGGCGATCGAGGCGGCCGGAATCAAGCCCGACGAGATCGACCTGATCATCGTCGGGACGACCACGCCGGACCAGGTGTTTCCGAACGCGGGTGTGCTGTTGCAGCACCGGCTCGGGATTCATGGCTGCGCGGCGTTCAGCATCGAGGCCGCCTGCACTGGTTTTATCTATGCCCTGGGCGTGGCAGACAAGTTCGTCCAGACCGGCGCCGTGAAGACGGCGCTGGTGATCGGTGCGGAGACCATCACCCGCATCATTGACTGGAGCGACCGCGCGACGGCCGTGCTGTTCGGGGACGGGGCGGGCGCGGTCGTGCTGCGGGCGGATTCGGCGCCGGGCATCGTCTCGACGCACCTGCACGCGGATGGCCAGTACAACGACCTGTTGTACTTCCCCACCGGCGTCGGCACCGGCATGAAGCCGGTCGGCGGCGAAAACTCTATCCAGATGAAGGGCAACGAAGTCTTCAAGGTCGCGGTCAACACGCTCGGGCGGATCGTCGACGAAACGCTGGAAGCCAACGGGCTGGACAAGAAAGACATCGACTGGCTCATCCCGCACCAGGCGAACCTGCGCATCATCCAGGCGATGGCCAGGAAGCTGGATATGCCGATGGAACGGGTCATCCTGACCGTGCAGGACCACGGCAACACGTCTGCCGCATCGGTCCCGATGGCGCTCGACGTCGGCGTGCGCGACGGCCGCATCAAGTCGGGCGACCTGTTGCTGCTGGAGGCTTTTGGCGGTGGCTTTACCTGGGGGTCAGCGCTGGTACGCTGGTAGGCGGCTGTGGGCGACGATTGCCGTGAGGCGCATGAGCGCCGGCAGGGCGATCGCCCAGCACAGGCCCACGACCACGCCATAGAGCCAGTGCGGGATGGCCGGGTCCACGGCGCCCACGCGGGCCCCGACCCAGTACGAGAAGCCCCCGCCCAGCATCCCGAACACGCCGGCCAGCACCGGTCGGGGCCGCAGCCAGGCGAGCGAGTGGCCGATGGTCAGCGAGAACGCCGCCCAGAGGGCCACCAGCCAGATGGGCACGAATCCGCTGGACGGCCATGGGGCGGCATAGCTCACGGCGCCGGAAAGCGACCAGGCGCTGTCGATCACGATTCCGGCGGTCGTGAAGACCGCCATCGCCGCGATGTCATAGCGCGGTCTCCGGACTCTCGACAGCTGGATGACCGCGAAGATCAGCAGCGCCACGGGTCCGGCCCACGCCAGTCCGCCGGCGGCCCCGAAGACCGTGATGGCCCATACGATATTGAATCCGACCGCATTGGCGGCGGTCGGCAACCAGGCAGGTGAGGGCTGGGCGAGCGTGTTCATGTAAGCTTGTTCGCCAGGTGCCGCGAGGCGGATTCGTGGCGCGTTAACAGGAGGTTTCCAGACAATGAAAGACGACAAGGATCCACGCGGGCAGTTCCATAGCTGGCGGCCCCATCCGTGGCACGGGCTCCACCCGGGGCTCAAGCCACCGCTCGAGGTGCGCGCCTACATCGAGATCACGCCGTTCGACCTGGTCAAGTACGAGGTCGACAAGGAATCCGGGTACACCATTGTCGATCGCCCGCAGCGGACCTCGGCGGCGCCGCCGGTCCTGTACGGGTTTGTCCCGCGGACCTACTGCGACGAGCGCGTGCGCCAGCTCACGCCCGGCGCGAAGCGCGCCGACGGCGATCCGCTGGATATCTGCGTGATCAGCGAGCGGCAGATCGAGCGCGGCGACATCCTGCTCAACACGCGGGTGATCGGCGGAATCCAGATGATCGATGGCGGCGAGGCGGACGACAAGATCATCGCCGTGCTGCGCAACGACAACATCTGGAGCGAGGCGCAGGACATCGGCGATATTCCGCGCGTCATGATCCAGCGCCTGCAGCACTATTTCAGCACCTACAAGATGGGCCCGAACATGACCTCGGGCGTCGAGATCACTGCGACCTACGGCCGGGACCACGCAGCGAAGGTAGTCACGGCAGCGATCCGCGATTACGAGGACGTCTTCGGCGCCAGCCACCGGGCGTGGGAAAAGCTCGAGGAGCGGATGCTGCTGGCCGACGAGGAGAAATGAGGGCTGGGCCTCGCGTCGTGCGCGAGGCCGGTCAGCCTTCCAGTTCCTCGTAGAGGGCGACGAATTCCTCGGTCAGCTTGTGGCGCGGGGCCAGGTGGATCAGCGGCACGCACTGCTGGTGCGATTCGCGCATTTTCACGCTGGAGGAGAGCTTGGTGTCGAGCACCGGAAGTCCCTCGTCGCGCAGCTCGTCCACCAGCTGCTGCGGCAGGTTGGCGCGTGACAGGAACTGGTTGATGATGATGCCCTCGACCCGCAGGTCCGGGTTGTGGTCGGCGCGCGTTTCTTCCACGTTCTCCAGCAAGGTGTAGAGCGCCCGGCGCGAGAAGTCATCGCAATCGAACGGGATGAGGCAGCCGTCGGCCGCGATCAGCGCAGAGAGGGTGTAAAAATTGAAGGCCGGCGGCGTGTCCACGTAGATCGCATCGAACTGCTCCGCAAGCTTCAGCAGCAGTTCCCTGAGCTTGTAAATCTTGTGGCGCGACTCGAGCTTGGCCTGCAGCTCGGTAAGCTCGGGCGAGGAGGCGAGCACGTGCAGCCCCTCGTAGTCCGTCGGAGTCAGGTAACGGAGCGGGTCGCGCGGCAGGATGCGGATCGACATCGTATCGGTGAAGAACGCGGCGAGATCGCTGTCGGCAGATTCCCACGCGTCGCCCAGCAGGTACTGGCTCGAGTTGCCCTGCGGGTCGAGGTCCACC
This sequence comes from Gammaproteobacteria bacterium, assembly GCA_047921395.1. Classification (GTDB taxonomy): domain Bacteria; phylum Pseudomonadota; class Gammaproteobacteria; order Steroidobacterales; family XN24; genus XN24. Next base: position 15,305 of record JBLRWH010000026.1, read on the forward strand.
ACGAGGGTGTCCCGCCCTCGCGCGGCGCTGATCGCGGCGAGGTTGGCCGTGATGCTCGACTTACCGACGCCGCCCTTCTGGTTGAAAATCACCCGCCGCATGACCATGGCCTCGTATTCGCGCGAGCCCGTCCCTCAGAGAATGCTCTGAGCCCCGTCGCGCTCCCGGCGCCGGGCGGCGCGTTCCCGAAGCTGTTCCTGGCGGGCTTTCATCTTGCCGGCGCGGTACTTCGGGTCCCTGCGAAGATGGAACCCGGCGTCATACTTGCGCCGGTACTCGCAGAAGTCCTGGTAAGCCTCGATCTCGTGCTTCAGTTCCCGCACCGCAAGCTCGATCATGATCGCGTCGTCGAGAAAGCCCAGCCCGGGGATGTCGTCCGGGATGAGGTCCTCAGGGTCGGAGAAATAGACCAGGGCCGCCAGGATGCGCTCCTGCTCGCTGCGCCCGAGCTTCCATTCCTTGTCACCGAGCATGTCGATCATGGCCTGCAGTTTCTCGATCCGCTCGCGCACGTAAATGGGCACGCGGGCCGCATCGACATCCTTGAACACGAGCCGGGCGGCATCGAGGATCTCCGAGTCCTCCGCATCCCGGACCGTGTGGCGGGCCTTGCGCATGGCCGCGCGAAAGTGCTTCACGTCGTTCGGACTGAGTTCGAAAGAAATCCTGAGGCTCATGGGAAGCTCCGCCGGCGGAAGCGGGAAGCCTACGGTCCCCTTGCGGGACCGTCAACAGGCCTTCGCGCCCCGGAGCATGGATTGCGGGGCGCAGACAGGTAAAATGGAGCGCATGAGGCCGTGACCGGCGCCCGGAAAGACAGACAGATGGCGATATTTCGTTCCTTGGCGGTGTTGTTCGCGCTGCCCTTGCTGAGCGGCGGCGCGGCGGCGGCCTCGTTCGTGCTCCCGCCGGAGGGCACCGACCTGGTGGGCGTGCCCGTCTGGGTTCACACGCGCTACGAGGACACGCTGCTGGACGTGGCGCGTGACTACAGCGTCGGCTACGAGGAAGTGGTGCGGGCCAACCCCGGCGTGGACACCTGGATTCCGGGGGACGGCACGCGGGTGTTGCTGCCGACGCGCTACGTTCTGCCGCCGGGGTCGCGCGAAGGCGTCGTGATCAACCTGCCCGAATACCGGCTCTACTATTTCCCCAAGCCCGGCAAGGGTGAGCGTGCGCAGGTCATCACCTACCCGATCAGCATCGGCAAGATGGACTGGAACACGCCGATTGGTCGTCATCGCGTCATCAGCAAAGCGAAGAACCCGTCGTGGCATCCGCCGGAGTCCATACGGCGCGCGCACGCCAAGCGCGGCAGCATCCTGCCAACCGTGGTGCCGCCCGGGCCGGACAACCCGCTTGGGGCATATGCCATGCGGCTCAACCTGACGTCCTACCTGATCCACGGCACCAATAATCCCGACGGCGTAGGGATGCGCGTGACCTCCGGTTGCATCCGGATGTTCCCGGAGCACATCGAGCAGTTGTTCCCGATGGTCGACGTGGGCACGGCCGTGAGCATCATCAGCGAGCCGATCAAGGTCGGCTGGGCGGTCGACACGCTGTATGTCGAGGTGCATCCGCCGCTGGAGGAGGAGAGCGAATCGCAGCTGCGGATGCGCTTCACGACGCTGCTGAGGGAGGCAGCCCTGGCTCATGGGCTGGAAATTGACTGGCCGCGTGCAGACGCGATTTTTGCAGCGGCCCAGGGCGTGCCCACCGAGGTGCCGTTACGGCCGGTGACGGTGGCGTTGCAGTAGCGCCTGGCTTCCGCGTCGGGGAAAAGAAAAAGGCCGCAGCTTGCTGCGGCCTTTTTGCTTTAGCAATCCTGTCCTTACTTGGACATGGAGCGCTGGAACATCCGCTCGATCCGGTCCGTGTTGGCGGCGCAGCAGGCCTGGGCCTCGCTGGCGGCCTGGGCGGCGCGGTTGGCGGTGTTCTGGGCATTGGTCGCAATGCGCTTGGCCTCTTCCGAGCCGGCATTCGCGGCATCGGCAGCGGTCTTGGCGGCACGGGCTTCGTTCAGTGCCTGCTCAGCCGTGGCTTTCGCCGCGTCGAGGTCGGCACTGGAGACGCAACCGCTCATCGCGCCGAGCGCAATGACGGCGACGCCGACATACAGGAAGTTCTTCTTCATGGATTTAAATCCCCTGGTAATCACAATGGACTTCGCATGCGGAAAGGACGGCAGACTCATTCAGCCGTTACATAATCGCCCCACTACGTTACAGAAGCGTAGTTTTTATATCAAGCGGTGAGTGGAGTCCGTGGCGGTTGCGCAGGTTCTTCCGCGGAATTTCCGGGCATTCAGGCTTGCGATTCTCTGGAGACTGTATATAGTAACAGTTACTGTTCATCCTTACAGAGATTTCGCACATGCCAGACAAGCTCACCGCGCGACAGCGCCAGGTCCTCGACCTGGTCAGAGAGCATATTGAGGACTCCGGAATGCCGCCAACCCGGGCCGAGATTGCCACGGCTCTTGGTTTCCGTTCGGCGAATGCCGCCGAGGAACATCTCCGGGCGCTGGCGCGCAAGGGCGTGATCGAGCTGGTGCCGGGCGCGTCACGCGGCATCCGCCTCAAGGAATCGCCGCGGGAAGCGACCGGTCTGCCACTGGTCGGACGGGTCGCTGCGGGACGTCCGATCCTGGCCGAAGAGCATATCCAGGGACGTTACCAGGTTGATCCGGCCTTGTTCCGGCCGCACCCGCACTACCTGCTCCAGGTGCACGGCATGAGCATGAAAGACGCCGGCATCCTGGATGGCGACCTGGTGGCGGTCCATCGCACACCGGAAGTGCGCAGCCGGCAGATCGTCGTCGCCCGGCTCGACGATGAGGTCACGGTGAAGCGTTACCGGCAGGAGGGCAAGATCGTCTGGCTGATGCCGGAAAACGCCGACTTCGAACCGATCCGCGTGGACCTGGAGCGGCAGGCCGTGGTCATTGAGGGCGTGGTGGTGGGCGTCGTGCGGCGTTCTTAAAAGCATTTTCGCGCAGAGGCGCAGAGATGCAGAGATATACGAGAAATAAAATTAATAAATAGATTTAATTAAATGTTATTTAATGATTTTTATCTTTTCTTATCTCTGCCCCTCTGCGTCTCTGCGCGAGACTCTTCGGGCCAGAGTCTCCGGCGACAGTCGGCATGAACGAGGCGTTGCAGGAACTGCTGGACGATCCGCGACTCTGGCGGGCGGGCCGCCAGGGCCGGCACTGGCCGACGCTGTCGAGCGGCTATCCGGCGCTGGATGCGCTGCTGCCCGGCGGTGGCTGGCCCGCGACCATGCTCACCGAGGTTGCAGTCGAGCACTGGGGCAGCGGGGAACTGGCGCTGTTCCTGCCGTTGCTGGCCCGGGTTTCCGGCGCCGGCAATGCTCGCAGTACGGGCTGGATCGCATGGCTCTCGCCGCCGTTCCTGCCCTATGCGCCGGCGCTTGCGGCGGCCGGCGTCGACCTGTCCCGGGTCCTGCTGGTGCGCAGCCGGGATGACGCGGAGACGCTGTGGGCCGCCGAGCAGGCGTTGCAATCGGGCACTTGCGGGATCGTGCTGGCCTGGGCCGGCCGCGCGGACGGACGCCGGTTGCGTCGCCTGCAACTCGCTGCGGAGGGCGGGCGGACGCCGCTGGTCCTGTTTCGTCCGCCCGCGGCGCTCGCTTCACCTTCGCCGGCGGCATTGCGAATCAGCCTGGTTGCGGGCACCGGGGGTGCTTGCCTGCACCTGGTCAAGCATCGCGGCGGCGCCTCGCGATCACTGCCCGTCGCCGCCCTGCACGAACGATGAGCCGGGCAGCCGCGCGATTGCGTCCGGAACCTGCCGGACAACGGGCGCCATTGGCGACAGGGTCTGCTGCCGGGCAGGCGCCGCCTTCGCCGTTGTGGCTTTGCCTGGGGCTGCCCCGGCTGCCGCTGGAGGTGCGTAGCGGCGGGTGCGGTGACGAGGATGCCCGGATCATCGTGGATTCCGCGGGCCGGGTCGTGCAGGCGAGTGCGCCTGCGGCGGAGAGCGGGGTGGCACCGGGCTTGCCGCTGAACGCGGCGCTCGCGCTGTGCCCGGGTCTCCTGGTGCTGGAGCGGGATGAGGCGGCGGAGCATGCCGCGCTCGCGCGGATCGCAGCCTGGGCCGGCGCCTTTACCTCGATCGTCAGCCTCGAGCCGCCGGCTGCCTTGCTGCTCGAGGTGCGCGGCAGCCTGTGGCTGTTCGGCGGTCTCGAGGCGTTGCGCCTGCGGATCCGTGAAGCCCTGCAACGGACCGGACATGCGTGCCGGGAGGCCGTGGCGCCGACGCCGCTGGGGGCATTGTGGCTGGCGCGCGCCGGCCAGGATGACGCCGTGACGGAGCCCGCGGCACTGGCGGGCCAGATCGGGCGCTTGCGGCCGGCCGTGACCGGCTGGCCGGAGACGACGCTGGCGGCACTGCGCAGTCTCGGGATCGAGCGGCTGGCCGATTGCCTGCGCTTGCCGCGCGACGGTTTCGCGCGCCGTCTCGGCCGCGGACCGCTGGCCGATCTCGATCGTGCGCTGGGACGGATACCGGATCCGCGTGCCGCGTTTCGTCCGCCGCCGCGTTATCGCGGCGCACTCGAGTTGGCGGCGGAGACCGCGGATACGGCGCGCCTCGCGCGCGCGCTGCGTGCCCTGTTCGCAGAGCTCGAGGGTTTCCTGCGGGCCCGCCAGCGGGCCGTGGACCGGCTCGACATCCGGCTCGAGCACCTGCGGCATCCGGCCACCGGGCTGGTGCTCGGCCTGGTCAGGCCCGGTCTCGAGGCGGCCCATTTCGATGCCCTGTTTGCGGAGCGGCTCGAGCGGCTTGCCTTGCCGGCGCCAGTGATCAGCGTCGTGCTCGAGGCCGTACCCGGCGAGCCGTTCGATCCGGCGATCGTCGGCCTGTTCGGCGACGAGTCGGGCACCACCGCCGGGGTCCGGCTGGTCGAGCGGCTGCGGGCGCGGCTCGGGCGCGATGCCGTGCATGGTCTTTGCCTGCCCGATGAACACCGCCCCGAGCAGGCCTGGCGGGTCGCGGAACCGTGTGTCGGTGCGCCCGCGACGCCGTTCGCGGGCGCAGCGCGGCCGGGCTGGCTGCTGGAGTCACCGCGGCCGCTGCGCACCCGCGCGGGCCGTCCCTGGCTCGAGGGGATGCTGCGCCTCGAGAGCGGCCCCGAGCGGATCGAGACCGGCTGGTGGGACGGCGACGAGATCGCCCGGGATTACTGGGTCGCGAGGACACCGGCGGGCGCCCGGCTGTGGGTTTTTCGCGTGTTGTCCGACATGCATGAGCAGGGGGAACGGGGGCGCTGGTTCCTGCACGGCATCTTCGGATGAACGCCGCCCCGGCCTATGCGGAGCTGCATTGCCTTTCCAATTTCAGTTTTCTCCGGGGAGCGTCGCATCCCGCGGAACTCGTGCAGCGTGCCGCAGAGCTTGGTTACGAGGCGCTTGCGCTCACCGACGAGTGCTCGGTGGCCGGCGTCGTTCGGGCCTGGGAGGCCGCCCGCGAGTTCGGCCTGAAACTCATCGTCGGCAGCGAGCTGCGACTCGAGGACGGCTTGCGGCTCGTGCTGCTGGCGGCCGACCGGGCGGGTTACGGACGGTTGTGCCGGCTGATCACGCGCGGGCGTCGTGCGGCGCGGAAGGGTGACTACCTGCTGTCGCGCGCGGACCTGGAGGACGGCATGCCCGGCTGTCTCGTGCTCTGGCTGCCGGACGCGCAGCCCGAAGAGGCGGATGGCCGCTGGCTGGCCGGGCGTTTCCCCGGGCGAGCCTGGCTCGCGGTCGAGCTGTTCGCCGGCGGCCGCGACGCCGCGCGCCTCGCGGCGCTCGAGGCGCTCGGGGAGCGGGTCGGCCTGCCGCGAGTGGCCGCGGGCGACGTCCATATGCACGATGCCGGGCGGCGGCGCCTGCAGGACCTCGTGACGGCGATCCGGCTGAACACGCCATTGCATGCGCTCGGGCGCCGGCTGTTTCCGAATGGCGAACGACACCTGCGCGACCGGGACCGGCTTGCGCAACTCTATCCGGCCGGCCTGCTCGAGGCCGCGGCCGGGATCGCGCGGCGCTGCAGCTTCATGCTGGACGAGCTTGACTGGCGCTACCCGGCTGAACTCGTGCCGGCCGGGGAGAGCCCGGCCTCGTGGCTGGCGCGGCTGACGGCTCGAGGCATGGCGCGGCGCTGGCCGGGCGGCGCGCCCGCCGAGGTGGAGCGGACGGTGCGGCGCGAGCTCGCGCTGATCGGCGAGCTGGGTTACGAGGCGTATTTCCTCACCGTCCACGATATCGTCGAGCATGCGCGCAGCCTGGGCATCCTCTGCCAGGGACGCGGCTCGGCCGCCAACTCGGCCGTCTGCTTCTGCCTGGGGATTACCGAGGTCGATCCGGCGCGGATGTCGGTGTTGTTCGAGCGCTTCATTTCAAAAGAGCGCAACGAACCGCCCGACATCGACGTGGACTTCGAGCACGAGCGGCGCGAGGAAGTCATCCAGTACATCTACGCAAAATACGGCCGGCAACGCGCCGCGCTGGCCGCGACGGTCATTCGCTACCGGCCGCGCAGCGCCTTGCGCGATGTGGGCAAGGCGCTGGGCCTCGCGCCGCTGCAGGTCGATACCCTGGCGAAGTCCATGCAGTGGTGGGACGGCAAGGACATCGCGCCCGAGCGCATCCGCGACGTCGGTTTCGATCCGGACAATCCGGTGATCGCGCGGCTGCTGGCGATGGCGCGCGGCCTGGTCGGCTTTCCGCGCCACCTGTCGCAGCACGTGGGCGGCTTCGTGATCGCCGACGACTGCCTCGAGGCGGTGGTGCCGGTGGAGAACGCCGCGATGCCCGAGCGCACCGTGATCCAGTGGGACAAGGACGACCTCGATGCGGTCGGCATGATCAAGGTCGACGTGCTTGGCCTCGGCATGCTGAGCGCGATCCGGCGCAGCTTCGAGCTGGTCGAGCGCTTCCGTGGCCAGCGCTGGACCCTGGCGACGGTGCCGGCGGAGGATCCGGCGGTGTATGAGATGATCTCGGCGGCGGACACCATGGGGGTGTTCCAGATCGAGTCGCGCGCCCAGATGGCGATGCTGCCGCGCCTGCGGCCGCGCTGTTTCTACGACCTGGTCATCGAGGTCGCCATCATCCGGCCCGGACCCATCCAGGGTGACATGGTGCATCCCTACCTGCGGCGCCGGAACGGCCAGGAGCCCGTCAGCTATCCCAGCGAGGAGGTGCGCCAGGTGCTGGAGCGCACGCTCGGCGTGCCGATTTTCCAGGAACAGGTCATGCAGCTGGCGATCGTCGCGGCCGGCTTCAGCGCCGGCGAGGCCGACCAGTTGCGCCGCGCGATGGCCGCCTGGCGCCGCAAGGGCGGCCTGGGGCCCTTCGAGCAGCGCCTCATCGAGGGCATGCGGAGGCGCGGCTACGACGAGGAGTTCGCGCGCCGGATCTTCAACCAGATTCTCGGCTTCGGGGAATACGGCTTCCCTGAGTCACACTCGGCGAGTTTCGCGTTGCTGGTCTACGTCTCGGCCTGGCTGAAGCGACACGAACCGGCCGCGTTCCTGTGCGCGCTGCTCAACAGCCAGCCGATGGGTTTCTATGCGCCGTCACAGCTGGTGCAGGATGCCCGTCGCCATGGGGTCGAGGTGCGCCCGGTGGACGTGCGTGCCAGCGAGCGGGACTGCACGCTGGAACCGGGCGAGGAGGGCGCGCCCGCGGCGCGACTCGGATTGCGGCTGGTGGCGGGCCTGTCGGCGGCCGGCGGTGAACGGCTGGTCGCGGCACGTCTGGTGCAGCAGTTCGAGAACGTAGACGACCTGGCGCGCCGCGCGGGGCTGGATCGCGGCGACCTCGCGGCGCTGGCCCGCGCCGGGGCGCTCACGGCGCTGGCGGGTCACCGGCATCGGGCCGGCTGGGCGGTGGCCGGGCTGGAGCCGCCGCTGCCGCTGCTCGAGGGGACGCGAATCCGGGAGGGCGTGCCGCTGCTGCGGGCGCCCACCGAGGGGCGCGACATCGTCGCGGACTATCGCAGCATGGGGCTGACGCTCGGTCGCCATCCGCTGGCGCTGCTGCGGGAGCGACTGGCCGACGACGGCCTGGTCAGCGCTGCCGAGCTGAATGCCGCGCCGCACGGGGCATGGACCGCGTGTGCCGGGATCGTCATCAACCGCCAGCGTCCCGGCAGCGCCAAGGGCGTGGTGTTCGTGACGATGGAGGACGAGACGGGGCAGGCGAACATCGTCGTGTGGCAGAGTATTGCAGAGGCCTGGCGTCGCCCGCTTCTCGGCGCGCGGCTGCTGGAGGTCGCGGGCCGCGTGCAGCGCGAGGGCGACGTGGTGCATCTCGTGGCGGAGCGGATGGTCGATCGCAGCGCGCTGCTCGGGGTGCTGGATGTCCGTTCGCGGGACTTTCACTAGGCGACGCCGCGCGCGTTTCGTTCCGGTCGCCCGCGGGGTCGCGCCTAGTGCCGGTAGCCCGCGGCGCCGCGCCGCCATGGGCGCCCTTCGCTCGGCGAATTCTGAGCTCGCTCAGTCCGCCCATGGCGTCCCGGCCCCGCTGCCTTGCCGACACAGGCATGGCCTTGCCTTCGCGGTGTCGCTGAAGAATGCAATCTTGCCGGTCGGCTTGGGTCCAGCGGACGGTGGGGTCGTCATGGCTGGCTGGGCATAGCGCACTAGCGATGCGAATAGCCACGGCAGAAGGCAGTGGAACCGGACGAGATGACCGTCGCCGTCCCCATTGCGACCCCGGCAGCGGGTGGGGGGTGTCATAGGCCGGCCGAGCGAGTTTTTCCTTGTCTGAGCACAGGCTGGCCTATGGCGCCGCGCGCCCGCGGTCGAATGGCAACAGTGGCGTCAGCAACCGAAATGAAAACCGGGCCTCACGGCCCGGTCTTGAAGTGCTTTCCACGGCAAGCCGCCCGTGGGGCGTCACTCGAAGTCGAAACTGTCGAGATCGGCCAGCTCCTTTGCGGCGCGCTTCATCTCCATGTACTCCTCGACGCGCCGTCGAGCGCCTTCGCTCGGCCTGCGTGCCGCGGCACCGGAGGGAAGATCCTCAAGGAGACCATCAAACTCCTCTTCTTCCATCTCAGCCTCGCCCTCACCGAAGGTTTCTTCGATGTCGTCGTTGGTGTCGTCTGTGTCCGGATTGCTCATAACGCTGGATCTGGCACGTAAAGCAACGTTCCCCTTGGGTCCCGGGGCGCGACATATACCGCGAGCCGACGGCAGTGGCAATAGGGCGGCCCGAAATTGACGGAAATAGTGGGCGCGGGGCCCGTCTCTGCGCGGGGAGAGGCCTGGCGGCGCGCTCAGGAAACCAGCTGGTTGAGCTGGAAGATCGGCAGCAGGATCGCGATGACGATCGCCAGCACCAGCGCGCCCATCAGCAGGATCAGCGCCGGCTCGAGAATGGCGAGCAGGGCGCCGACCAGGCCGTCCACCTCGCGCTCCTGGTTGGCGGCCGCGCGTTCGAGCATGTCCTCGAGCTCGCCGCTGGCCTCGCCGCTGGAAATCAGGTGCACGGTCATCGGCGGAAAGAGCCGGCTTGAGCCGAGCGAGCGTCCGAGCGGGGCGCCCTCGCGGACGCGCACGGCCGTCTCCAGGATGGCCTCCCGCATCGGCACGTTGGTGACGACATCCCCGGAGATGCGCAGTGCTTCCAGGACGGGCACTCCGCTGCCGGCGAGGATGCTCAGCGTGCGCGTGAACCGGGCCGTGTTGACGCCGCGCGTGAGGCGCCCGACCAGCGGCAAGCGCAACAGGAAACGGTGCCAGCGACGCCTGAAAGGCAACTGGCGGAGCATGCGCGTGAACACAAACAGGGCCAGCGCGATCAGGGCGAACATCACGATGCCGTAATCCCGCAGGAAGTCGCTGGACGCGATGAGGGCCCGGGTGAACACCGGCAAGGCCTGCCCTGTGTTCTCGAACACGCCGACGACCTTCGGCACGACATAGACCAGCAGCCCACCGACGATGCTGAACGCCAGCACAGTGAGGATGACGGGATAAATCAAGGCATGCGAAACACGCTGGCGCAGCTGTTGCCGACCCTCGGTGTAATCGGCCAGGCGCTCCAGCACGGGGTCCAGGTGCCCGGATTGCTCACCGGCGGCGACGGTGGCGCGATAAATCTCGGGGAAGGCCTGCGGGAACTCGCCTAGCCCGGACGCCAGGGTATGTCCTTCCATGACACGGGAACGCACGCCCAGGAGGATGCTCTTCAGGCGGGGCTTCTCGCTCTGCTGGCCCACGGCCAGCAGGGTCTCCTCGAGCGGCATGCCTGAGCGCAACAGCGTCGCGAGCTGGCGCGTGACCAGCGCCAGGTCGGCCGCGCTCATGCCGCGCCGCAGGCTGAAGCCGCCGCTCCCGCCACTGCCGGCGCTGCGACGTTCCCGCTCGACGACTTCGCTGATCGACATGGGCAGCATGCCGCGTTCGCGCAGCAGCTGGCGCACCTGGCGCGCGGTGTCGCCCTCCAGGACGCCTTTCTGCTGGCGCCCACCCTTGTCTACGGCGGTGTATTCGAACGCGCCCATTGTTCAGTCGATGCGTCGCACGGGAAGGTCAGTCATCACGGGTGACGCGCACCACTTCCTCGATGGTCGTGGTGCCGTCGAGGACCTTGCGGATGCCGTCGTCGCGGATCCCCGGGCTGAGCGTGCGGGCGTAGCGCTCGAGCGCCTGTTCGCTCTCGCCCTGGTGAATCATGGCCTGCATGCGATCATCGACTGGGATCATCTCGTAGATGCCGCTCCGGCCACGATAGCCGCTGCCGTTGCACGCGGGGCAGCCGACCGCGTGAAAGATCTTCACGTCGCTCCCCGGTTCGAGGCCGAGGATGCGCGACTCGCTTTCGTTCGGCGCTGCGGGCTGACGGCATTCCTTGCAGAGCATGCGCACGAGCCGCTGCGCCATCACGCCGAGCAGGCTGGAGGCGAGCAGGAAGGGTTCGACGCCCATGTCGCGCAGGCGCGCGACCGCGCCGACGGCGGTGTTGGTATGCAGCGTGGAGAGCACGAGGTGCCCCGTCAAGCTGGCCTGGACCGCGATCTCCGCCGTCTCGAGGTCGCGAATCTCGCCAACCATGACCACGTCGGGATCCTGGCGAAGTATGGCGCGCAGGCCGCGGGCGAAGGTCATGCCGACCTTCGTGTTGACCTGGGTCTGGCCGATGCCGTCGATGTAGTACTCGATCGGGTCCTCGACGGTCATGATGTTGCGGCTGGTCTGGTTGATGCGCTCCAGGCCGGCGTAGAGCGAGGTCGTCTTGCCCGAGCCGGTCGGCCCGGTGACGAGGATAATGCCGTGCGGGCGGTGGATCAGGCGATCCATCATCGCCTCAGTGTCCGGGTCCATGCCCAGGCTGGAGAGGTCCAGCCTGCCGGCCTGCTTGTCGAGCAGGCGCATGACCACCCGCTCTCCGTGGCCCGAGGGGATCGTGGAGACGCGCACGTCCACTGCGCGGCCGGCGACCTTCAGTGAAATGCGGCCGTCCTGGGGAACGCGTTTCTCGGCGATGTCCAGGCGGGACATGACCTTGATGCGCGACACCACCAGTGGCGCCACCGCGCGGCGGGACTGCACGACCTCGCGTAGCACGCCATCGATCCGGAAACGCACGACGAGGCGGTTCTCGAAGGGCTCGATGTGAATGTCGGAGGCGTTCTCCTTGACCGCCTGCGTCAGGATCGCGTTGATGAGCCGGATGATCGGCGCATCGTCCTCGCTTTCCAGCAGGTCGGAGGGTTCCGGGAGTTCCTGCGCGACGCGCGACAGGTCCTGGTCGCTCTCGAGGCCCTCGGCCATCTGCATCGCGGCATTCGAGCCGCTTTCGTAGGCCCGGCGCAGCAACTGGTCGAAGTCGTCTTCCGGGACTTCGCGGACCTCGAGCGGCACCCGGGCAAAGCGCCGGGCCTCTGCCAGGCTCAGCGGCTTGATGTCCGGCCGGCAAACGGCCTGGCCGAGGTCGTCGGTGAGCTCCGTGATGAGGATCCCGTGACGCTTGGCGAAGGCGAATGGCAGGAGTCGGCCGCGCCCCCCGCGGGTGCGCGGGGCAACGGGCTCGGGAACTTCCCCGGCGTGGGCCTGCAGCTCAGTCGTCTCGAGTGCCATAGGCGGCCCCCGGCGCTTCGTCCCCGTCATCTTCGTCCTCGTCTTCCTGCGGCGGCGGCGGGACATAGCCCTTGGACGCCGGCTCCAGTTCCTCGAACGACGGGATCTGCGGTCTCGAGATGTTCTTGTTGAGGAAGTGCCCGCCACGCTCGCCGGCCTTTTCCTGCGCGCCCTGGAACTGCTGGTACTTGGCGTTCGTCTCTATGCTTGCCTGCATGCCATCGCGGAGGATGACCGGGCGCAGGAACACCATCAGGGTACGCTTCTCCGTGTTTGCGCTCTGCGAGCGGAACAGGTGGCCGAGAAGGGGGAGGCTGCCGAGGATCGGCACCTTCTGTTCCGTCTGGATGAGGTCATCCGACACCAGGCCGCCAAGTACGAGGACCTCGCCGTCCTCGATCAGCACCTTCTGCGTGATGCTGCGCTGGTTCGTGATCAGGTCGACCGCGCCGCCGGCTCCGCCGCGGCTCAGGTTCGACGTCTCCAGCGACACGGTCAAGATGACCGCATTGCCCTCGTTGATCTGCGGCGTCACCTTGAGCGTGAGACCCACGTCCTTGCGCTCGATGGTCTGGAAGGGATTCACGGCGCCCTGCGCGGCGCCCGTGTTCGTGAACTGGCCGGTGAGGAATGGAACTTCCTGCCCCACCTTGATCTCGGCTTCCTCGTTATCCATCGTCACGATGGAGGGGGTGGACAGGACATTGGTGTCGGAGTCGCTGAGCAGGGCGCGCAGCACCACGCCCCAGTTGGTGCCGCTGTCGCTGTTGAGCCGACCGGCGCCGAGGAGAACCCCCTGCGGCAGGTTGGACAGGACTTGCCCGACGGCACTGTCGCCGGCCAGCGCAGCGCCGCCAATATCCGAGATGTTGCCGCCGGAACCCAGCTTGGTCAGGCCGACGATGTTGTTGTCATTGGTGCCGTCCAGGAACCAGGTCACGCCCAGCTCGGCCGTCCGATTGTAGGCCACCTCCGCGACAATCGCCTCGACCAGCACCTGCGCACGACGAATGTCGAGCTTGTCGATGACCATTCTCAGGCTGCGCATCGCCTCGGCCGGCGCGGTGATGATCAGCGCGTTGGTGCCGGGATCAGACCAGATAATGACGTTTTCGTTGCGCGCTCCACCGGTGGGCCGGCCCTCGGCGCCGCCACCCGGAACGATCGCCGAGATCTGCTCCCTGAGCCGCGTGCCGAGGTCCTCGGCGTCCGCATAGCGCAGGTAGATGACCTGGGTGTTGCCGCCGTCCTCGAGCGGCGTGTCGAGGTGCGAGATCAGCGCCCTCAGGCGCAGGCGCGCGACCTGGTCGCCGCTGATCAGCACGCTGTTCGTGCGGTCGTCGGCCACGAGCCCGAGCGGCTTGCCGGTATCGCCCCCAGTGGAAGCCTGTTGCAGCGCCGAGACCACGCGCACCACGTCGCTGGACGAGGCGTGCTGCAGCGAGATCACCTCGATATCGGCCTCCGCGCCCAAGTCGATCCTCTGGATGATCCGCAGCAGGCGATTCACGTTGGCCGCGCGATCGGAAATGATCAGCATGTTGGATGCCTGGTGCGCGGCGAGGTGGCCGTACTGCGGGATCAACGGCCTCAGGATCGGCACCAGCTGGGCGGCGCCCACGTTCCGGATGGTGATGACCTGGGTGACGATGTCGTCGGCACTGCCGCCCCGGACCGCGGCGCCGTCCATCCCTGGGACCTGGCGGGCATTGGCATCCGGCAGGATCTTGATGAGGTCGCCCGAGGGCACCGCGATGTAACCGTGCACCTCGAGAATCGACAGGAATGCGGCGTAGAAGGCATCCGGGCTCATCGGCTGGGCGGAGAGCATCGTGACCTGCGCCCTGACGCGCGGATCGACAATGAAGTTCTTCCCCGTGATCGCGCTGACTGCCTCGATGATCTGCTTGAGATCCGCGTCCTTGTAGTTCGGCGTGATCGTCGGTGCCTGGGCCATCGCCGCGGGCATGGCCAGCGCCAGTGCCAGCGCCGCGATCACTCCTGCCAGGCGCCGCGGGGCCCCGGTCGGGTATTTGACGAGATTCATCATGGCAGTCCGCCGTGGGCTCATTCGGAAGGATTATTGTTGTCCGTGACCTGCAGATTCTCCTGCAGGGTCGCTGTATTCAACGTCAGCATCTCGATTTCGCCATTGCGGTCCACGGTCACCGTGACCGAAGTGGCGTCAGCAAGGCTGCGAAATATTTCCATGCCACGCGCCGGATCGTCGAGCGCCATGCCATTGATCTGGGTGATCAGGTCGCCGGGTCGCAGGCCGAGCTGGGCAAACTGCTGGCGCTGGCGGCCTGGATAGACCCGGTAGCCCTGTTGGCGCCCATCCTTGAATACCGGCTGCGGCCGGATCACCTCCGTGATGCCGGCGGCGCTCTGCTGGACGATCTCCTGTACGCTGGCTGCGCGCACCGGCGGCGCGGCGGTGCGCGGCGCCGAGATCGTCGAGGCTCGCCGGTTGGCGGGTGTATCCTCGCTCCGCGGCAGCCGCAGGGCCTCGAGCCGCCCCCCCCGCCGCAGCAGCACCCGGTCGAGGTGCACGGCATGCAGGGAGGCTCCCCCGGGGACCGCGTCCCCGATGAAGTAAACGCGCTCTGCGCCGCCACGTTCGGCAATGATCGCCAGGGCGCGATTTTCTTCGCTCGCGGCGATCGTGCCGCGCAGCTCGAGACTCAGCTGGGTATCCGGCGCATCTTGCTCCTCGGTCACCAGGACTCGCGGCGCCTTGGCATCCGTCTTGCCGAAGAGGTGGGCGGCCACGATTCTCTCGACGCTGACACCTCCGCCGGCGGCAGGCGCCACGCTCCTGGTGGAGGGCTGGACCGTTGGTAATTCGGTGGGCTCTGATGCGGGCAGCAGCAGCCAGACGGCCTTGGCCACCTGCCAGCCGATAAGGATGACGAGCAACAGCACCACCCACGGAGGCAGGACCCGCGAAGCCTCTGCCCAGAGCTGGGCGGGCGGCAGGCGACTCCACTGATTGATGCGGCTCAGGACTGCGGCCACGGGGCTCCCAATGATTGGCGTTCCGGGTCGCCGGCCAAATGCATAGGCTGGCGCATCTTTGGATAATACGCGGTCGACGGATAGCGGCTCAAGCAAAGCCGACATAACGTGGCACTTCCGTCGAGTTTCGGCCTCGGCGCCCGGAAGTCAAGGGGTTGTCAGTGGGGGCCGCCGTCCCTATAAATGAACCCGTCGGGAAGCAAACCGCGAACGCGTCACTGTCACCGGGTAGAAAACGAACACGCATGTCTGATCCACGGGAAAAACAGGACCAGGGCACGGCCCTGGAGGACGCGCGGCCCGAGGTGAAGCGGCCGCCGCTGTTCCGCGTGGTCATGCTGAACGATGATTTCACGCCGATGGAGTTTGTTGTCGAGGTGCTGGAGAAATTCTTCGGTCTCGACCGAATACGGGCGACGCGTGTGATGCTCGAGGTGCACACTCGGGGGCGCGGCGTCTGTGGCATTTTCCCGTACGATATCGCGGAGACGCGCGTGGTCCAGGTGACCGAATATGCCCGCCACCATCAGCACCCGCTGATGTGCACGATGGAAGAGGCCTGAGAACGATGCTGAGTAGCGAACTGGAATTCTGCCTTAACGAGGCCTTTCGCCGTGCGCGCGAGCAGCGCCACGAATTCATGACTGTCGAGCACCTGCTGCTCGCCTTGCTCGACGTGCCGGCCGCAATCGACATCCTCAAGGCCTGCAACGTCAACCTGACGAACCTGCGGCGCGAGCTGGCCGAGTTCATCGACGAGACGACCCCGCGCCTGGGCGAGGCGGACGAACAGGACGTGCAGCCCACGCTCGGATTCCAGCGGGTGCTGCAGCGTGCCGTGTTCCACGTGCAGTCCAGCGGCCGCAAGGAGGTCACGGCGGCGAACGTGCTGGTGGCCATCTTCGGTGAAAAGCAGTCTCACGCGGTTTACCTGCTGAGCTTGCAGGACGTCTCCCGGCTGGATGTCGTGAATTTCATCTCGCACGGCCTCACGCGGGCCGGCGAGGAGCCGGCCGAGAAGCCTGACGCGGCGGAGGGCAACGAGCCGGAGAAGGACGCGGATGGCGACCCCCTGGAGAAATACGCCACCAACCTGAATCGCCTCGCGGCCGACGGCAAGATCGACCCGCTCATCGGCCGGGAGCTGGAAATCGAGCGTACCATCGAAATCCTCTGCCGGCGGCGTAAGAACAATCCGCTCTACGTCGGCGAGGCGGGCGTCGGCAAGACGGCGCTCGCCGAGGGGCTCGCGCTGATGATCGTGGAGGGCCGCGTGCCGGACGTGCTCAACGACTGCACCATCTACGCCCTCGACATGGGAACCCTGGTGGCGGGGACCAAGTATCGCGGCGACTTCGAGAAGCGGCTCAAGGCCGTGCTCGGCGCGCTGCGCAAGAACCCCGACGCGATCCTGTTCATTGACGAGATACATACCGTGATCGGCGCCGGCGCAGCCTCCGGCGGGGTCATGGATGCTTCGAACCTGATCAAGCCGGTACTCGCGAACGGCCAACTCCGCTGCATCGGCTCGACCACCTACCACGAGTACCGCGGCATTTTCGAGAAAGATCACGCGCTGGCGCGGCGGTTCCAGAAGATCGATGTGCTCGAGCCGAGCGTTGCCGAGACGGTGCAGATCCTCAAGGGGCTGCTGTCGCGGTTCGAGGAACACCACGACGTGAAGTATTCGGAGGAGGCGATCCAGGCCGCGGCGGAGCTGTCCGCGCGCCATATCAATGACCGGCACCTGCCCGACAAGGCGATCGACGTCATCGACGAGGCAGGCGCGAGCCTGCGGCTGAGATCGCCCGATCCGGCCAACGCGATCGTGGACGTCGAGCTGGTCGAGAAGATCGTCGCCAAAATGGCGCGGATTCCGCCGAAGAGCGTCTCGGCGTCCGACAAGGACCTGCTCAGGAACCTCGAGCGGAACCTGAAGCTCGTCATCTATGGCCAGGACCAGGCCGTGACGACGTTGTCATCGGCCATCAAGATGGCGCGCTCGGGCTTGCGCGATGAGAACAAGCCGGTGGGCAGCTTCCTGTTTGCCGGACCCACTGGTGTCGGCAAGACCGAGGTTACGCGCCAGCTGGCGATGGCGCTCGGCATCGAGCTGGTCCGCTTCGACATGTCCGAGTACATGGAGCGCCACACGGTGTCGCGCCTGATCGGCGCGCCGCCGGGCTACGTCGGCTTCGACCAGGGCGGCCTGCTCACCGAGGCGATCGCCAGGGCGCCGCATTGCGTGCTCTTGATGGACGAGATCGAGAAGGCGCATCC
>JBLRWH010000027.1:0-32574 GCA_047921395.1 Gammaproteobacteria bacterium
CGGGCGCGTGTCCGCAGGTTCATGTGCCCTCCACCTCCGCCGCCGGCGTGCCGTGGAGCGCGTCAATGAGCTTCATTGCCTCCTTCTCCATGTCAACCACCAGCGCATCCACCTGCCCGCGCAGGTAGCGGTAGGCAATCAGGCTTGGGATCGCGACAGACAGCCCGGCGGCAGTGGTGATCAACGCCTCGGAGATACCGCCAGCGAGCACGGCCGGGTTGCCGACCCCTGCCGTAGTGATCGCGGTGAACACCTTGACCATGCCGATGACCGTGCCCAGCAGGCCGAGCAGCGGCGTGACGGCAGCGATCGTGCCCAGCGAATTCAGGTAGCGCTCAAGCTCGTGAACAACGTGGCGCCCGGTGTCCTGGACGATTTCCTTCAAGACCTCGCGACTCTGGTGCCGATTGGCGAGCCCGGCCGCCAGCACGCGCCCCATGGGGGAATTGGCGGACAGGATGCTCAAGTGTTTCTGATCGAGCCGGCGCCCACGGGCCCACTCCCAGACACGCATCGTCAGGTCCTTGGGCAGCACGCGGCGGCGCTGCAGGGTCCAGAGCCGCTCGAGCGTGATCGCGACGGCGACGATGGAGCAGAGCACGATGGGCAGCATCAGCCAACCGCCTGCCTTGAGGATTTCGATCATGGCGCCTCGCGACCGGTACGTTGTCGCGGATGATACCGGCAACGGTCGCTGCTGGGCCACCGGAGCCGCGTTCTGCAGCGACTAGAGCGCGACGCAGTCCAGCCATGCACGACATGCCACGGCGCGCTGGACGACCGGCGGATGCGGCCCGTGCCGGTCGAAACGGATCGTGATCTCGCCATGTCGCTCCGTAGACAGCGGCCACGCCCCCGCGCGGCGCCACCGCTCCACCACCGCCTCCGCCGGAAATCCCCAGCGATTGCGCCAGTTGGTCGAGAACACGACCCACGCCGGCCGGGTCGCCGCCACCAGCGGCGGACCCGAGGAGGTGCGACTGCCGTGGTGGGGTGCGACCACGAGATCGACAGGCAGGCGCACCTGGGACTGGAGCACCGCCCGCTCGGCGCGACCTTCGATATCGCCGGTCAACAGCACACGACCCCCGGGACCCTCGACCAGGAGCACACAGGAGCCTTCGTTCTGGCCGCCGCGAAAGCCTGCCGCCGGATGCAGCACTTGGAAGCGCACGCCGTCCCAGGCCCAAGACAGTCCTTCTCGGCAGGCCCGGTAGCCTTGCTCTTCCGTGCCGTAGCCACCCCAGCGCGGCGTGCCCGGAAACGACGCCAGTACCGATTCGGCGCCTCCCATGTGATCCGCATGGCCATGGCTGATCAACAGGGCATCCAGCCGGCGCACGCCCAACGCCCGCATCGCCGGCAGGACGGTCAATGCAGCCGCGTCTCCCCCGGGCCAGGATGGACCGGCGTCATACAGGAGCACGCGGCTATGGGTCCGGACCAGCACCGCGAGGCCATGGCCGACGTCGAAGACCCGCAACTCATAGGCGCCCTGTGGCAACGGCGGCGCGCCGGCGACGAGCATGGGCGCGAACAGCAACGGCGCCAGCATGCGGCCCGGCGCCGGTTTCGGCAAAAGGCACCAGGCGGCCCCGATGCCCGCGAGCAGCCGCGCCCTGAGGTCCGGTGCGCCCATGCCATGTGACGCCAGCGGCAAGCCGGCCAGGCGCTCGATGACCGCCAAGGCAAGCACCGTCGCCTCGGCCGCGAATTTGAACAGCCACTCACCGCCGGAGGGGAGAATCCAGGACACGGCCACGCCCGCGAGGGCCGGCGGCACGACGAGCACGCTGAACCAGGGTACCGCCAACAGGTTCGCCAGCGGCGCGACCAGGGACACGCGGCCGAACCATGCGGCCGTGCAGACCAGCAGGCCGACTGCGAGCGCCGCCTGGATGCGCAGCACCGTGGGCAGCCGGCCCGGCGATGCACTTCTTCCGGCCACGACCGCGAGAATGGTCACCACGGCACCGAACGATAACCACAGGCCCGGATCCATTACCGCGAGCGGATCGGCCAGCAGGACCAGCGTGAGCGCGCCCCCGACGGCCGCCAGCACTGATCCTCCCCGGCGGGCCACCAGCGCCGCGAGTCCCGCGGCGGTCATCAGCACGGCCCGGCGCGCCGATACCGGCATGCCCGCCAGCACGCAGTACCCGAAAGCGGTCGCCAACGCGCCGGCTGCGGCCCAGTCCCGCGCCGGCCTGCGCCGCGCCCCGAGGCGCCTGGCCAGCGCGCCGCCGAGCAGGCCGCCGGCGGCTGCGGCCAGCCCGACATGGAGGCCAGAGATTGCGAGCAAGTGTCCGGTTCCGGTGGCGACCAGCGCCTCGCGTGTCGCCGGGTCCAGTCCCCCTCGAAAGCCCAGCGCGATCGCGGTCAGCACCGCGGCGGCACGCGGGTCCGCGACCGCGGCCTCGATCCGTGCCGCGCTGCGCCCCCGCAGGTGGAGCAGGCGATCCGCCGCGACGGCGATGCGCTCGCCGCCGGACGCGCCGCTCGCGTACCCGGTTGCCCCCACCTGCTGCCGCAGCAACCACCCTTCGCGACTCGCGCTGCCGCTGTTCAGCACGCCGCGAGGCCGCTGGAGCTTGGCGCGAAAGCGCCAGCGCTCGCCGGGCGCGGGGGTCCCGGCGGGCTCGTACCACGCGATGCGCGCACGACGGGGCAAGCCCTCCGGGGACTCGATCCGAACGGTCAGGACAAGGCGGCGCGATTCGGGCCGGGGCAGGTCCTCGACGATGCCGATGAACTCCACCTGGGTCGCATCGAGCGCCGGGTCGAGCCGCTCGGACACGCCCTGCATGATCGCTGTCCCCGCCAGCGCAAAGCCCGTCGCAAGGCCCGCAACCAGCAGTCGACCCCGCAGCAAGGCGGTGCCGCCCAGCACCAGCGCTGCAATGTAGAGCGTCGCGGGTAGCATCGCGAAGCGCAGCCCAAGCCAGGCCCCGGCCAGCAGGCCGAGCCCGCATCGGGCCATGGCGGGTCCCGGCGTTACTGCGCGATAATATCTCGAGCCAAGGCCAAGCATTCACAATGCCCCGCAAATTCCTCAACCGCGTACTGCCCGCCCGGGCTATCCTGCGAGAACGATGGTTCCTGCGGCCGTTCAACGTGCTGCTGCACGATCCCGCGCTCTGGGCGACCCATCGTAAGAATGTGCTGAAGGCTTTCGCACTGGGACTTTTCGTTGCTTTCCTGCCGATTCCCGGCCAGATGGCCCTGGCCGTCCTCGTCGCGCTCTGGATGCGCGTCAACCTGCCGGTGGCGGCGGCCACCACCTGGATCGCGAATCCAGTAACCAGCGGACCGCTTTACTACGCGTGTTACCGGCTGGGGTCGTGGCTGCTCGGCACGCCGCCGGGCAAGTTCCAAGTCGAGTTCAACTTCGAATGGCTCGGGTCGGAACTCGGGCGCATCTGGCAGCCGCTGGTGCTCGGCTGCCTCCTGCTCGGCGTCGTGACCACAGGGCTGTCAGTCTTCGTGCTGAACTGGATCTGGATCCGCGCGTCACGGCGCCAGTTCCAGCATCGTCGACGCCTGCGTCCCTGGGGCAAGCACGGCGACGCCTGACGCCGCTCAGGCGGCCTGCAGCCGGCCGTCCACCAGCTCCAGCATCCGTCCCATGCGACCCGCAAGCGCCAGGTCATGCGTCACGACGACCAGCGCCGTGCCCAGCTCTCGATTCAGCTCAAGCATGAGGTCGAATACCCGTTGGCCGGTGCGCGCGTCCAGGTTTCCCGTAGGCTCGTCCGCCAGCACGACGGCAGGGCGCGTGATCAGCGCACGGGCCACGGCCGCCCGCTGGCGCTCGCCGCCAGAGAGCTTCGCGGGCCGGTGCGTCAGGCGCTCGCCCAGCCCCACTCGCTCCAGCAGCGCCGCGGCCTGCCGGGACGCCTCGGGAATCGCCAGGCCGCGAATGAGCAGCGGCATCGCCACGTTCTCCAGCGCCGAGAACTCGGGCAACAGGTGGTGAAACTGGTACACGAAGCCGAGGGCCTGGTTGCGCAGCCGCCCGCGCTCGGCGTCATCCAACGCGGACAGCTCGCGGCCCTGGACACTGACAGAGCCAGTGGTGGGCAGGTCGAGCCCGCCCAACAGCTGCAACAGCGTCGTCTTGCCGGAGCCGCTTGCGCCCACGATGGCGAGCCGGTCGCCGGGCATGACTTCGAGCTCGACGCCCTTGAGTACCTCGACGACGTTACCACCCTCGACGAAACGCTTGCCGAGCGCGTGACAGGCCAGCACGGGGGAAGGATCATTCATGCCTCAGGGCCTCCGCGGGCTGGCTGCGTGCGGCGCGCCAGGCCGGATAGATCGTGGATAGCACGGCCAGCACGAGGGCCGTGCCGCAAATGCGCAGCAGGTCGCCCACCCTCAGTTCCGCGGGCAGGTCGCTGATGAAATAGACGTCCGCCGCGAGAAAGGTGGTCCCCAGCGCCGCCTCGAGCCAGTGCACCAGCTGCTCGACATTCAGCGCGAGCAGAGCGCCGAAGCCGAGCCCCGCGAGCGTCCCGGCGACCCCGATCAGCGTCCCCTGGATCATGAACACCACCATGATGCTGCGCGGGGAGGCGCCGAGCGTCCGCAGGATCGCGATGTCGCCCTGCTTGTCCTTCACCACCATCACGAGGGTCGAGACGATGTTGAACGCGGCGACCGCGACCACGAGCAGCAGGATCGTGAACATCATTTGCTTGGACAGCTGGATGGAACGGAAGAAATTGACATGCTGGCGGGTCCAGTCGCTGACATAGAAACCGCCGCCGAGCTCCGTGGCGACGCGGCGCGAGACCTCCGGGGCCAGGAACATGTCGTCCAAAGCGAGCCTGAGCCCCGTGACCTTGTCGTCCATGCGCCATAGGCGCGCGGCGTCCTCGAGGTGGACGAAGGCGAGGCTCCGGTCGAACTCGTACATGCCGGCCTCGAAGATCCCTGTCACGACGAAGCGGCGCAGGCGCGGCGCGAGCCCTGCCGGCGTGACCGTGCCTTGCGAGATCGCGAGCACCACGCGGTCACCGACCTCGACCTGCAGCTCCCGCGCCAGGGCGCTGCCCAGTACGATGTTCCAGCTGCCCGGCCCCAGCGCGTCGAGCGTGCCGCTGATGAGCTTGTCGGCGAGGCCCGAGACCCGGCGCTCCTGCGCCGGGACGACGCCGCGGACGATCGCCCCGCTGACATCCTCGCCCCGCAGCAGCATCGCCTCGCCCTGGATGTAAGGGGCAGCCGCGCGCACGTCCGCATCGCCCTCCACCCGGTCGCGCACGGCTTCCCATTCGGCCAGGCCGTCGCCGAAGCTCTCCAGCGAGGCATGCGAGGTCATCGCGAGGATGCGCGTCCTCAGCTCCGTTTCGAAACCATTCATCACCGAGAGCACCACGATCAGCACGGCGACCCCGAGCGCCACGCCCAGGATCGAGATGCTGGAGATGAAGGACACGAAACGGTTATGGGTGCGCGCGCGCAGGTAGCGCGCCCCGACGAACCACTGCCACGAGTCATTCATAGCGCAGCGCCTCGGCCGGCTCGGTGCGCGCGGCGCGCAACGAGGGATAAATGGTCGACAACAGGCACAGGCCGAGCGCAATCCCCGACACCAGGAGCACCTGGGGCCAGCGCAGGTCCGACGGAAGGCGGGTGATGTAGTAGACCTCGGCGGGCAGCACGCTGAACCCCAGCAGCGATTCCAGGGCCGGCATCACCGTACCGACGTGCAACGCCAGCGGAACACCGAGCGCCACACCCAGCAGCGTCCCCACCGCACCGATCACCGTGCCCTGCACCAGGAACACGCGCATGACGCTGCCAGGCGAGAGACCCATGGTTCTCAGGATCGCGATCTCCATCCGCTTGTCGGTTACGACCATGACGAGCGTGGCGACGATGTTGAATGCCGCGACGGCCACGACCAGCGAGAGGATCAGCGTCATCATGGTCTTTTCGATCCGGACCGCGCGGAAATAGCTAGCATTCTCCGCGGTCCAGTCGCGAGCCTCGTAGCCGGGACCGAGGTCCGCCGCAATGCGTCGAGCGATCTGCGGGGCGGCAAACAGGTCCTCCATCTCGATGCGCACGCCCGAGACCTCGCCCGGGCGCCCGCGGGCTGCGGCCGCGTCCTCGAGGTGGGCCAGGGCGAGCACGCCATCCTGTTCCTCCATGCCGACCTCGAACAGGCCGGCGACGACGAAGCGCCTCAGCCGCGGCACCAGCCTGGCGCCCGTGTCGCTGCCGGTCGGCACCAGCAGGGTGAGCGGATCGCCAATCCCCACCCGCAGGCGCGCGGCAAGCAGGCGTCCCAGCACGAGGTGGTCCGTGCCGGGCGCGAGTTGTTCCAGCGAACCTGCCAGCATGTGCTCCTCCACCCGCGAGACCGCGGCCTCGCGCGCGGGATCGATCCCCCGCAGGAGCGTGCCCTTCAACAGGCCCTCGTGCGCCAGCATGGCCTGCACCTCGACGTACGGCGCCGCGCCGGTCACGCCCGGCGTCGCCTCGATCCGCTCCAGCACGGGCTCCCAGTCGCGCAGCCGCCCATCCGGCGCGGTGACCACGGCGTGCGACGTGAGGTTCAGGAGCCGGCTGCGCAACTCCTGCTCGAAGCCGTTCATGACCGAGAGCACGACGATCAGTGCCGCCACACCCACGGCCACGCCGAGCAGAGAGACCAGCGAGATGAACGAGACGAAACGACTCGCCCGCCGGGCGCGGAGGTAACGGAGACCGATGTACAGCTCGAGTGGGCGAAACATAGCCCGGCATTAAATCATACGGGGGCGCCGCTCCGCCTCCGGCAACTGTTGTCCCATGCGCTCGCTGCCGCCGCCGCGAGGGGCGGGAGTGACGCAGGTCCCATTTTTTCCTGGTCGGCGGTGTTATATTGCGCACGGACATGGATCGGAGTGCCCCAATGCCCAAGACGCTGTATGCCCTCGCGATTGCTGCCATGTTGGTGGCCGTCCCGGCCGCGCACGCCGACACCCTGATCATCGAGAAGCTCGAAGCCGCGAGCACGGAGATGCCTTCCCGGGGCATGAGCATGGATCGTGTCCAGAGCCGCTTCGGTGCGCCACAGGCCATCACGGGCCCAGTCGGCGATCCGCCGATCACCCGCTGGGATTACGATGGTTTCGTCGTGGTATTCGAGTATCGCCACGTGGTGCACAGCGTCTCAAGGCACAATCGGCCGCCCCGCCCGGCCTCCTGATCGCATCCGCCATCGGTTATCCTTTAACAGGGCTCCTGCGATGCCGGAGCCCTGTTTCCGTTTCAGGGGAGCCCAATGAATACATCGAGCCTCAAGGCCGGGCTGGTCCAGCACGCGGTCGGCCCCGATCTTGCCGCCACCCGCGCGCTCACCGAGCAGGGCATCCGCGATGCCGCCGGGCGTGGCGCCCGCCTCGTCCTGCTGCAGGAACTCCACCAGAGCAGTTATTTTTGCAAGGTGGAGGATCCCGCGCTGTTCGACCTGGCAGAACCGATCCCGGGCCCGGGCACAGAGTGGCTGGGCGCGCTGGCGGCGGAGCTGTCGGTGGTCATCGTCGGTTCGTTGTTCGAGCGGCGTGCGGCCGGCATCTACCACAACACCGCGGTCGTGCTCGATGCCGACGGTCGTTTCGCCGGGCGCTATCGCAAGGCCCACATCCCCGACGACCCAGCCTACTACGAGAAGTTCTTCTTCACACCGGGCGACGATGACCTGCGACCGATCGAGACCTCGGTCGGCCGGCTCGGCGTGCTGGTGTGCTGGGACCAGTGGTACCCGGAGGCGGCCCGGCTGATGGCCCTGGCCGGCGCGGACCTGTTGCTGTACCCGACCGCCATCGGGCGCTCCGCCGAGGATTCCGAGGCCGAGCAGCGGCGCCAGCAGGATGCCTGGGAAATCGTGCAGCGCGGCCATGCGGTCGCCAACGGCCTGCCCCTGCTCGCCTGCAATCGCGTGGGCTTCGAGCCCGACCCCTCCGGCGCGACCGCCGGCATCACCTTCTGGGGCAACAGCTTCGCCTGCGGCCCGCAGGGGGAAATCCTGGGGCGGGCCGGCGACACCGCCGAGACCCTGGTCGTGGACCTCGACCTCGCCCGCTCGGAGCGCGTGCGCCGCATGTGGCCGTTCCTGCGGGACCGGCGCATCGACGCGTATGACGACCTCCTGCTGCGCTACCGGGATTGACCGCCTCATTGTGAGATAATCGCGTCCCCGCAGCATCGCGGGGCTCGCATCGTATCGATCCCCAAGCCATGGACCGTTCCTGGAAACATCTGCCCCTGCCCGAGGCGGCCGGCCGGCCGCTGGACTGGGGCCAGCTCTATGGCTCCGCGCCGGCGCTCGCCATCGCCGAAGCCGCGCAGCGCCATGCCGGGCCGGTCCTGGTGCTCGCGGGGTCACCGCGCCAGGCGGACCAGCTGGCCGCGGAGATCGGTTTCTTCGGCGGTCCCGAGCTCGAGGTCCTGCTCCTTCCGGACGCCGAAACGCTGCCCTGGGACGCATTCTCGCCGCACCCGGACATCACCTCCCGGCGGCTCGCGACGCTCGCGCGCCTGCCTTCACTCGCGAGCGGCGTGGTGGTCACCGCGACCCAGACGCTGCTGCAGCGCCTGCCACCGCCGTCCTGGACCGCGACACAAGGGCTGCACATCGTCGTGGGAGACCGCCTGGACCCGACCCGGCTGCGCCTGCAGCTCCAGGACGCCGGGTATCTCGCCGTCCCGCAAGTCACGGAACACGGCGAGTTTGCGCTGCGTGGTTCGCTGCTCGACCTGTACCCGATGGGCAGCGAGTTGCCCTACCGCATCGACCTGTTCGACGACGTGGTGGATTCCATCCGCTGCTTCGATCCCGGCACGCAGCGTTCGCTCGACAAGCTCGAGCGCATCCGCCTCCTGCCCGGCCGCGAGTACCCGTTCTCGGCTGAAGCGATCCGTGGTTTTCGGGCCCGCTTTCGCGAGCGCTTTCCGGGCGATCCCTCGCGCGTGGGTGTTTACCGTGACGTCGGCGAAGGCATCGCGTCCGGCGGCCTGGAATATTACCTGCCGTTGTTTTTTGAGACGCTGTCTGACCTGGCCGCCTATTTACCCGACAACGCCCTGCTGATCGAGGCGCAGCCCGTCGGCACCGTCCTGGAACAGGCGTGGACCGGGGTGCTGGAGCGGCATAGCCAGCTGGCGCACGACATCGAGCGGCCGATACTCGACCCGGAGGAAGTCTTCAGCCCGCCTGGCTTGCTGGCGGACCGGCTGCAGCGCTTCGCCACGATCCGCATCTCGTCGTTCAAGCAGGCCGGCAGCGGCGCGGATCTCGGCACTGCGGCGGCGCCTTCCCTCAAGCTCAACCCGCGGGCGCCCGAGCCGGCCGATGCGCTGCTGGATTTTTTGCTCAATTTCGACGGCCGCGTGCTGTTCACGGCCGAGTCCCCCGGGCGACGCGAGATGCTCCGGTCGTTGCTGGCCGGGCACGGAATTGCGGTCAGGTCGACGGACGACTGGCCCGCATTCCTCGCCAGTGACGAGGCGCGCGGCTTGGCGGTGGCGCCGCTGGAGGACGGCCTGCTGCTCCCGGATGCGCGGCTCGCGGTCGTCGCGGAAGCGCAGCTGTTCGGCGAGCGGGTTCGCCAGCGCGTGCGCCGCCGGCGCGGGGCGCGCGACCCGGACGCCATCATCCGGGAGCTTTCGGACCTGCGCGCCGGGGCGCCCGTCGTGCACGTCGATTATGGTGTCGGCCGCTATCTCGGCCTCGTGACGCTCGAAGTCCAGGATCGCAGCAGCGAATTTCTCGCGCTCGAATACGCCGGCGGCGACAAGCTCTACATCCCGGTCCACTCGCTCGACCTGATCAGCCGGTACACCGGGGCCTCGCCGGAATCCGCCCCGCTGCACCGCCTCGGGGGCGACCAGTGGCAAAAGGTCAGGCGGCGCGCGGCGGAGAAAGTGCGTGACGTCGCAGCCGAGCTGCTGGACCTGCATGCCCGCAGGGCGGCACGGAAGGGCCACGGCTTCGCGCTGCTCGAACAGGACTACGCCGCGTTCCGCGAGGCCTTCCCGTTCGACGAAACGCCCGACCAGCGCCAGGCGATCGAGCAGGTCATTACGGATATGACCACGGCGCAGCCCATGGACCGCGTTATCTGCGGCGACGTGGGTTTCGGCAAGACCGAGGTCGCGCTGCGCGCCGCCTTCGTCGCCGCACAGGACGGCAGGCAGGTCGCGATGCTGGTCCCCACCACGCTGCTGGCGCAGCAGCACTTCCAGACTTTTTCGGATCGCTTCGCGGACTGGCCAATCCGCGTCGAATCACTGTCGAGATTCCGCTCGCCGAAGGAGGTCGAACGCGTGCTCGAGGGCCTGAAGTCGGGGGCGGTGGACATCGTTATCGGCACGCACAAGCTGCTGCAGCATACCGTGCACTTCAGCAATCTCGGCCTGGTCGTTATCGACGAGGAACACCGTTTCGGGGTGCGCGATAAGGAGCGCCTGAAATCACTGCGCGCGGAGGTGGACGTGCTGACCCTGACCGCGACGCCGATCCCGCGCACCATGAACATGGCGCTCGGCGGGCTACGCGACCTCTCCATGATCACCACGCCCCCGACGGAACGCCTTGCCGTCAAGACGTTCGTCACGGAATGGAACGACGGCCTGATGCGGGAGGCCTGCCTGCGCGAAATCCGCCGTGGCGGACAGGTCTATTTCCTGCATAACGAGGTCCATGACATCGAGCAGGCGGCGGCCCGGCTGCGCGAGCTGGTCCCGGAGGCGCGTATCCGCGTCGCCCACGGCCAGATGCGCGAACGGGACCTGGAACAGGTCATGCTCGATTTTTACCACCGCCGCTTCAACGTCCTGGTCTGCACGACGATCATCGAGAGCGGCATCGACATTCCGACGGCCAACACGATCATCGTGCAGCGCGCAGACAAGCTCGGCCTGGCGCAGCTCCACCAGCTCCGCGGCCGCGTCGGCCGCTCGCATCACCGGGCCTATGCGTACCTCGTAACTCCGCCGCTCACCGCCATGACCTCCGACGCGGTGAAGCGCCTCGAGGCGATCGAATCGCTGGAGGATCTCGGCGCGGGCTTCACGCTCGCGACCCATGATCTTGAGATCCGCGGCGCCGGCGAGCTGCTCGGCGACGAGCAGAGCGGCCAGATCCACGAGGTCGGGTTCAGCATGTACCTCGAGATGCTCCAGCGCGCCGTCGAGGCGCTGCGCAGCGGCCGCGAGCCCGATCTCGACCGGCCGCTGGATTCCGGCGTCGAGGTCGAGCTCGGCGTCGCCGCCCTGCTGCCCGCGGACTATGTGCCCGACGTCCACCTGCGCCTCGTGCTCTACAAGCGCATCGCAGGCACCACGGATGCACACGCGCTCGAGGACCTGCAGGTGGAGCTGATCGATCGTTTCGGGCTGCTTCCGCCCCAGGCGCAGACCCTGTTCCGGGTCGCAGGCATCCGCCAGCGGGCCGCGCGACTCGGCATTCGGCGTATCGAGGCCAATTCGGCCGGCGGGAGCCTGCTGTTCCGCACCGACACCTGCGTCGAACCCCTGGCCCTCATTCGCCTCATCCAGGCGGATTCCCGCAAGTACCGGCTGGACGGTCCGGACAAACTGCGTTTCAATCTCGACCTGTCGGATCCGGAGACGCGTTTTGCCACCGTGCATCGCCTGCTCGACCAGCTTGAGCCCGCGAGCCAGGCCGCGCCCACCGGACCGCCCCGCAACGATCGCGCGCGCACAGACCGCCATGCCCATTGAACCAACTCACATCGCCCGATTCCGCCGCGCGTCCGCGCGCGGCATGGGCCGTGCTGCCTTCCGCATCGCAGCGCTGGTTACTGCCGTGCTGTCGACCGGCATTGCGCCCGGGCCGGCCGGCGCGCAGACCGGCCAGCGTCACTACCAGGTGGAGGTGGTGATTTTTTCCCAGCCCGCCGGCGCCAGCGTGGAACAGCGCCCGCTGCGGCGAGTACCCGAGGCCGAGGCAGACCTGGCGCCCGCCCAGGGGGCGATACTCGATGCCGAGGCGCCAGCGGCCCAGTCGCCGATGGCCGGCGCGGCGGATCTGGACGGCGTAGCGCCTTTCCTGCCGCGGGGCGTCTCGGGCCCGGTGGCGCCGCGCAAGCTCGAGGCGGTGGCCCGGCGCCTCAATACCGGCGGCTTCACGCTGCTCTGGCACCAAGCCTGGGTGCAGCCTGCCGTGGCGCGCGACGGGCTGGAACTCGCGACCCTCGCCGCCCTGGGCCAGGGCCCGGCGGCGGCGGAACTCTCCGGTGTCATAGGCCTGACGGCCGGCCGCTTCCTGCACCTCGGGTTGACGATCGAATTGCACTCGGAGGCGGGAGTGGAGGCCGTGCTGGCGCAGCGCCGCAGGGTGCGCCCCGGGGTCGAGCAGTACTTTGACCACCCACACATCGGCGTGATCGCGCTCGTCACGTCCGTCACGCTCGAACCCACGGCCAGTCAGCCGGCGCCGTAGTCCCCGACAACGATCTGCTCGATCCCTGTTGCCTGCGCCGACGCCAGTACCCGCCTCGCCTCCTCCAGCAGGCCTCGCCAGTCATTCGCGCCGCCCGGCCGCGCCAGCAGCACGGCTGCGCTGAGCGTGACATTCCGACCGAGCGGCGCCCGCGGATTTCGAATCGCCAGCGACGCGACGCGATCGCACACGCGACGGGCATGTTCTTCGAGCAGCGCCTGTTCCATGCCGATCCCGAGCGCCGCGAACTCGGCCGTCCCCAGCCGGGCCGCCACGTCGGAGGAACGGCGAAACGCCGCAGCCACGCCGCGTGCCACCATGCGCAGGCAGGAGTCGCCCGCAACCCGCCCGAACGTCTCCAGGTAGACATCGAAATAGTCGGGCGCAAACAGGAACAGCGCCAGCGAACGGCGGTCGCGCACGCAGGAGAACCAGGCCAGCTCGAGCGCCAGTTCGAAACTGTGCTCGCCCTGGAGCCCGGTCAGGCGATCAACGGGATCCACCTCCTCGAGGCGGCGCTGGACGGCGTCGAGCTCGTCCGCCCGCCGCCCGAGGATGATCTCCATCTCTCGCTGCGCGGAAACGTCGCGGGCATAGCCCAGCCACCAGAGCGCGTCTTGTGCGTCCCGGCACGCCTCGATGCGCAGCTGGTTCCAGTACATCGTCCCGTCGGGACGGTAATTTCGCAGCAATGCGCTGCAGCCGCGCTCTCCGGCCATGGCCTCGCGCAGCTCTGCGAGGCCGGCCTGGTCACGGTCGCCGCCCTGCAGGACCCGCAGGTTACGCCCGACGAGATCGGCCGCCTTGAATCCCGTGATCTTCTCGAACGCCGGATTGACCCACGCGACGGGCCGCTCCGGATGTTCGCCATCGACGATCACGATTCCCTCGCCTGCGCCCTCGACTATCCTGAGCACGAGGGCCTCCGGCAGCCTGGCGGGCAAGGGATTACGGCTCATCCTGCCGCCATCCCGGCAAACACCGCGTGCAGGAGGCGGCGTGCCGAGGCCATCCCCTCTGCGACCCAGCGTTCAAGCTCGCCATGGATGTCGCCGCCGCGGCCGGCCGCGCGATTGACGATCACCGCGCAGCATGCATATTCGAGCCCGACTTCCCGCGCGAGCCCAGCCTCCGGCATGCCGGTCATTCCCACGATGTCGCAGCCGTCGCGCGCGAGCCGATCGATCTCCGCCGCGGTCTCGAGGCGCGGCCCCTGCGTCACGGCATAGATGCCGCCATCCCGGATCTCGAGGCCGGCGCGGGCGGCGGCGGCGAGCAGCAGCTCGCGCATGATGCGCGCATAGGGCTCGGTGAAATCGACATGTTGCAACGCCTGCCCGGGACCCTCCGAAAAGCTGTGTGGCCGCCCCCAGCTGTAATCGATGAGTTGATCCGGGACCGCCAGCGTGCCGGGTGCAAAGGCCTCGCCGATGCCGCCCACCGCGTTGATCGCGATCACGCCCTCCACGCCCGCCTCGCGCAACGCCCAGATGTTCGCGCGGTAATTGACCTCGTGCGGCGCGATGGTGTGCCCACTGCCGTGCCGCGCAAGGAACACCGCCGGATGGCTGGCGATCCGGCCGTACAGCAAGGGCGCCGACGGCTCGCCCCACGGGGTGGACACTATGCTGCGGCGCTCGATTTCCATGCCGTCGAGCTCCGCGAGCCCCGTGCCGCCGATGATCCCCAGTACGCTCATCCGCGCTCGTCCTCCTCCGCGAGGGCATAGACGGCCGCATGTTGCCTGTGATGTTCGTGATAATCCATGCCGCAGCCGAACAGGTAACGGTCCTCGATACGCAGGCCCGTGTAATCCGCTTGCAGCCCTGCGGCGCGGCGCGCATGCAGTTTCTCAACAAGCACGGCGCTGCGCACCTCCGCGGCGCCCTGGGCACGGCAGTAATCCAGGATCGCGGCCAGCGTGTGTCCCTCGTCGAGAATGTCGTCGATGACCAGCACGACGCGCCCGGCGAGCGGCGTGCGCGGCCGGGCGATCCAGTCGATCTCCGCAGTCCCTCGCGTCCCGCCGCGATAACGGCTGGCATGCACATAATCGAGCTGCAGCGGAAACGTGAGCCGCTGCAGCAGCCAGGCCGTGGGCATCAGGCCGCCGACCATGACCGTCAACACCAGCGGGTCGCGTCCGGCAAGATCCCTGCGGATCTCGCCGGCCATCCGGTCGAGCGCCTGCTCGACGTCGGCCCGGTTCGCCAGCGGCGCGGCGCGGTCGAAAATCGCGTCGAAGTCTTCGCTCGTGTTCTCGGTCTTCAAGATTCCCTCCCGGGTGGATCGCGGCCCAGGCGTGGGCCGCGGTCAGTCGCCTTCCAGCACCAGTCCAGGCCGCTCGTTTTCGAAGGCCCGCACCTGCGCCTCCGCCCGCTGCCACTCTGGCGAGGCGCGTAGCGGGCCGTCCTGCACGCCGCGCCCGCGCAAACGCGCGAGGCGCAGGTGCGCCGCCGGTTCGCACCAGTCACCGAGCGCCTCGACGACGGCCATCGCGGCCGGCCGATCGTTGCAGACCAGCACGATGTCGCAGCCGGCCTGCAAGGCGAGCAGCGCACGATTTTCCGCCGAGCCCGCGAACGCTGCGCCGGCCATGGACAGGTCATCAGAAAATATCGCGCCCTGGAAGCGCAGCCGGATCCTCAGCTCGGTCCCGAGCCACCAGCGCGAGAAGCCGGCCGGCATGCGGTCGAGGCGCGAGTAGACGACGTGGGCCACCATGACGCCCGCCAGACCCTCGGCGATCAGCGCGTCGTAGGGGCGCATATCGTCGAGCAGGTCCGCATAGGGGCGCCGGTCCTCGGGCAGCACGTGATGGGAATCCGCGATGACCCCGCCATGCCCCGGGAAATGCTTGCCGACGGCGGCCATGCCCGCGTGGCGCATACCCGCCGCGAAACGTCCGGCGAGTCGCGCGACGACTTCCGGGTCACGATGGAAGGCGCGGTCGCCGATGACGTCGCTGAGGCCGTAATCCAGATCCAGCACAGGGGCGAAGCTGAGGTCGACGCCGACCGAACGCAGTTCCGCGGCCATCAGCCAGCCACAGGTCTCGGCCAGCTGCAGCGCGCGCTCCCGTTCCAGGTCGAAGCGGCGGCCGAGCAGGTGCATCGCCGGCAACGGCGTGAAGCCATCGCGAAAACGCTGCACTCGGCCGCCTTCCTGGTCCACCGCGATGACCAGCTCGGGCCGCCTGAGGCCGTGGATCTCGCGGGTCAGTTGCAGCAGCTGCGCCGGGGACTCGTAGTTCCGCGCGAACAGGATTACGCCGCCCACGTTCCGGTGTCGCAGCAGTTCCCGGTCCTCGGGAGTCAGCGCGGTCCCCTCGATATCGAGCATCACCGGACCGAGTGTCATGAGCCCGCGCCCCCGTCAATTATCACTTCCGTGCCGACGGGGACCAGGTCAAACAGCTCGATCACGTCGGCGTTGCGCATCCGGATGCAGCCATGGGAGCCTGGCACGCCGACCGGCTCGCTGTCCGGAGTACCGTGGATATAGATGAAACGCCGCATCGTATCCACCTCCCCAAGCCGGTTTCGGCCCCGCTCCAGGCCGCTGAGCCAAAGGATCCGGGTCAATATCCAGTCCCGTCCGGGGTTCGCTTCGGCGAGCGCTGGCGACCAGGTCTCCCCGGTGGGCCGTCTGCCCACGAGCACCGCACCCGCCGGCAGCCCCACACCGATGCGCGCGCGTACCACATGCAGGCCCCGCGGCGTCTGCTCGCTGCCACGCCGCTCCCCCGGCCCCTTACGCGCCGTCGACACCGGCCAACTGCGCGGCGTCACACCGGAACTCAACAGCGTGAGGCGCTGACCGGCGAGGTCGATCTCGATGCGCCTCCTCCCATGCGCGCGCATGCTCAGCTCCTGCTCCGCTCGAACAAGGCAATGGACTCGACGTGGGCGGTATGCGGAAACATGTCCATAACCCCTGCGCCCTGGAGTTGATAGCCGAATTCGTTGACGAGGATACCTGCATCGCGTGCGAGCGTCCCGGGGTGGCAGGAGACATAGACGATGCGTTCCGGTCGCAGCACGGGCACCAGCTGGATCGAGGCCTCGGCGCCCGCGCGGGGCGGATCCAGCAACAAGGCCTCGCAGGGTTCACGTGCCCACGGCAGCGCCCGGCAATCCTCGAACAGGTTCGCCACGTGATAAGCAACCTCCAGGCCGTTCCGCACGGCGTTCTCCCTGGCCCGTTCGATCAGCCCGGCATCGCCCTCGACGCCGCGCACCCGCGCACCGCGCCGCGCGAACGCCAGGCTGAAGTTACCCAGGCCGCAGAACAGGTCGACGACCCGGTCGCCCGGCGCGGGTGCGAGCAACTCGACCGCGCGCGCCACTGCCTTCGCATTGATCGCGGCGTTGATCTGCACGAAATCGCTGGGCAGGAAACGGAACTCGAGATCGAACGCCTCGAGCCGGTAGCCGGGCCGGGGCGTATCGTCCCGCAACGGCCGCAGCGTGGCGAGCCCGCCTGGCTGCAACCAGATGTCCACGTCATGCTCGGTGCCGAAACGGTCCAGCAGCAGCAGGTCAGCCGCGGTCGGCGGCTCCAGCACCCGGAATGCGAGCGCGGTGCGCTCGTCGCCCACCGCCACCTCGATCTGCGGCACGCAGCGCGCGATGCTGAGTGCGCCGACCAGCACCGACAGAGCCGGCAACAGGGCACCCACGTCGCCGGCCAGCACCGGGCAGCTGTCCATATCGGTCAGCAGCGGTGCGCGCCGCTCGCGGAAGCCGACCAGCACCCGGCCCTTCTTGTCGACCTTGCGCAGCCCGAGGCGTGCACGCCGGCGGTAGCCCCACGCGGGTCCCGCGATGGGCTCCCAGCGCGTGCCGGCGACGACGTGCCCGATGCGCTGCAGGTTGTCGTGCAGGGTGCTCTCCTTGGCCGCGAGCTGGGCCTCGGGCGCGAGATGCTGCAGGCTGCAGCCGCCGCAGGTGCCGAAATGCCGACAGGCCGGACTGACGCGCTCTGGAGAAGGCTCGAGCACTTCCACGAGCACGGCATCGTCGTGGCTGCGCCGCTGGCTGACACGACTGGCCGTGACCAGCTCCCCGGGAAGCGCGTCCTGGATGAACACCGTCTTGCCGTCGAGGCGGGCGACGCCGCGGCCGTCGTGGGCGAGATCGACCACCCGGGCCTCGAATGGCGCCGGATCGATCCTGCGTTTCATGCGCGCCCCCAGGCCGAGAGAAATTCCAGCAAGTGCGGCCGGCCGTCCTTGCGCAGTGTCTCGACGACAAGCGCCTGCTCGGCCTCGACCTCCGCGGCCGAGCGCCGGCCGCGAAACTGCTCGAAGTGCAGGTACAGCAGCCACGTGTTCAGCACGTCGGTCTCGCAATAGTCGCGGATCGCGTCCAGCTGGCCGTCGCGCCAGGCGTCCCAGACTCGGTCGCCGCTGAGGCCGAGCTTGCCCGGCAGGCCGAGCAGGACGGAGACCTCGTCGAGGCGTGCCGCGCCCCGGAACTGGTAACCCGCCAGCACGTCCATCAGATCGATGTGCCGCCAGTGGAAGCGGCCCAGGTAGTTGTTGTAGCGGAAGTCGCGATCCGCATCCCCGACCTCCCAGTAGCGCGGCGCGGCGATGCCGTGGCGCAGCGCGCGGTAGTGCAGCACCGGCAGATCGAAGCCCGAGCCGTTCCAGGACACGAGGTCCGGGCTGAAGCGCTCGATCCCATCGAAAAACCGTCTCACCAGCTCCGCCTCGTCGGCCTCGGGATCACCCAGCGTCCAGAGCTTGAAGCCGTCGCGCGAACGCATCGCGCATGAAATCGCCACGACGCGCTGCTGGTGCAGGGGAAGAAAATCGTGCCCGGTGCGCTCGCGCCTGAGCGCAAACATCGCCTGCGCGACCTGCTCGTCCGCCAGGCCCTCCAGGGAGAGGTAGCGACGCCCGAACTCCACGTCGGGGATGGTCTCGATATCGAATGCCAGCGTGTTCACGGGGTCGCCCTCAACAGCACCGCGAAGGCCACCACCAGGCCGGCCTCGTCCGTCAGGCTGACATGCCCCGCGCCGATGCCCATTTGCGCACACAGCGCGCGGCCGCGGGCCGAGTAGACGATCTCGGGCTTGCCGCGGGCGTCCTGGACGATGCCCACGTCCCGGATCCACATGCCATTGCGGAAGCCCGTGCCCATCGCCTTGACGACCGCTTCCTTGGCGGCGAAACGCATCGCCAGGAAACGGGCCTTGCGCCGGTGGCGCCGGTATTGCGCCTCCTCTTCGGGCAGCAGCAGGCGCTGCACGAAATGTTCGCCGAAGCGGTCCAGCGTGGCCTCCACCCGGTCGAGCCTCACGACATCGGTGCCGATACCGAAAATCACTGCAGCCGCGCCTCGGTCATCAGGCGCTTCATTTCGATCACGGCAGTCGACAGGCCGTCAAAGATCGCCCGCGCGATGATCGCGTGGCCGATGTTCAGCTCGATGATCTCCGGAATCCGCGCAATGGGCTGGACGTTGTGATAATTCAGCCCATGGCCGGCGTTCACCTCGAGATCGAGCGCAGTGCCCGCCTGCACCGCCTCGCGCACGCGGGCGTATTCCGCTCGCCGCGTGCGCTCGTCCTCGGCATCCGCGTAGCGCCCGGTGTGCAGCTCGACAACAGGGGCTCCCGCCGCCACGCTCGCGTCGAGCTGGCGCGGATCGGGGTCCACGAACAACGACACCCGCATCCCCGCATCCGAGAGCCGGCCGACCGCATCGCGAACCCGCTCAAGCTGGCCGGCCACGTCGAGGCCGCCCTCGGTGGTCAGTTCCTCGCGTCGCTCTGGCACGAGGCAGACGTCGCGCGGCCGGACGTCCAGCGCGATCGCGATCATCTCGTCCGTAACAGCCATCTCGAGGTTCATTCGGGTCTGCAGCACGTCCTTCATGGCCCGCAGGTCACGGTCCTGGATATGGCGCCGGTCCTCCCGGAGGTGGACCGTGATGCTGTCTGCGCCGGCCTGTTCGGCCATCAGGGCGGCGTAAACGGGATCCGGGTAACGCGTGCGACGCGCCTGCCGGATCGTCGCGACATGGTCGATATTGACGCCGAGCGCAATGTTGCTTTTCATGGGTATTTCCTTTGGCGATGCTCAATCACATTGTGCCAGAGGCGCGCGCGTCCCTGAGGCGGCTCATCAGCGCCCGCGTCTTGAGCGGCCGCCCGTCGAGGTGCACGTCGAGCGCGGCCCTGAGCAGGCGGCGCGCGTCCGCCAGGGCCCGCGCGTCGGCCAGTTCGTCCGCCGCAAGCGCCAGCAAGGACGCCCCCAGCAATGCCCCCGCGGTCTCCGGGCGGCACACCGCCAGGCCGAGCGCCGGGTCATAGCGATAGCTCGAGCCCGCCGCGATCCGCTGGCCCGTGGCATCGAGGGCCAGATCCGGCCCGTACCCGAGCTCGTCCAGCAGGCGCTTTTCGAAGCGCCGTAGCACCGGCGCGACGGCCCCACCGGCGGTCAGCTGCACAACAGCAGCGTCATAGACACCGTAGAGCGCGGCATGCGGGTCGAGGCGCGCGGTCAGCCGCAACAGCAATTCGTTGAGGTAGTACAGCGCCAGCAGCGCATCCCCGCCGGTCGGCAGGACTGCCGGGACGCCATACGCTTCCGCACCCGTCAGCGTGCCGAGCTCGCCGCGCAGCTGCCATGACAGCAGCAAGGGCCGGAACGGCTGCAGGATGCCCTTCAGGCGGCTCCTGGGCCCGCGTGCGCCACGCGCCACCAGGCCCACGCGGCCCTGGTCCCTGCTGAATATTTCCAGCAGCACGCTGGTGTCCCGGAAGGGCCGGTGGTGAAGGATATAGGCAGGCTCCAGCTCGACGCGCAGCAAGGCGGTCAGTCGCCGTCGTAACCGAGGCGCCTCAGGTCGGCATCGCGATCCGTCCAGTCCTCGCGAACCTTCACGAAGATCTCGAGATGCACCGGCCGATTGAAGCGCGCCTTGAGCTCGAGCCGGGCCGCCTGGCCCGCCGCCTTCAGCATCTCCCCGCCCTTGCCGATGACGATGGCCTTGTGCGCCTCGCGCTCGACCCAGACCACGGCCCCGACCTCGAGCCGGCCCTGTTCGCTCTCGGCCAGGCGCTCGATCTCGACCGCCAGGCCATAGGGCAACTCCTCGCGCAACCGGCGCATCAGCTTCTCGCGCAGCACCTCGGCGATGTGAAAACGCTCGTCACGATTGCTCCATTGCTCAGGCGGGTAGAGCGCCGGACCTTCCGGGACCGAATTCTCCAGCAGGGTTCGCAGCCGCGCCAGGTTCTCGCCGCGTTCGGCCGAGATCGGCACGACTTCCATGAAATCGCCGCGTGCCGCAGCTTCCTGCAACAGCGGCAAGACGCGCGCACGCGGCTGGATACGGTCGATCTTGTTCAGCAACAGCATCACGGGCCGGCCCGTCGCTTTCGCGCGCTCCAGCACGTCTTCGTCTTCTTCGGTCCAGCGCCCCGCCTCGACTACCACCAGCACGACATCCGCATCCGCCAGGGAGCCCTGGGCGCTGAGGTTCATGAGCTTGTTCAGCGTGTGCCGTTCATGACGGTGCATGCCCGGGGTATCGACGAACAGCAGCTGCGCCTTGTCGCCCGTGGCGACACCGATGACCCGCTGCCGGGTGGTCTGGGGCCGGCTCGTCACGATGCTCACCTTGCGGCCCACCAGGGCGTTCACCAGCGTCGACTTGCCGACATTGGGCCGCCCGACGACGGCGACGAATCCACAGCGAAAACCGGCATCAGTCATCGGTCTTCTCCAGCATCAGTGCGGCGGCCGCCTGTTCCGCGGCCCGACGGCTGCCGCCGCGACCGATCGCTTCCCCCGGGACCCCCTCGACCTCGCAGGCGACGGTGAATTTCTGGCAATGGTCGTCGCCCTCCACGGCCTCGACCCGGTAGGCCGGCAACGCGATGCCCCGGGCCTGGAGGCGTTCCTGGAGCAGCGTCTTCGGGTCCTTCAGGTCCTCGTGTGCCGGCAAGGCCTCGAGCCGGTCGCCGTAGAGCCCGCGCACCACCTCCCGGAGGGGATCAAGCCCGCCATCGAGATAGATCGCGCCGAGCATCGCTTCGAGCGCGTCCGCGAGAATGGAATCGCGCCGGAAGCCGCCGCTCTTGAGCTCGCCGGGGCCGAGCCGCAACCGGTCGGGGAATCCTGCGTCCCGCGCCACTTCCGCCAACGAAGAACGACGCACCAGGCTGGCGCGCAAGCGGCTCAGGTGGCCCTCCGGGGCCTCTGGCAGGCGCTGGTACAAGGCCTCGGCCACGACCAGGCTGAGCGCCGCATCGCCGAGGTACTCCAGCCGCTCGTTGTGCCACCCGCCCGCGCTGCGGTGGGTCAGCGCCCGCACCAGCAGGCTGTCGTCGCGAAACCGGTAACCGAACTCGCGCTCCACCCAGCC
The DNA here is from genome assembly GCA_047921395.1 of Gammaproteobacteria bacterium. Taxonomy (GTDB): domain Bacteria; phylum Pseudomonadota; class Gammaproteobacteria; order Steroidobacterales; family XN24; genus XN24. The sequence goes on from JBLRWH010000027.1 coordinate 21,847, forward strand.
GCGGTCATCGGTCAACGCGCGACCTCGACGGACTTATTGAAATCGACCAGGAAATAGACGTTCGCGATGAACGGGGCGCGACTCTCGTAGTCGGCCCTGACCACATAGCCGTTAGCGGTGCGTTCAATGACCACATCGCGCGGCGTAATGCTCTTCACGTCGTCGATATCAAAGCGCCGTTCCAGCGACGTGCGGATTTGCCCCGGGCCGGCATTGCTGCCGTCGAGGTCGATCTTCATCGCATCCATCGCCGAGTTCACCTTCATGAACTCGAGATAAACCGGTATCAGCCTGAGCGCGGCCAGCACGAATATGCCGGCGATAAACGCCACGATCACCATCCCGATGAGGGTCATCCCCTGCTGTTTGCGCATGTCCTGTCCCCTTCGCGAGCGCCGGTTCACGGTGCATGGATACTGTCGAACAATCATCTTATCGGGTCCCCAATCCTGTGCCACAGCGGCCGTCCCGCCTCCGCATCCCAGTTCATCCAGATGCGTACGGCCCGGCCGACGAGGTTGCCCTCCGGGATATAACCGATCACCCGCCCATCCCGGCTGCAATCGCGATTATCACCCATGACGAGGTACTGACCCTCGGGGACTGGGCGGTTCAGGAAGGCGCTCGAGCGGTCACGCTGGTCCCCGAGGTAGATCGTGTGGCTGTTCGGGCCGATCGTCTCTGTGGCTGGGCGTGCGCTGAACCAGAACCCGCCGCACTCGATGTCGACCCGTTCGTCCTGGAGTTCGAGCGGTACCTGTCGGCCGTTAATCCACAAGCGTTTTTCACGCATCGTCACGATATCGCCCGGGACGCCGATGATGCGCTTGATGTAATTCGTGGCGGGATCCGAGGGCAGGCGAAAGACCGCGACATCGCCGCGCTCCGGCTCGCCGAGGGCCAGGATCTTGGTGTTCAGGACCGGCAGTCTGAGGCCATAGCTGAACTTGCTGACGAATATGAAATCGCCCACGCGCAGCGTCGGCATCATCGAGCTCGACGGGATGCGGAACGGCTCGTAGGCGAACGAGCGGATCAGCAGGACGACCAGCACGATCGGGAAGAAGGAGCGGCTGAACTCGACCAGCGCGGGTTCCTTCGCTGGCTCGCCGTCACTGGAGGACGCCGCCCGGCGCGGCTTCAACACCAGCGCATCGAGGACCCACACCAGGCCCATCGCGACCGTGAGAAGAACGAGAACTAGAGAAAAATCCAAAGCTTGCCCTCGATAATTCGTGTAGAGTATTCGTTATTTACGGTCGACCTGCAACACGGACAGGAAGGCTTCCTGCGGGATCTCGACGTTGCCCACCTGCTTCATCCGCTTCTTGCCTTCCTTCTGCTTCTCCAGCAGCTTGCGCTTGCGGGTGACGTCGCCGCCGTAGCACTTCGCCGTGACGTTCTTGCGCAACGCCTTCACGCTGGTGCGGGCGATCACCTGGCCGCCGATCGCCGCCTGGATCGCGATATCGAACATCTGGCGCGGGATCAGCTCGCGCATTTTTTCGACGACCTCGCGGCCCCGCCGGTAGGCGCTCTCGCGATGCGCGATGACAGACAGCGCATCCACGCGCTCCCCGTTGACGAGGATGTCCAGCTTGGTCAGCGGGGCGGCCTGGTAACGCTCGAAGCGGTAATCGAACGAGGCGAAGCCGCGGCTGCAGGACTTCAGGCGGTCGAAGAAGTCCAGCACCACCTCGGAGAGCGGCAACTCGTACTCCACCTGGACCTGGCTGCCGGTGTAGTGCAGCCGCTTCTGCACGCCACGCTTCTCGATGCACAGCTTGATCACGGCCCCGACGTGCGCGTGCGGCACCAGGATGCTGGCGGTAATGATCGGTTCGCGGATCTCGGCCACGTAATTCGTCGGCGGGAGGCGCGACGGGTTGTCCACCTGCACGACCTGGCCGTCCGTCTGGAGCACCTGGTACACCACGGTCGGTGCCGTAGTGATCAGGTGCAGCTGGTATTCCCGCTCCAGCCGCTCCTGGACAATCTCCATGTGCAGCATCCCGAGGAAGCCGCAGCGGAAGCCGAAACCCAGCGCCGTGGAGGTCTCCGGCTCGAAATGCAGTGCGGCGTCATTCAGGCGGAGCTTGTGAAGCGCGTCGCGGAAGTCTTCATAATCTTCTGAATTTATTGGAAACACGCCGGCGAATACGCGCGGCTGCACCTGCTTGAAGCCCGGCAGCGGCCCGGCGCAGGGACGCGACTCGAGGGTCAACGTATCGCCGACCGGGGCGCCGTCGATCTCCTTGATACCGGCGATCAGGAAGCCGACCTGGCCGGTGCCGATGCGGTCCCGCTCCGTCATCTTGGGCGTGAAACAGCCGACCTTGTCGGCGTTGTGGCTGCGGCCGGTCGACATCACGCGGATCTTGGCGCCCTTCTCGAGGACCCCGTTGATGACCCTGACGAGCGACACCACCCCGACGTAGTTATCGAACCACGAATCGATGATGAGGGCCTGCAGCGGCGCCTGTGGATCGCCCTGCGGCGGAGGGATGCGCGCGATGATCGCGTCGAGCACGTCTTCGACGCCCTGTCCTGTCTTCGCGCTGGTCAGCACGGCGTCCTGCGCCTCGATGCCGATGATCTCCTCGATCTCGTTCTTGACGCGCTCCGGTTCCGCGGATGGCAGGTCGATCTTGTTGATCACCGGGATCACCTCGAGGCCCGCCTCGACCGCCGTGTAGCAGTTCGCGACGCTCTGCGCCTCCACACCCTGCGCGGCGTCCACGATCAGGATCGCGCCCTCGCAGGCGGCCAGCGAGCGCGAGACCTCGTAAGAAAAGTCCACGTGGCCCGGCGTGTCGATCAGGTTGAGTTCATAGTCTTGCCCGTCCCGGGCCCGGTAGCGCAAGGAGACGGCCTGCGCCTTGATCGTGATACCTCGCTCCCGCTCGAGGTCCATCGAATCGAGAACCTGCGCAGACATCTCGCGGTCGGCAAGGCCGCCGCAAACCTGGATGAACCGGTCCGCGAGCGTCGACTTGCCGTGATCGATATGGGCGATGATCGAAAAATTACGGATATGATCCATGAAGGGCACGCAGCACGCCGGCTCCACGCCGGCCCGGCATTATACCGGGGCCGACGGACAACCGTATCGCAAGTTTCCGCGGCTAGCGGTCGAGACCGAGCGCGGCCATGAGCCGCCGGGCATCCAGGAAGTGTTTGCAGACGACCTCACCATCGAGACACAGCACCGGGACATCCGCCCCGAATCGTCGCACCAGGGCCGGATCGTCATCGATTTCGACCATTGCGAGTGGGACGTCGGCACCGGCGGCCCGGCGCACGCCGGCCTCCATCTGCTCGCACAGCGAGCAGTCCCTGCGCGTGTAGATGACCAGGCCGGCGGTTTCGCTCGACGCGCTCATCCGGTACGCGATCCGCAACCGCCGCCCTCGGCACGCCGCAGGATGACCGGCTGGAGGGACGTATTGGCCGAATTGCGGCGACTGAAACCGCGGGCCCAGCCCAGCCCCAGTAGCAAGCCCGCGATCGCGCCCACGATGCCAGCCGCGTCGCCGCCACCGATCAGCGCCGTGGCCGCCACACCGCCCGCCAGGGCAAGCAACAAGGGCACCAGGTAGACGGCCGCCGCGGCACGCAATACCGCGTCCTCGCCGAGTCCGATCAGCACCTGGTCGCCGGGCTGCACTGCGATCGTGCCGGTGGCGGCGCGAACCTTGTGGAGGCGGTCACCCAGCAGCCGTCCGAGCACGCCGCCACCGCAGCCTCGTCCCTCAGCACAGCGCGCGCACTCCACCTGGCGCCGGCAGGCCACCCAGGCCCAGTCGCCTTCGACCTCGGTCACGCGGCCGATTTCCGTGATCAATTCGCCGGCGCCTCCGCGGCCCGCAGCGAGCGCGCGATCCGCTCGACGGTATTGGGCGGGACCTCGCCGACCGCCGTGATCTGCTGCCCATCGAGAATAAGGGTGAAAGCATGCGCGGCGCCCATCCTGGACAGCCCGGAGAGCGCCTGATCCGTGGCATCGGCGGGCTCGACGAACACCGACACGGAGGCGAGACCGTCCGAGTACACCAGGTGCTCCACCGGATGATCTGACCCAGGCAGAGTGCGCACGCGCGACTCCGTCAGCCTGAAGCCGGGAGGCGGCTCCTCGACGGCCCAGCCGGCGCCAGGCGCCGCGACCACAGCGGCCGCCGGCGTCCGGTCATGTTCAAACCACGTAAACCCCTCCATCTCGACCTCGGGCTGGAGGCGTGCATCGGAAATCTCGGCAGGCAGCATCATGCTGACAAACTGGATCTGCTCGACCGCGATGCCCTGGTGATCCAGCAACTGGACCTTCAGCGGCATGGCCGTCAACTGGTCGAGCCAGAGCCTATGTCCGTAGCGATAGACGTCGCGGGGCCGCACTTCGATGACATTGACCGCCCGGCCAAGCTTGCGTCCCTCGCCCGCCTCGCTGAACTCGTACCAGCGCTCCACCTCGCTGGAGCCTTGCGCGAGCGCGCTCAGCAAGGGCGTGCCGTGGCGGCCCTTGCGCCGCTCCACCAGGACGGTACGCTGGTCGGAAAAAATACACGTGACCTTGTCGTTGTGGCGCAGGATCTCGCGCCCGGGCTGGTCACGCGAAAACAACCGCTCATCGACCTGGCCGTCCACCGCGCGGTGGATGACGTGCATCGTCTCGACGCTGTTGCCCACCATGTGCACGAAGGTTCCCTCGTAACTGAGGGTCTCGACGGCCTGCTCCATGCGCGAGAGCCACTCGCGGGCGTCATCCGCCAACGCCACGGCTGGCAGCGCCCAGAGCAACGAAGCAAACACCCGGATTGGCCCTACACGCACGAGATTCATTGCGGGGTCCCGTTCTCCTCCGGAACCGCTGGGCTGTACTCGGGCACGTCGTCCTCTGGCGAGGCGGCCCGGGGCTGGATGACGATGATCCGCGTCAAGGCCCCACGGCCACTCATCGGCGGCGCGTATTCGGTGTGATTTACGTAGTAACGGGTCAGCCGGTCCGGTCCGCCACCTGCGGCCCGCGTATAAACAGGCGGCGCGCCGATGCGCTGCTCAGGACCGGGGACCGCGATATCGGTGGCCGTGAGCACCGGCGGCGGCAGGTCCTGCTGCCGGCCAGGCAAGGCCACGAGGGCCACCATCGCCACCGAAGCGGCGACCGCGAACCCGGCCCCCCACTTGGTGAACCGCGCGAATCCGGCCGGCGCCCCCGTGACCGGCACGGGCTCGGCGTCGAGCTGCGCGCGCACCCGCTCGACAAGATTCGCCGGGCGCCCCGCCGGAAGTTCGTCACGCAGCGCATCGCCGATGAGGCTGTACCTCAGCGCGGCCCCCCTGAGTACATCGTCACGCGCCACCCGGCGGATGGCCATCGCGACCTCTGCTTCCGGCAGTTCGCCATCGAGCAGGGCGGAAAGTTGTTCGTGCGAGTTCATCGTCATCGCAGTCCTCATGTCCCCGCGTCGAGCAGGGGCTTCAATCGCTTGTCAATCGCCTCTCGGGCCCGGAAAATTCTCGAGCGCACCGTGCCCACCGGGCATTCCATTGCGGTCGCGATTTCCTCGTAACTCATGCCCTCGATCTCCCTGAGAACGATCGCGGTCCTCAGGTCTTCCGGCAACGCTTCGATGGCCAGGTTCACGGTCTCGCGGATCTCCTCCGAAAGGGCGATGCCCTCGGGCGTATCGCTCTCGCGCAATCGTCCGTGCATCTCGTACTGATCTGGATCCTGCAAGTCGAGCGTGAAGTCCTCGGCGCGACGCTTGTTGGAAGCCAGCTGGTTCTTTGCTGTATTGATCGCGATCCGGTACAGCCAAGTGTAGAAGGCGCTGTCGCCCCGAAAGGACGCCAGCGCGCGATACGCCTTGATGAAAGCGTCCTGCGCGACATCGAGGGCATCGTCCGGGTCCCGTACGTACCGGCTGACCAGCTTGACGATCTTGTGCTGGTACTTGCCGACAAGTATGTCGAACGCCGCCTTGTCACCCTGCTGGACCCTCTCGACCAGCAACTGGTCGCTGCTCTTCGTGCCCATTCGGGCAAGCACCTCGGAATCCCGGCGAATCCATTCGCCACTCAGATAGACCGGGGGCCGTGCCTGAAGTTCTCCCGGCCAGAGTGGCGATACCTGCGGCCGCAGGCATTCTATCGCGTACTTCGTATAAACCGACAATCACTGTCATTCGCCGCCAGTCATCGGGGTGCATCGCGTCCCTGGGCAGGACGACCCGCCAGGTGTCCCGGCCGCCGTCCCAATGCAAGAACATTGCGCCGTTTGTGACCACGGAACTGCCGCGTAGTTCCATGCTCTCTCGGTTAGTGCTTACGAGGACACGTTCCCAGCCGCCCGCCCGGCTCCATGCGATGGCATGCACGCCGCGGCCCAGCGGCCAAAGGGCCGTGCGCACTCCGAGCAGGCACGAGACAGAGACCGGAAGCAGGAGGACCAGGGGCAGTCCGGCCGCGAGGACGGCGAACGCCATGAGGAGATGGCCGAGCACCTGGAATGTGCCCAGGGCCCGTGACGGGCGGACGGAAAACTCAAGCGGGCCGTCGTAAACACTCCAGGACACGCGCCAGCGCCTCATCGTCGGGAGCCATCCGGCCGAGCAGGAGCGCATTGATCTCCGGATCCTGGCGCTCGAGCAATGCCCTGAACGCCGCGCACTCGGCGGCATCGGCTATCGGCCAGTCGCGCTCGAGGTAACGCACGAGCAGAACGTCGAGCTCGCGCATTCCCCGCCGGCAGCGCCAGCGCAGCCTCCCCAGCTCAGCCGGGTCCATGGTGCCCCGTTGCACGGTAGCGTTCATCGTGGAATTCCGGGCAATTCGCGGGGAAATCGAAGAGTGCTCGCGCAGAGACGCGGAGGTGCAGAGGGAAGAGGAGACGGGGAATAGTTATTCGTCCGTCGATGCCCCAGGAAACGGCGACCCGTATCAAAATCTCTGCGGCTCTGCCTCTCTGCGCCTCCGCGCGAGCCCTCTTCCCGGCGCAACGCCCCACCCGCAGCTTAATGCTGCCGCTCGGCGAGCTTCAGCTTGATCTCGGCGATCGCCTTCGCGGGGTTGAGGCCCTTCGGGCAGGTGCGGGTGCAGTTCATGATGGTGTGGCAGCGATACAGCTTGAAGGGATCATCCAGGGCGTCGAGCCGCTCACCGGTCGCCTCGTCGCGACTGTCCACGATCCAGCGGTACGCCGCCAGCAGCGCCGCGGGCCCGAGGTAGCGGTCGCTGTTCCACCAGTAGCTCGGACAGGCGGTCGAACAGCAGGCGCAGAGGATGCAGGCCGATGGCTCGTTGATCTTCTCCTGGTCGGCCTTCGACTGCAGGCGCTCGCGATCCGGCGGCGCCGGCGTGCGGGTCTGGATCCAGGGCTTGATCGACGCATACTGCGCGTAGAAGGTGCTGAGGTCCGGGACGAGGTCCTTGACCACCGGCATATGCGGCAGCGGATAGATCTTGACGTCGCCGCGCGCCTCGCTGATCGCGATCGTGCAGGCGAGCGTGTTCACGCCGTCGATGTTCATGGCACAGCTGCCGCAGATGCCCTCGCGGCATGAGCGGCGGAAGGTCAGCGTCGGGTCGATCTCGTTCTTGATCTTGATGAGTGCGTCGAGAACCATGGGGCCGCAACGATCGAGATCCACCTCGTAGGTGTCCGTGCGCGGGTTCTCGCCGCTGTCGGGGTCGTAGCGGTAGATGACGAAACGCCTGACCTGTTTCGCGCCCTCGGGCGCGGCGAAGTGCTTGCCCTTGCGAATCTTCGAGTTGGCCGGCAGCCTGAATTCAGCCATGTCAGCTCATCTCCCTCAGTAGGTCCGTGCCTTGGGCGGAATCGGCTCTGCATCGGTGGTCAGCGTCTGCAGATGGACCGGCCGATAATCGATCCGGACGTCCGTCTGTGAGGTCCGCCATGCGAGCGTGTGCTTCATCCACTCAGCGTCATCTCGGGCGGGATAATCCTCGCGTGCGTGCGCTCCACGGCTTTCCTTGCGGTTTTCCGCCGAGACAATCGTGACCAGGGCCTGCCCCAGGAGGTTATCCAGCTCCAGTGTCTCGACCAGGTCGGTGTTGAACACCATCGAGCGATCGGCGACACGGACATCGGCAAAGGACTCGGCGACCTTCCGGACCTTTGCGACACCTTCGCTTAGCACCTCGCCGGTGCGGAACACCGCGGCGTGGTCCTGCATGGCGCGCTGCATTTCCAGCCGGATCTCCGCGGTCGGGCGACTGCCGTTCGCGTGCCGCAGCTTGTCGAGCCGTGCGAGGCTCGCTTCGCCGGCATCTGGCGGCAACGGCGCGTGCCGCTGCCCCGGCTTGAGCAGCTCGCCGCAGCGCTTCGCCGCGGCGCGCCCGAACACCACCAGGTCGAGCAGCGAGTTGGAGCCGAGCCGGTTGGCGCCGTGCACCGAGACGCAGGCCGCCTCGCCCACCGCCATGAGCCCCGTCACGACGCTGTCCGGATTGCCGTCTTTCAGGATCACGACCTCGCCGCGGTAGTTCGCCGGGATGCCGCCCATGTTGTAGTGCGCCGTCGGCAGCACCGGGATGGGCTGCTTCGTGACGTCCACGCCGGAGAAAATGCGGGCGGTTTCGGCAATGCCGGGCAGACGCTCGTGGATGACCTCGGGCCCGAGGTGCTCGAGGTGCAGGTGAATGTGGTCACGGCGCTCGCCGACGCCGCGGCCCTCGCGGATCTCGATCGTCATGGAGCGGCTCACGACGTCACGCGAGGCCAGGTCCTTGGCGTTCGGGGCGTAACGCTCCATGAAGCGTTCGCCCTCGGAATTCGTCAGGTAGCCTCCCTCGCCGCGAACCCCCTCGGTGATCAGGCAGCCCGCGCCGTAAATTCCGGTGGGATGGAACTGGATGAATTCCATGTCCTGCAGCGGTAGCCCGGCCCGCAACACCATCCCGTTGCCGTCCCCCGTGCAGGTATGCGCCGAGGTGCAGGAAAAGTACGTCCGGCCGTAGCCGCCGGTGGCGAGGATCACCATGTGCGCCCGGAAGCGATGCAGCTCGCCGGTCTCGAGGTTCCAGGCCATCACGCCCCGGCAGGCACCCTCCTCGTCCATGATCAGGTCGAGCGCGAAGTACTCGATGAAAAACTCGGCCTGGTGCTTCAGCGACTGCTGGTAGAGCGTGTGCAGCATCGCGTGGCCGGTACGGTCGGCCGCCGCGCAGGTCCGCTGCGCCGGCGGGCCCTCGCCCATGCGCGTGGTCATGCCGCCGAAGGGGCGCTGGTAGATCAAGCCGTCCTCGGTACGCGAGAACGGCACACCGTAGTGTTCCAGCTCGATGACGGCGTCGGGCGCCTCTTTGCACATGTACTCGATGGCATCCTGGTCACCGAGCCAGTCGGAGCCCTTGACGGTGTCGTACATGTGCCAACGCCAGTCGTCCTCTCCCATGTTCCCGAGCGCGGCGCTGATGCCGCCCTGGGCCGCCACCGTGTGGCTGCGGGTCGGGAACACCTTGGTGACGCAGGCGGTCCTGAGACCCTGCTCCGCGAGCCCGAAGGTCGCACGCAGTCCGGCCCCGCCGGCACCCACGACCACGACGTCGTAGCTGTGGTCAACGATCTTGTACGCGCCGCTCATTTCAGCGTCCTCCGATGGCGATCTGCAGCACCGCGACGACGCCAACAGCGGCTGCGATCGCGTGCAGGAACTGGAGCGCCACCAGCAACGGGACCTTGAGCGCGCCCTTGATGTAGTCCTCGACGATGACGCGCGTGCCCAGCTGCGAGTGCCAAGCCGCGGCCAATACCAGCAACGCCAGCAGCGCCGCGTTCAGCGGTCGGCCGAGCCAGCCGATCAGGGCGGCGCGATCCCCGAGATCGAGGCCCAGCAGCGACACGGCGAACCATGCGCCGAGCAACGCCAGCGCCACCGCCGTCACGCGCTGCTGCCACCAATGATGGGTCGCATGGCCGGCGGCACCCAGTCCCAGCGCCCGGCTGAGGGGGCTGCGCAGGCTCACGACGCACCGCCGAACAGGATCACGGCCCAGGCGAGCAGGGTCAGGAGGCTGGCCGAGACGATGACGGCCCAGCCGGAGGCATAGACCTGCGGGATCTCGAAGCCGCGGCCCGAATCCCACCAGAGGTGCCGAATGCCGTTCGCAAGGTGGTAAAAGAACGCGAAGCTGGCAAAGAACAGCAACAGCTTGACCGGCCAGCTGCCAAGCACCGCGAGGGCAGAGGCATAGGCCGCCTCGCCACTCGCGAGGGCTGCCAGCCAGTAGACCAGCACCAGCAAGCTGGCGGCCAGCACGCTGCCGGTCAGGCGATGGGAAATGGACAGCACCGACGTGATCTGCGGACGATAGATCTGCAGATGGGGCGACAGGGGCCGCTTGCCGACAGCCATGGGCATGGTCCTCCTTGGCAGAACCTCTTCACGCTCGGCGCGTCCACGAATGCGCCGCACCGCGCGCTCCGCGGAACGCCAGTTTCAGCTGGAACTCAGAAATCTATGCAGCGGCCGTTCTTTTCCCAGTCTCCGTAACGTACCGGCTCCGGACCGTCCCGCCCGCCGATTTCTTTCGGCGGCAATGAAACACCGGTTTCGACGGGCTTGGATACAGGCTCGGGCCTTGGCGGGGTGTCGACTGGATCGGCCTTCTCGGACATGGCGTCGAATTCTGCCACGCACCGCAACAACAGGCCAGCCTTGTCGCGTGTCGGGTTAGAATCCTCGCCCCCTTGCTACCGACGTGGAGCCT
>JBLRWH010000028.1:0-29918 GCA_047921395.1 Gammaproteobacteria bacterium
CGCGCAGGATATTCAACATATATACGTTAGTGTATTTATGAAGATGAGTACTAAGCCGTAGGCATGCTGTTGTTAGGACTTCGCCCAGCAGCGGACCTCGCGGCGACATCATCGTGGCGGCGAGGTCGGGACGTCACAGGCGCCAATCGTATCAACGTGGCAGCGGGTGCGGAACGTCACAGGCCCGTTGAGCGAGCTTGAAATTTTGCGAGCGAAACGGGCCTGTGGCGGTCCGCGCTCGCGGTCCGGAGCACGTTGCAGGCGTCTGCGACGGCGCAGGCCCGCAGCCAGGCGGCTACTCCTCCCGGAGGTCCTGCGCCACCGGCCGGCGGCTGGTGCGCCAGGCGGGATAGAGACCCGCCAGCAATGCGGCGGCGAGCGCCAGCGCCAGGCCCTGCCCGAGCTCCCCGGCACTGATCTCGAAGCTCATCGTCCAGCCGAACGCGCGCCGGTTGATGACGAACACGAGCAGGCCGGCAAGGGCGATGCCGAGCGGCATGGCGAACAGGCCCGCGGCGAAGCCGAGCAGGCCCGTCTGCGCCACGACCAGGGCGCGCAGCTGGCGCGGCAGCCAGCCGACGGCCCTGAGCACCGCCGTCTCGCGGACGCGCTCGAGCTGCAGGGCCTGCAACGCCGACAGGATGCCGAGGAACGCCACCAGGCCCACCAGCACCTGCAGCACCCGTGTGATGGTGAAGGTGCGATCGAACACCGCCAGCGACGCGGCGCGCAGCTCGGCATTGTTGGACAACCAGATGGAGCTGCCCGGGGGGAGCACGCTTTCGATCCCCCGGCGCGCGGCGGTTGCGTCGGTGCCCGGCTCGAAGCTCACGCCCACCCCCTCGCTGCATTCGTCGCGCCAGAGCTCGCGATAGCGCTCGCGATGCAGGGCCACGACGCCCCGGTCCGACGTGTAGTCGCGGAATATCCCTGCCACGGGAAACGTCCGCTCGCCGGAGGGCGTCGGCAGGGTCAGGGTGTCGCCCACCTGCGTGCCGCGGCGCATGGCCCAGGGCTCGGAGACCAGCACCGCCTCGCCGGCCGCGAAGCGGGTCCGCGCCGTTTCCGGGTCTCCGGCCAGCATGGCGGAACCCAACCCGGCATGGCCGGGATCCACGGCCCAGAGCCGCCATTCTTCGCCCCCGACCTGCAGCCGGCGCCGCTGCGAGTACGTCACCTCGGTGGCCCCGGGCAGGGCCCGCAGGTCCGCGGAAAGGTCGCCAATGCCACCCACGCCACGGCACCAGGTTTCGTCCACGGCGAGATAGAAATCGGCGATCAGCGTCTGGCGCAGCCAGTCGTCCACGCTGACGCGGAAGCTGCTGACCATCAGCCCGACGCCGATGACGGTCGCCACGGCCACCGTCAGGGCGGCGACCGCGACGCCCGTGCGGCTCAGCGAGGCGGTGGTGCCGCGGATCGCCATGCGCATCGGCACCGGCGCGCGCGCAGGGAGGAGCCGGTCGAACAACTTCATCAGCCCCGCCGTCGCCGGGGGCGTGGCGAATGCGCAGGCGAGGAACACGCCGAACAAGCCCGCGAAGGAAATCACCAGCGAGTTGCGGCCCGCCGCCAGCAGCAGCACGGCCAGCACCAGCGCGACGCCGCCCGCGGCCAGCAGCCACGGCAGGCGTCGCCGGGTGCGTCGCTCCATCGAGGCGCGCGACAGCACCGCGCGCGGCGGGATGCTGGCGGCCTCCAGGGCCGGGCCGAGCGCGGCCAGGAGGGTCACGCCGAGGCCGAGCGCCGCGGCCTTCGCGAACGGCCAGCCGCTGAGGGAGAGTGCGTCGACACGCAGGCGGAAATAGAGATCGTCGATGGTCTGGACCACCAGGCCGGTGAGCCCGGAGCCCAGCAGGGCGCCGAGCAACAGGCCGGTCAGCGTACCGGGGACGCCGACGATGAGCGCCTCGGAAAGGATGGCGCGCACCAGGCCGCGCCGATCCACGCCGACGCTGCGCAGGATGCCGATGGTGCGCGTGCGGCGCACGACGAGGAAGTTCATGGTGCTGTAGATCAGGAATGCGCCCACCAGCAGCGCCAGCAGGGACAGGGCCGTGAGGTTGAGGCGAAACGCCCGGGTCATGCCGAAGGTGGCCTGGGAGCGCACGGACGACTCGACGATCTCCACGCCTTCGGGCAACAGGCTCGCGAGCGCGGCGGCGAGCTCGTCGGGGACGATCAGGTCGATGCGGCTCAGCGTGCCGACCCGGCCGAGCAGTTCCTGCGCGGTCGCGATATCCGCGAACACATAGCCCGAGGACGCCGCCGCGCGCTCTTTGTCCGGCTCGATGCGCCCCGCGACGCGCAGCTCGACGACGCCCTCGGCGGTGATGGCCTCGATGCGCTCGCCGCGGGCGACCCCGAGTTCGTCGGCCAACGGCCCCGGCAGGGCGACGGCGCCGGGGGTCGTCAGCAGGCCGAGCAGGTCGAGCTCGCCGCGGAAAGCGGTCAGCTCGTCGCGGAACGGCGCCTCGACGAATGGGTCGAGGCCGAGCAGGACGACCCGGCGCCCGCCCGGGAACGTGATGGCGCCCTCCACGCTCGGCGCCGCCGCGGCGCCGGGCTCGCCGTGCCGGCGCAGCGCCGCGCGCAACTCGACGTAGAGCGCCTCTTCGAGCCGTCCGGAACGTGGCAGGACCTGGTGTGTGGCCCGGCCCATGACCATTTCCGTGGAAGCGTCGAAGGCGCGCCGGGCGCTCGCGCCGGCGAGGTCGACGCCCAGCACCACGGCCACGCCGAGGGCCACGCCGGCAACCGCCAGGACGTACTGCCAGGGGTGCCGGGCAAAGAATCTCCGCCCGGAGCGCGACAGCAGGCGGCTCACGGCGTCGAGATCTCCAGCCGCCCCTCGTGGATCGTGAACACGCGATCGGCGACACCGACGACCTCGGGGCTGTGGGTGGCCATCACGAGGGTCGTCCCCTCGCGGCGGCAGAGGTCGTCGAGCAGGCCCAGCACCTGGCGCGCGGTCTCGAGGTCCAGGTTGCCGGTCGGCTCGTCGGCGATGACGAGCCCAGGGCGATGAATGAGGGCGCGCGCGAGCGCGATGCGCTGCTGCTCGCCGCCGGACATTTCCTCCGGAAACGAGTCGCCGCGATCCGGCAGGCCCACGGTCTCGAGCCAGCGCTGCGCCCGTTCGAGGGCCTCGGCGCGGTCCACCCCGAGCAGGTCGAGCGGCAACAGGAGGTTCTCGAGCGCGGTGAGCGTCGGCACGAGGTTGAAGAACTGGAACACGAAGCCGATGCCCCGCCGGCGCAGTCGCGCGAGGGCATCCTCGGTCAGCGTCGACATCGCCTCGCCGTCGATCCGCACTTCGCCGCGGCTCGGCCGGTCCAGGCCGCCGATGATATTGAGCAGCGTGCTCTTGCCCGAACCGGAGCGGCCGACGAGCACGATCAGCTCGCCACGCGCGATCTTGGCCGTGACGCCGTCCAGCACCTTGTGCGGCCGGCCGTGCTCGTCGTAGTCCTTGCAGACGCCGTCGAGCTCAATGTGAGTGGGACGATCCTGCGTGGGCATGGCCAGCTTCCTTGCGGGGGACCCCGGGAAGCTCAGGATATCAGGCTGCCCGGGGAATCAGGCACCCCGCTCCAGGTCCCTGAACTCGCGGTCGAGCGTGAAGTTGCGCGAGGTCACGTAACGTTCCATGCGCTGCAGCTTGGCGTCGGCGGAGCGGAAACGATGGCGCACCTCGGACAGGGTGTCGGCCGGCGAGACGCGCACGCCGCGCCAGAAGTCCTGGTCGTCCTCGTTACGGTACAAGCGGCCCGGCTTGGTCGGCAGCAGGAACCACAGCGCAAGGTACACCAGGAACAGGGTGGGGAAAAACAGCATCGCGACGACCGTCAGCACGCGCGTCAGCGCGAGGTCGAAGCCGAAGTACTCGGCGAGACCCGCGCAGACGCCACCGAACTTGCCGGCGACGGGGTCGCGATAGAACCGCGTCGGACTGGGATCGCGCCTCATGCCCGCATCCTCCCCGAGCGCCCCCGGCCCCACAGCTCGCGCTCATCGCGCCCGCCGTAATAGGTCAGCGGCTTGCCCGGCAGCAACAGCCCCGCCGCCACGTAGAGGAGCAGCGTCGGGATCGTGAACAGCAGCAGCGCCACCACCGTGATGATCCGCAGCGGCACGAGGCGGAAGCCGAACTGGTCGGACAGCCCCGCGCAGACGCCCAGGATCATCCCGTTGGCCGGGTCGCGATAGAACACCGCGTTGGCGGGCGCATGACGGCGGCTCATGTCTTCCTCCTCCAGTCGGGCACCTGGTCGTCCAGGATCGTCTCCAGCGCATTGATGCGGCTTTCCATCTTCTGCGCGTCCTGCCACAGCTCCTCCAGCATGCGCTGCTCGTCACCCGACAGCGTGCGCGAGGATTTCCACTTCGTCACGTAATGCAGGATGACCACCAGCGGCAGCACGACCGCTGCAAGGATGATCAGGAACACGCCCATGAACTCTTCCATCGTCAGATTCCTTCAATCCGGGTTCAGGCCTTGTCCTGGGACTCGCCGCCGACGCGACGCTTCAGCGCCGCCAGCTCGGCCTCGACCGATTCGTCGGCCTCGAGGGTGGCGAACTCGCGGCCGAGATCCTTGCGCTGGCCCAGGTCGTAGGACTCGACGCGGCCCTCGACATCCTCGAGCTTACGCTCGAACTGCTCGAACCTCACCAGCGCATCGTCGATCTTCGTCTCGTGGATCTGGCGGCGCATTTCCAGCCGGTGCCCGGCGGTGCGGTGGCGCATGACCATGGCTTTCTGGCGCGACTTGGCGTCGGCCAGCTTCTCCTGCAGGCGACCCATGTCGTCGTTCAGCTGGGCCAGCGCATGCTCCACCTGCGCGCCCTGCTCCTCGAGCGAGGCGACGCGTTGTTCGGCATGCGACTTCTCCGCTAATGCGGCGCGGGCCAGGTCGTCCCGGTCCTTGCGCACGGCCAGCTCGGCCTTGCGCGCCCAGTCGTCGGTCTCGCGACGCGCCTCGGCGAGGCGACGGTCGAGCTGCTTGCGGTCGGCGATCGCGCGCGCCGCAGCCGAGCGCACTTCGACGAGCGTGTCCTCCATCTCCTGGATGATCAGCCGGACCATCTTTTCAGGATCCTCGGCCTTCTCCAGCAGGGCGTTGATGTTCGAATTCACGATGTCAGAAAAGCGGGAAAATATGCCCATGACGGTTCCTCCGGTGTACTGACCAATTAACTGCAGGAACCATGCCAAGATCAGATGGGCTGCAAGGCCCTGATTGGATTCAGAAAACTCAACCTTGCTGGATGAATTAGGCGGTTTGCGCCTGATTTATCTGGTTCGTGCCACCAATTATTGGCAGAATTCACCAATGGAGCGCGACACCGAAACCACCATGCTGGGCGCATCGCCTGCTTTCGGGACCATGCTGGAGCAGGTATCGCGCCTCGCGCCCCTCGACAGGCCGGCGCTGATCATCGGCGAACGCGGCACCGGCAAGGAGCTGGTGGCGGCGCGGCTGCACTACTTGTCGCCCCGCTGGGAGCAACCGCTGGTCAAGCTCAATTGCGCCGCGTTGACCGAGAGCCTGCTCGAGTCCGAGCTATTCGGTCACGAGGCCGGCGCCTTCACGGGCGCCACGAAGCGCCACGTCGGGCGCTTCGAGCGGGCTGACGGGGGCAGCCTGTTCCTCGACGAGCTGGGCACCCTGCCGCCGCGCATGCAGGAAAAGATCCTGCGCGTCATCGAGTATGGCGAGTTCGAGCGTGTCGGCGGCAGCCAGACGCTCAGGGTGAACGTGCGCATCGTCGGTGCGACCAACGAGAACCTGCCAGCGCTGGCGCGCGAGGGCCGCTTCCGTGCCGACCTGCTCGACCGGCTCGCCTTCGACGTGGTCCACGTGCCGCCGCTGCGTGCACGGCCCGAGGACATCCTCGAACTGGCGCAGCACTTCGCCATCGCATTCACCGCGGAACTCAAGCGCCCGTATTTCCCGGGGTTCGGCGAGCGCGCCCTGGACGCGCTGCTGGCGTGGCCCTGGCCCGGCAACGTGCGCGAACTCAAGAATGCCGTCGAGCGCTCGATCTATCGCGCGCCGGAGCCGGACCAGGTGGTGGACGAGATCCACTTCGATCCCTTCGCACACGCGCACCCGGCCGTGCCGGAGGGTGCAGTGGCCGCTCCCGGGCCGGAGGCCGGAGAACCGCACACGGCCCCCGGCATCAGCCCGCTCCCCGTGGACTTTCGGCAGGTCGTCGACGGCTTCGAGACGCGCCTGCTGACACGCGCACTCGCGGCGGCGGACGGCAACCGCCGGATCGCCGCGGACTCCCTGGGGCTGAGTTATGACCAGCTGCGCGGGCTGCTGCGCAAGCACGCTATCGGCGGGCAGGGGCGCCCCGGCCGGCCCGCCGGCCCCGCCTGAGAACCGGTTATCTCCGTCACCGCGATCAGGGCATGTCCCTAAGCCGGCTGACCGCTTCACCGTAGGTGCGCTCCAGGACGGCCATGCCGCCCACGCTGACGCCGAGATCCTTCAGCAGCCCGTCCTTCAGGCCGTAGACCCAGCCGTGCACCTCGAGCGCCTGGCCGCGTTCCCACGCCTCCTGCACGACCGTGGTGCGACAGACGTTCACCACCTGCTCGATCACATTGAGCTCGCAGAGCCGGTTGACCGCATCTTCGTCGCTGCCGCTCGACAGGCAGTCCCGGTGCCGCGCATGCACGTCCTGCACGTGACGCAGCCAGTTGTCACTCAGGCCGAGCCGGTCGCCGCGTAATGCCGCCCGCACGCCGCTGCAGCCGAAGTGCCCGCAGACGATGATGTGCTCCACCTTGAGCACATCCACCGCGAACTGGATGACCGACAGGCAGTTCAGGTCGGTGTGCACCACCAGGTTGGCGATGTTGCGATGGACGAACAGTTCACCCGGCAACAGGTCGACGATCTCGTTCGCGGGCACGCGGCTGTCCGCGCAGCCGATCCACAGGTAGCGCGGCGACTGCTGGGCCGAGAGCTTCAGAAAGAACTCGGGATCCCGTTCGCGGATGCGGGCGGCCCAGGCGCGATTGCTGGTGAACAGTGCCCGGATCGCGTCGCACCGCTCGTCGCTCACCCGCCGCGCTCCTCGTCCGCCCGGGGTTCGCTGTCCGGGCGCACGTCACGCTCCACGACGATCCTGGGCGCCTGGCCGCCGGGCCCGAGCAGCACGGCAAACCATCGGGTCCGCGGGTTTGTCTCCAGCGCGATCTTGAGGGCCATGGTCAACGGCCCGGACAGCAGCATGCCGACCGGCCCCAGCACCCATCCCCAGAACACCAGCGACAGGAACACGACCAGCGTCGACAGCCCAAGCCCCTTGCCCATCATGCGCGGCTCGACGATGTTGCCGAATACCACGTTGGCGACCACGAAGCCGGTAATCACCAGCACGATCCCGGTCCAGTCGAGCGCCACCAGCGCCAGCAGCACGGCCGGGACGGCGGCGATGAAGCTGCCGATGTTGGGGACGTAGTTGAGCAGGAACGCGAGCACGCCCCAGAGCATCGCGAAGTCGAGCCCGACGAGCCACAGCCAGATCGTCAGCGTGGCGCCGGTCATCAGGCTGACCAGCGTCTTGATGCGTAGGTACTGCTGCAGCCTTTGGGAGAATTCCCGGAAGGACGCGAGCACCTCGCTGCGCGGGCCAAGCGCGTCGCGGATCTTGTCGGGAAATTCCGAGGCTTCGAACAGGATGAAAATGACCGTCAGGGCGATCAGGAAGATGTTGGCCAGCACCGCCCCGAGCCCACCGCCGATCTGGCGGACGAACGATAACGCGGCGGCCGGCTTGACGAGGTCCTCGATGGCCGCGCGACCGCCCGCGACGCCATGCTCCCCGAGCCAGGCGGCGGCCGAGGTGACCATCGCCTGGATCCTTTCCTGGTACTCGGGCAACGCGACGTAGAAATCGTCAAAGGAGGCGCCGACGATCGCGGCCAGCGGAATCCAGATCAGCACGAGACCGAGCGAGAGGACGATCATCGCCACAGAGAACGGCAGCCTGTGCGCGGTCAACCACTGCAGGGGGTGCATCAGGATCGTGCCGAGGACCGCGGCGAGCAGGAACGGCACGACCACCGGCGCCGCCGCCTTCAGCCCCCCGATGATGATGACCACCGCGGCGAAGCCGAGCATCACGTTGACGGGACTCGAGACCGGGCGGTCGGGATCACTCATGCGGTCAATATCGTCCTTCGGGAAGCCTGGCGCGGGACCATAGAGTACGATACCGGGCGGATCGGCGGGTACCCGCCGGCGCTGCCGGTCCGGGCACCGCTGCCGGCGGCCGAAGCGCATTCCTGCGAGGCAATGATGACGACTCTTGGCACCCCGCTCACCGATACGGCGACCCGCCTGCTGCTGCTCGGCTCGGGCGAGCTCGGCAAGGAAGTGGCCATCGAGGCGCAGCGCCTCGGCATCGAGGTCATCGCCGTGGACCGATATCCGAATGCGCCCGCGATGCAGGTGGCGCACCGCAGCCATGTCATCGACATGCTCGATCGCCGGGCGCTGCGTGCGCTGATCGAGTCGGAGCGACCGACGCTCATCGTCCCGGAGATCGAGGCGATCGCAACGCAGGAACTGGTGGCGCTCGAGGCGGAAGGGTACCGCGTCATTCCCACGGCGGGGGCTGCGCGTCTCACCATGGATCGCGAGGGCATCCGTCGCCTCGCCGCCGAGGAGCTCGGCCTCGCCACCTCGCCGTTCCGCTTCGCTGACGACGAGGCAGGGTACCGTGAAGCAATCGCCGCGGTCGGCCTGCCCTGCGTGGTCAAGCCGGTGATGAGCTCATCCGGCAAGGGCCAGTCGACCGTCCGCACGGCAGCGGACGTCGGCCGCGCCTGGCAGTACTCGCAGCAGGGCGGGCGCACCGGGGCCGGGCGGGTCATCGTCGAAGGCTTCGTCGAGTTCGACTACGAGATCACGTTGCTGACCGTGCGCCATGGCGGTGAGACGAGCTTCTGCGCGCCGATCGGCCACCTGCAGGTCGAGGGCGATTATCGCGAGTCGTGGCAGCCGCAGCCGATGAGCGAGCTCGCGCTGGACCGCGCGCGGTCGATCGCCGACGCGGTCACCCGGCGGCTCGGCGGCAGCGGCATCTTCGGGGTCGAGCTGTTCGTGCGCGGCGACGAAGTGCTGTTCAGC
Source organism: Gammaproteobacteria bacterium (assembly GCA_047921395.1). Taxonomy (GTDB): domain Bacteria; phylum Pseudomonadota; class Gammaproteobacteria; order Steroidobacterales; family XN24; genus XN24. The sequence continues at coordinate 9,152 of JBLRWH010000028.1, forward strand.
GAGGTGTCGCCGCGTCCGCACGACACCGGGCTGGTGACGCTGGCGTCGCAGAGCCTGTCGCAGTTCGCCCTGCACGTGCGCGCGATCCTCGGCCTGCCGATCCCATCGATCCGCCAGTGGGGCCCGGCCGCCTCCTGCGCGATCCTGGGCGAGGGCGACTCGCGCCGGATCAGCTACGCGGGCGTAGACGATGCCCTGTGCGAGCCCGATACCGAGCTGCGGCTGTTCGGCAAGCCCGAGGTCCACGGCAAGCGCCGCCTGGGCGTGGCGCTGGCGCGCGGCGAGAGCATCGAGGTCGCGCGTCACAAGGCGCGGCGCGCGGCCGCACACCTGCGCATCGACCTGCCGGGGGACACCGCCTAGAGCTGGCGCAGGGCCGCGAAGTCGCCTGCCAGCGCGACGCCGCCGGACCCGGTGTCCACGCGCAGTTCCGGTCCAACGACGAGACCTTCGCCGCGCACCGAGCCCGAGCCGGTGTCAACGACCACCCGCCGGGCACGGACATCCGTGATCGTGACCCGGCCGGAGCCGGTGTTCGCGAGGATGTCCCCGTCGATGCCGCGCAGCTCGATACTGCCGGAGCCCGTATCGACCTCGACCCTGCCGAGCACATTCTCGATCCTGACGGCACCGCTGCCGGCGTCCGCGACCACGTCGCCGCGGAACCCCGCCACGGTGACCCGGCCGGCGCCGGTATCGGCGCGCAGCCGGCCCGACCCGTCCGTGACGTTGACACTTCCATAACGCGTCGCCAGGACGAGATCCGCGCGCACGCGCTCCGCCGTGACCGGGCCGACACCCTGGCGGACGCCGAGCTTGCTGTCCGCGGGTACGGCGATTTCCAGGTCGACACGGACGTGCTCGCCCCCCGAACTCGTGACCCGGATCTTGCGGCCTTCGTACTCGACCCTGGCGTCCAGGCGCCGGAACTCGTCGCCGTCGTAGCGCAGCCTGGAAATTCGTGCCGGATATTCGACGATCACCTCGACCACCCCGCCCCGCTCCCGGGTCACCAGCCGGATCTCGTCTGCCGTGCCCGGCTCGTCGGCGGACACGTTCGCCCGGATCACCAGGTCGCCATCGCCCGGCACCAGGCGCGTCGTCCCGGCAAGATTGTGGATACGCACCGGCGCGGCCTGGTCGAGGCGCAGCTCGAGGCTCCGGTCCGCCGCGACCGCGGGCAGCGCCGCGGCCAACAGCAGCGACAGGGCAAACAGCTTGCTACTGGTCATGTCAGTCAACCTCGACTTCGACCGTCACGCGAGACACGACGCGCGCCACGCCGGGCACGTCCGCCGCGGTGCGCACCGCGTTCTCCAGCAAGGCCAGGTCGCTCACGCGGCCATGCAGCGTCACCACATCACCGCTCGACGAAACCGTGAGGTCCTGGCCCGCGAGCGACGAGTCCATCCGGAGGCGCGCCTCAACGTCACGCGCGAGCCCGCCACTGACAGAGGCCGGCGCGGCCGTGGTCTCGCGATCCCAGCCGGTCGACCACTCGACGTCCCCACGGGCGGGACGCCCCTCGTTGCCCACGACCAGCACGCAGCCGGCGCCGATGGACATCGTCCCCACGAGCGCCAGCACGGCCGCCCGCTTCAGGTTCACTGCTCGATTCATGTTGCTCTCGTCCTGCAATAAATTGAAAGCATCACCTGACATGACGCGTCAGGCCTCGTCGCGCCAGCGGCGCAGCCAGACGGCGCCCGCCAGGAACAGCACGGCGACGGCGATGCCGGCCCACAGCGAGGGCGCCGCCAGCAACCGGCCGGGCGTGATGAACTCGCCGAGGGTCGGGAGATTCGAGACGACCGTGCCCTCCGCGTCGACACGCATCCCGATCTCCATCTCGCCCATGAACGCGAGCTCCCAGCCGCCGCTCATGCGGTGGCCGAGCAGCTCAGCGAAATGGCGGGTCCGGAACAGCGTCTGCTCGGCCACCACGACCAGCACCGGGGGCAACAGGGCCCAGCCCAGCACGGCGCGCTTTGCAAAGGCGGAGACCAGCAGCGCCCAGCCGCCGACCGGCGCAAACCAGAGTGCCTGGAATGCCATCGTGTAGAGCATCATCAGCGCGACGTTCGCAAGCGCGCCGGGCGCGCCGTAGAGCGCTTCGCCGGCGCCGCCCCAGACCAGCCCCACGCCGCCGATCAGGATCACCAGCACGGCGGTCACGAGGAACACGCCGACGGTCAGCAGCGGGATGGCCACAAGCCCCGTGAGGTACTTGGAGCCGACGACCTGCAGGTCGGAGACCGGCAGCGACTTCCAGAACAGGATGCTGCGATCCTTGCGTTCTGCATAGAGGGCATCCAGGAAGTAGAAAAACACGACGAAGCTCATGATGAGCGTCAGCACCGCCGCGATCGACATCAGCATGACCCGGAGCCCGGCCTCCAGCGCGGCGCGGTCCACTTGCTCGGCGACATCCGCCAGCGTCATGGTGCCGTCCATCACGCCGAAGCGGACCAGGCCGAACAGCGCGAGGAGGGCCGCAAGCACGAACAGTGCGCCAAACACCGCGGGCACGGCCCAGCCCGAGCGGTGCTCCATGAGTTCACGACGGATCAGCGTCATCATCTTTTTCACGACGCGGTCCTCCTGATCGTGGCGACGAACAGGTCGGCCACCCCCGGCACCTTGATTTCGCCGAGCGGCTCGAGCTCTGCGCGGGTCCGGTTCTCGAAAATGAAGTAGTGCCGGCCGAGGCCCTGGCGCTCGGCGAGCGGGCCCAGGCCGCGCGCCTGTTCGGCGCGATCCGGCCGGGTCGCCAGTTCGAGGAATTTCTCCCCCAGCGCGTCCATGCTCTCGTCCAGCACGATCCGCCCGTGGTTGATGAACATCAGGTGGGTCAGGATGTGCTCGATTTCCTCCACCTGGTGCGTGGTCAGCAGGATCGTGCGCTCGCCGTCGAAATAGTCGTTCAGGAGCGCGTTGTAGAACTCCTTGCGGTAGATGATGTCGAGGCCGAGCGTCGGCTCGTCGAGCACCAGCAGGCGCGCGTCGATGGCCATCACCAGCGCGAGGTGGAGCTGCGCCACCATGCCCTTCGAGAGCGCGCTGATCTTGCTGTCGTGCTTGATCTCGGTCTGGCGCAGGAAGCCCTCGGCTTTCTCGCGGCTGAAGCGCGGGTGCAGGCCCTCGGTGATGTCCAGGGCCTGGCGCACGCGCAGCCAGCGAGGTAACACGGCTACGTCGGCGATGAAGCAGACCTGTTCCATGAGCCGGGCGCGCTGGCGGCGCGGATCGAGCCCGAGCACCTCGAGCTGGCCTTCGAACGGGCCGAGACCGAGGATCGACTTCAGGGCAGTCGTCTTGCCGGCGCCGTTCGGGCCGATCAGCCCCACGATGCGCCCGGCGGGAATCTCGAGGTCGACGCTGTCCAGCGCCAGCGTGCTGCCGTAGCGGCGCGTGAGGCCCTGGGCACGGATCACCGGGTTCACTGCGCGTCCTCCTTGTCGTCGTCCAGTTGCGCCCGCGCCTGCGCGAGCAGCTCGGCGGGATCCAGGTCCAGGCGGCGAATGGTGGCGACGATCTCGGGCCACTGCGCCGTGAGAAAGGCCTTGCGTTCGTCCTTCATGAGCGCCTTGCCGGCGCCCTCGCGGACATACATGCCGCGGCCGCGCCGCTTCTCCACCAAGCCCTCGTCGACCAGCTCCTGGTATCCCTTGAGCACGGTCAGGGGATTGAGCCGGTATTCCGCCGCGACAGTACGCACCGAGGGCAGCGCATCCCCGTCCACGAGCACGCCCTCGAGGATCATGGTCACGACCCGGTCGCGGAGCTGCCGGTAGATGGGTTGCGCATCATTCCATTCGCCTTCCATGGAATTCTCCGTGCCGCTCAGGCCATGATCGACGCGAGCGTAAGGCAGGCGATCGCGAAAATGGTCAGCAGGCGCATGGTCTGTTCTCGTGTCTGCGGCGTGTTCATGACGATCCTCTATGGCGGCGGTCCGCCTCTGGCTGCTCCGGTGTTGTAGTTAACTATAACACCAGTTTTTTAAAAAGCAAGCCCCCGTGTTCACGCGGAACCGGCGGGCGTGTTCCCACGCTGCTAAAATGCCGTATTCCCGTGCAAGCCGGTGCCCCGCGGCCCCGGCTTGCACGGCCAGGAGCCCGCCCGAACCCAGCACAGGGAGTCCCACATGACCCAACCCGCGAGAGTCGCCATCACCGGCGCCGCCGGCCAGATCGGCTATCAACTGGCCTTCCGCATTGCCTCCGGGCAGCTGCTCGGCCCCGATACCCCCGTGATCCTGCAGTTGCTCGAAATTCCGCCCGCACTGGGCGCGCTGAAGGGCGTCGAGATGGAGCTGCTCGATTGCGCGTTCCCGACGCTCGCCGGGGTCGTTGCCACCGACCAGCCCGATGTGGCGTTCGGCGACGCGAATTACGCCCTGCTGGTCGGCGCCCGGCCGCGCGGTCCCGGCATGGAGCGCAAGGATTTGCTGCTCGAGAATGCCAAGATCTTTTCCGCGCAGGGCAAATCGCTGAACGACAATGCGCACCGCAAGGTGAAGGTGCTCGTGGTCGGCAACCCGGCCAACACGAACGCGCTGATCGCCCTCTCGAACGCGCCGGACCTCGACCATGCGCGCTTCACCGCGATGACCCGGCTGGATCACAACCGCGCGCTCAGCCAGCTGGCGGCGAAAACCGGCGCCAGCGTGCCCTCGATCCGCCAGATGACCATCTGGGGCAATCACTCGGCCACGCAGTACCCGGACATCAGCCATTGCCTCGTCGGCGGCAAGCCGGCCCCCTCGCTGGTGGACGACGCCTGGGTGCGCGAAGACTTTATCCCCACCGTGCAACAGCGCGGCGCGGCGATCATCAAGGCCCGCGGCGCGTCCTCGGCCGCCTCGGCCGCCTCGGCCGCGATCGACCACGTGCGCGACTGGGCGCTGGGCAGCGCGGACGGCGACTGGGTCAGCATGGCCGTGCCATCCGACGGCAGCTACGGCGTCGCGGAAGGCATCGTCTATTCCTTCCCGGTGCGCTGCGCCAACGGCCGCTACGAGATCGTCCAGGGCCTCGACATCAGCGAGTTCAGCCGCGAGCGCATGCAGGCGACCGAGGCGGAGTTGCTCGAGGAACGTGACGGCGTCCGCGACCTGATCTGATCTGATCGCCCGATCCGATCTGCGCCGCATCGCGAAAACGGGGGCGGGGGCCGGGAGGCCTCCGTCCCCTTTTCTTTCCCGCCGATCCGGGCTCGCTTTGGCGCAGGGCAGCATCGGGGTTATATTCAAACAACTGTATGCCGTCGCGGCATGGGCCCGGCGGCCGGCTCGTATAAGAGGTGAGACATGGTGGCGACCCTGTTCTGGTTCCTGTTGTTCTTCGGCGGCGCGGTGACGCTCGCCTACCAGCGCGTCAGCCTGGGGCGCTCCACGGCGATCGCGGGCGGCGCCCTGCTCGCCTGGACGATCCTCGGCAGCGGCGGCTTTGTCTGGACGCTGCTGCTCTGGGCGCTGTTCGCGGGCCTCGTCGCGCTGAACCTGACGGACCTGCGGCGCGAGCGTGTCACGCGGCCGTTGCTCAAGATGTACCGGAAGATGCTGCCGTCGATGTCGCGCACCGAGCGCGAGGCCCTCGAGGCCGGCACGGTCTGGTGGGAGGGCGAGTTGTTTGCCGGCGTGCCGAGGTGGCAGAAGCTGCTGGGCGCACCCGCGCCCCAGCTGTCCGAGGAGGAACAGGCGTTCCTCGACGGGCCCTGCGAGGAGCTCTGCCGGATAATCGACGAATGGGAGGTCACGCACTCCCTCCAGGACCTGTCGCCGGAGACCTGGAAGTACCTGCGCGAGAATGGCTTCTTCGCGATGATCATCCCGAAGCGCTACGGCGGCCTGGAATTCTCGGCCTACGCCCACAGCCAGGTGCTCACCAAGATCGCGAGCAACAGCGCCACGGCCGCCTCGACCGTCGCCGTGCCGAATTCCCTCGGGCCCGGCGAGTTGCTGTTGAAATATGGCACCGAGGCGCAGAAGGACCGCTGGCTGCCCGGCCTCGCGGCTGGCAAGGAGATCCCCTGCTTCGGCCTGACCAGTCCGCGCGCGGGCTCCGACGCCGCCGCCATCCCGGACACCGGCACCGTCTGCAAGCAGACCTTGGACGGCGAGGAAGTCGTCGGCGTCCGGCTGAACTTCTCCAAGCGCTACATCACCCTGGCGCCGGTCGCGACCGTGGTCGGCGTCGCGTTCCGCCTGTTCGACCCGGAAGGCCTGCTGGGCGGTGAGAAGGACCTGGGCATCACGCTCGCGCTCGTTCCCGCGGAAACGCCCGGCATCGAGCTCGGCCGGCGCCACATCCCGCTGTCGGTGCCGTTCATGAACGGTCCGATCGAAGGCAAGGACGCGTTCGTGCCGCTGGACGCGATCATCGGCGGGCCGAAGATGGTCGGCCAGGGCTGGCGCATGCTGATGGAATGCCTCTCCGTCGGGCGCTGCATCTCGCTGCCCTCGAATGCCAACGGCGGTGCGAAGGCCGGCGTGTTCGCGACCGGCGCCTATGCGCGAATCCGCAAGCAGTTCGGCATGCCGATCGGCCGCTTCGAGGGCGTGCAGGAAGCGCTCGCGCGGATGGCGGGCTTCGCCTACATCGTCGATGCGGCGCGCAGCGTCACCATCGCGGCGGTGGATGCGGGCGAGAAGCCGGCCGTGCCCGCGGCGATCCTCAAGTACCACACCACGGAAATGGCCCGCGTCGTCGCCAACGACGCCATGGACATCCATGGCGGCAAGGCCATCTGCATGGGTCCGGGAAACTATCTCGGCACCGGCTACAACTCCGTGCCGGTGATGATCACGGTCGAGGGCGCCAATATCCTGACGCGCAGCCTGATGATCTTCGGCCAGGGCGCGATCCGCTGCCATCCCTTCGTGCTGAAGGAACTGCATGCGGCCCAGAACCCCGACCACGAGGCCGGCCTGGAGGCCTTCGACCGGGCGCTGTTCGGTCATATCGGCTACGCGTTTTCGAACGCGGCGCGCGCCTTCGCGCTCGGCTTGACGGCGGCGAAGTGGGCCGATACCCCGACGCGCGGCCCGACAGCGCGCTACTACCAGCACATCGGCCGCTTCAGCGCAGCCTTCGCGCTGGTTTCGGACACGGCCATGCTGACGCTCGGCGGCGCCCTGAAGAAGAAGGAAATGCTGTCCGCGCGCCTCGGCGACATGCTGTCCAACCTGTACCTCGCCTCCATGGTGCTGAAGCATTTCGAGAACCAGGGGCGCCGCGAGGTCGACCTGCCGCTGGTCGAGTGGAGCTGCCGCTTCCTCCTCTACCGGACGCAGGAACAGCTGCACGGCTTCCTGCGCAACTTCCCGGTGCGCTGGGTCGCGTGGATCCTGCGCCTGGTCGTGTTCCCGCGCGGGCGCGGCTTCAGCGCACCCCGCGACGGCCTGTCGCGGCGCATCGTCGAACTGGTCATCAACCCGGGCGAGGCCCGTGACCGGCTGTGTGACGGCGTGTACCGCACCGTCGAGCCGGGCAACCCGTTCGGCCTGCTGCAGGAAGCCATGGAGCTGTCCATCGAGGTCTCGCCGCTGGAGAAGAAGCTGCGCAAGGGGATGAAGGAAGGCCGGATTCACGCGCTCGACTTCAGCGGCCAGCTCGAGGAGGGCGTCGCCACGGGCATCATCACGGCCGAGGAAGCCGACAAGCTCAGGGTCGCCGACGAGAAGGTCATGGCGCTGATCAACGTGGACGATTTCGCCGCCGACGACTTCCTGACGCCCATGCGCATCACGAAGGCGACACGCAAGCCGCGGCGTGCGAAGGGCCCCAAGGACAGCGACGTAAAATCTGCCGAGGCGGCCGAGGCCTAGCTCTGCCGCCGCAAACGCCCGGCACGCGCGACGAGAGCATCACCTACGAGGTAGCGCTGCAGCGCTACCTGGACGAGTTCGCGCCGCGCATGCGCGCGGCAGGGCTCGCGCGGTTCGGCGGGCGCTACTACGCGTAGCACCTCCTGCTCCTGGTGCATTTCCACTCGTTTTTCTTCTTTACCAACATCCTCCTGGCCCTGGCCTTCTGGGGCGCGGAGGTCTGGGCGCCCGACCACGCAGCGGTCACCGGGCTGGCCATCGCCGCGTATGTGTATATCCGCATCTACCTGTTCCGGGCCATGCGCGTGGTCTACGGGCAGGGCTTCTGGGCGACGTCCTTCAAGTACATCCGTCTCGGCCTCGCCTATATGCTCTCCCCGGTCGCGACGTTCATCGGGCTGCTGGTCTACACGGCCGTCACCCTGTAGCGGATTGCCCCGACGCGGCTCCCCGGTGCATCATCCGGAACCCTGTAGCGGGAACGCCCGCCTGGACGACAGGTATGTACGCAAGCTTCTTCGGACTCAACGAGAAACCCTTTTCCATCACGCCGGACCCCAGGTACATGTACCTGAGCCGGCGTCATGCGGAGGCGCTCGCGCACCTGCTGTACGGCATTACCGAGAGCGGCGGCTTCATCCAGCTGACGGGCGAGGTCGGCACCGGCAAGACGACCGTCGTGCGCACCTTGCTGGAACAGCTGCCGGCGCATGCGGAGGTGGCGCTGGTGCTGAACCCGCGGCTCTCGCCCGAGGAGTTCCTGCTCACCATTTGCGATGAGTTGCACATCCAGGTCCCGGACCCGGCCAGCCCCAAGTCGATCGTCGACGCGCTCAACCAGCACCTGCTGGCGGCGCACGCGGCCGGGCGGCGGGTCGTGCTGATCGTCGACGAGGCCCAGAACCTCTCCGCCGACGTGCTCGAGCAGATCCGGCTGCTGACCAACCTGGAGACGGCGAAGCAGAAGCTCCTGCAGATCATCCTGATCGGCCAGCCCGAATTGCGCGAGGTGCTGGCACGCAGCGATCTCAGGCAACTCGCGCAGCGGATTACCGGCCGCTACCACCTGGAACCGCTGGAACCCGAGGAACTGCGCGCCTACGTGCGGCACCGCCTCGAGGTCGCGGGCAGCCGAACCGAGATCTTCACGCCTGGCGCCCTGCGCACGCTGCACCAGTGTTCAGGCGGCGTGCCGCGCCTGGTCAACGTCGTTGCCGATCGCGCGCTGCTCGGCGCCTGGTCTCGGGAACAACCCGTGGTGTCGGGCCAGATGGCCCGCCAGGCGGCGAACGAAGTCTTCGGCGAACGTATCAGGCGCCGGGCCAGGCGCGCGCCCGGCGCCACGATCGTCCTGCTCGGCCTGGCAGGTGTCGCCATCGCCATCCTGGCGGGCATCGTCACGACGGTGCTGCGCGAGCGCATGGAGCCCCCGCCGGTCGCCGCCAGCAACGAGCCGGTCAATCGGGTGGTGCGACAGCCGGCCGCGCCGGCCGTGCAGCCCGCGCCCATCCAACCCGCGCCCGCCGAGCCCACGCCCGCGGCGCCGGCGTTCCAGGCGACGCCTGCCGCAGCGGCAGCTGAACGGCTTGGCATCCGCCTGGCGACCGGGGAACTCGCAACCGGCACCGATGCCGCGTTCGCAGGGCTGTTCGCCCGCTGGGGGCTCGAGTACCGGCCCGAGGTCGGCCCGGCCTGCGACCAGGCTGCGGCGAATGGCCTGCGCTGCCTGCTCCAGCGCGGCACCTGGGGCGAACTGGCGGCGCTGAACCGGCCGGCGATCCTCGTGCTGAGAGACCGGGATGGCCGCGATCACCAGGCCGTGCTGAACAGGCTCGGCGAGGATGGCGCCGAATTGCTGGCCGGCGATAGTGTGATCGTCGTGCCGCTCGGCGAAGTGCTGGAACTCTGGTACGGCGAATACCTGCTGTTGTGGCGGCCGGAGGCCGGCGACGGCCGTCCGCTGACGCTCAGCAGCGCTGGCACAGACGTGTTGTGGCTGCGTCGCGCCCTGGCCGACCTGCGCGGGACGCCCGTGCTGCCGGCCAACTCGGACATCTACGATCCCGGGCTCGAATCGGCCGTGCGGGAGTTACAGCGTTCCCGGCGGATCGCGGTGGACGGCATCGCCGGGGCGATGACGCTGATCACCGTCAATGATGCGCTGGACCTTGCCGGCCGCCCGCGGCTACGCCAGGACGACTGAGATGTCACTCATTCTCGACGCCCTGCGGAAGTCCGAACACCAGCGCCAGCGCGAGGTCGGCCCCGGGCTCGCGGTGGTGCCGGAGAGCCCGGCGAGTCATCGGCCGGCCACCTGGATCCTGGTGCTCGGCGGCCTGCTGGCGTTGAATGTCCTGGTGCTGGCGGCCTTGCTGCTGACCGGCGGCGAGCCCGAACCGGCCGCAGTGACGCCGGCCGCTTCGGCGCCCGCCGCGCCCGTGCCCGCGCCCGCAGCACAGACGCCGGCCGGCGCGCCGCTTGAGCGGCCCCGTGCCGCGCCGGTCGTCCTGCCGCCGAAGCCGCCGCGCGACGAGGTCCGGCCCCTGACCACCGAGATTGCAACGCCGACAGCCGCGCCCGCCCCCGGACCTGCGCCGCACACCCGGGCCGGCACGCCGCCGCCCACGGCAGATTCCCCGCGCGTCCCGGGGCCGGCAGGCACCACGGAGCGCGCCACCGCGGACGCCCGGCTGCCGAGATTCGCCGACCTCGTAGTGCGCGGCGAAATGAACGTGCCGCACATGCATCTCGATATCCACGTCTTCAGCGAAAATCCGGCCGAGCGCTTCGTGTTCATCAACATGCGCCGCTACGACGAGGGCCAGTCGACCCAGGAAGGGCCAAGGATCGAACGCATCGCCCGTGACGGCGTCGTCATGGATTACCAGGGACAACGGTTCTTCCTGCCGCGGGACTGAACGGCTTGACCGGACCGGCGCCTGGCATCGCGTACCTGGACGGACTGCGGCTCTCGCGCGGCCTGCTCGCGGGTATCGCGCGGGTCGTCGCCGATGCCGAACACCTCAACCGGATCAACGTGTTCCCCGTGCCCGACGGCGACACCGGCACCAACCTTGCCGTCATGCTGGGGGCAGTCAGGGCCGCGCTCCTGCGCCAGCGTGAACGCCATGCGGGCAAGCTGCTTGAAATCGTCGCCGACGCGGCTCTGGACGGCGCGCGCGGCAACTCCGGCGCGATCCTGGCCCAGTTCTTCCATGGCGTCTGCGATGCCAGCCAGGACCACCCCCTGCTGACCACGGCGAACTTCGTCGCCGCCGTCGAGCGCGGCTCCAGCTACGCCCAGGACGCCCTCACCGAGCCGCGCGAAGGCACGATCCTGACGGTCATCCGGGACTTCGGCGCGGAGCTCGGCGCGCGGCTGGCCGAGGACGGACAGGACTTTGGCAGCCTGCTGGAGCGTGGCCTGCAACGCGCCCAGCAGTCGCTGGCCGCCACGACCGCGCAACTGGAAGCGCTGCGCCGGGCCGGGGTCGTGGATGCCGGGGCGCAGGGGTTCGTCGACCTGCTGCAGGGCATCACCGACTTCGTCCGGCAGGGCTCGCTGCGGGCGGGCGCAGACCTCGACCTGCCGGCAACGCTGGCGTTACCCGAGGCGTTCTACGGGCTCGACGCCGACGCTTCGGGCCACCGCTGGTGCACGGAATGCCTGGTCAGCGCCGACGCCCTGGACCGGCGGCGGCTGCGCGAGGCGCTCGCGGGACTCGGCAGCAGCCTGGTGATCGCGGGCGGCAAGCAGCGCGCCCGGGTCCATATTCATGTCGACGATCCCGAGACCGTGTTTCGCGTCGCGGCAGGCTTCGGCACCGTCGAGGACAGGAAAGCGGACGACATGTACTCGCAGCAGGCCTCCACGCGGGCCGGCGCGCGCAAGGTGGCTGTCGTGACGGACAGCGCGGCGGATCTGCCCGAAGAGATGCTGACCGCCCTCGACATCCACATGGTGCCGGTGCGCATCCATTTCGGGGCACATAGCTACCTCGACAAGGTCAGCGTGGATACGACCGAGTTCTACCGACTGATGGCCGAGAGCGCGATTCCCCCGACGACCTCGCAGCCGCCGCCTGGCGACTTTCGCCGCCTGTACCAGATTCTCGGCAGCCATCATCCCGCCATCATCTCGATCCATCTCACGAACTGGGGCAGCGGCACGTTCCAGGCCGCCGCCTCGGCGGCGGAGCGGGCAGGGACTCGCGTGCCCGTGGTCGCGATCGATTCGCGCAATGCCTCCATCGGCCAGGGACTGGTCGTGCTACGCGCGGCGGAACTGGCCGCCGAGGGACGCGGCATCGAAGAGATCGCGCTGGCGCTCGATGCCGTGATCGCGGGCACGCGGACCTGGGCGCTGCTGGGCAGCCTCGACCACGCGGTGCGCGGCGGCCGGGTCGCGCCGTCCAAGCGCCTGCTCGCGCGCCTCCTGCGACTCGAACCGATCCTGGCGACCTTTCCCGACGGCCGCCTGGGCGTTGGCGGCGTCCTGCTCGGGCGCCACGACAAGATCCGGCGCTTCGCGCGCTGGGTGGCCCGCCGCGCCGGCGGCGGCCCCGGCTGGCGCCTCGCCGTCGGCCATGCCAACGCACCCGAGGCCGCGGCCCGGCTGCTCGCCGAATTACAGGCGCTGCTCCCGGGCCTGGAGCAGGCCTTCCTCACCGAGATCGGCACCGCGCTCGGCGCCCACGGCGGGCCGGGCACGCTGGTCGTCGCGCTGCAACCGGGGGGACACGCCTGATTCGGCCTTTTGGTGCCACTGCTCCCTGGGGAGCAATGGCACCAAGGCCCCGAATCAGGCGTGTCCCCGTTCGACCAGGGAGGGATCCTCGTTGAACGGGCTGTTGACGCGCCGGCTCACGGGCCAGGCCTCGAGCGCCTCCTCGGCCGCGGGCGCGAGCAGCGCCTGCAGCTCGGCCGTGTCGGTCGCCACCCCGAGCCAGGCCTCGCGCCCCGCCGCGTCGAGTACCACCGGCATGCGGTCGTGCAGCGGGCGCATGAATTCATTCGACTGCGTCGTGATGATCGTGCAGCTGGCCACCGGCACGCCGCCCTCCGGCGGATCCCACAACTCCCACAAGCCAGCCATGGCAAGGGGCTCGCCGCTGGCCGCATGGATGTACCAGGGCTGCTTGCCGGACGCCGTGCGCTGCCATTCGAAAAAACCATCGGCCGGCACCAGGCAGCGACGCTTGCGGAATGCGGCCCGGAACGCGGGCTTCTGCGCCACGGTCTCGCCGCGCGCATTGATCATGCGATTGCCGATGGCAAGATCCTTCGCCCAGAACGGGACCAGGCCCCAGCGCGCCAGCGCCAGCTCACGCACCGGCGGGTGCGCCTCGCCGTCGTCGAGGAACGGTGAAACGCGGATGATCGGCACGTCCTGGGTGGGCGCGATGTTGTAGCGGGGCTCGATTTCATGGGCATGCACTTCGCTCACCCCGAACAGCCGGGTCACGGCCTCGATGGGGGTGAAGAAGGCGTAGCGGCCGCACATCTCAGTCGCGGATGCCGATGCCCTTGTTCAGCAGGTACAGCGAGACGCCATACAACAGCGCGATGGCGAGGAAGATGATCGCGTACGCCGTGCCGATCGGGATGTCGGACGTGCCCAGCACGCCGTAACGGAAGGCATTCACCATGTACAGGATCGGGTTGGCCCTGGAGACCGTCTGCCAGAACTCCGGCAGCAGCGAGATCGAGTAGAACACGCCGCCAAGGTAGGTCAGCGGCGTGAGCACGAAGGTAGGCACGATGCTGATGTCGTCGAACTTGCGCGCGAACACCGCGTTGATGAAGCCACCGAGCGAGAACACCACGGCCGTCAGGATGACGGTGGACAGCACGATCCACGGGTGCTGCATATCCAGTCGCGTGAAAAACAGCGCGACGAGCGTCACGACGCCGCCGACCATCAGGCCACGGATCACGCCGCCGGCGATGTGCCCGACCAGGATCAGGTAGTTGGGCATCGGCGACACCAGCATTTCCTCGATGTGGCGGCCGAACTTGGCGCCGAAGAAGCTGCTCACGACGTTGCCGTACGAATTGGTGATCACCGACAACATGATCAGCCCCGGTGCGATGAACTCCATGTAGCCGTAGCCGTCCATCGGCCCGATGCGGCTGCCGATCAGGCTGCCGAAAATGATGAAGTACAGGGTCATGGTGATCGCGGGCGGCAGGATGGTCTGGATCCAGATCCGTACGATGCGGTTGTATTCCTTGATGACCAGCGTCGAGAGCGCATGCCATTGGGAGCGTAGATCCATGGTGCCGCGTCTCAGGCCGCCCGGCCGTCGGTCTTCTGGTCCACGAGGCGGATGAACAGCTCCTCGAGGCGGTTCGCCTTGTTGCGCATCGACGCGACCTTCACGCCAGCGACGGTGAGTGCGTGGAACAGCTCATTCATGCCGTGGCGGCTATCGACGTCCACCTCGAGCGTGGTCGGATCGATCAGCCGGACGGCAAAGCCCTCCAGCGCCGGAGGTGCAGCGATCTCGGCCTCGAGCGTCAGTACGAAGGTCTCCAGCTGCAGCTTGCGCAGCACGCGGCTCATGCGATCGTTTTCCACGATCCGGCCCTGGTCGATGATCGCGACATTGCGGCACAGGCTCTCGGCTTCTTCCAGGTAATGCGTCGTCAGGATGATGGTGACGCCCTCGGCATTCACCTTGCGCAGGTATTCCCACATCGAGCGGCGGATCTCGATATCCACGCCGGCGGTCGGCTCGTCGAGGATCAGCAGCCGCGGCTCGTGCACCAGCGCGCGGGCGATCATCAGGCGGCGCTTCATGCCGCCAGAGAGCGAGCGGGCGATATCGTTGCGCTTGTCCCAGAGCTGCAGCTCGCGCAGGTATTTCTCCGCGCGCTCGAGCGCGACGCGGCGCGGCAAGCCGTAGTAACCGCCCTGCGTGGCGACGATGCTCTCGACCTTCTCGAACTGGTTGAGATTCAGCTCCTGCGGCACCAGGCCGATGCAGGCCTTCGCCGCGGAGAAGTCCCGGTCGATGTCATGCCCGAAGATTTTTGCCGTCCCGCCGGTCTTGGTGACCAGCGAGGTCACAATGCCGATGGTCGTGCTCTTCCCGGCGCCATTCGGGCCGAGCAAGGCGAAAAAATCCCCCTCCTCCACGCACAGGTCGATGCCCTTCAGCGCCTGCACGCCGTTCGGGTAGGTCTTGCTCAGGTTGCTGAGTTCGAGGGCCTTCATTTCTCTGCCTGGGAGCCAAACGGGACGCTGCACGGGGGTCGCGACCCCACGGTCCGGCGAAGTCCGCCATTCTACCAAGCTTCATGCCCCGAGGCGGGGCGGCGGTCAGGAGCGACGAAATCCGCGCACGGGGTGCAAGGTCTGCGAGAGGCCGAGCGAGCGCCGGATCGTCCACTGCCGGCCCTGCGCGGCGAGCACCTTGAGCTGCGGCTCGTCGTTGCTCGTCGCGGCATCGATATAGCGCAACCAGAAGACCTCGCGGTGGGCGAGCCGGCCGCGCAAGCGTGGCGCCGCCAGCGGCGCCACGAATCCCAGGCTGCTGATCTCCTGCGTCGCCAGCCGCTTGCGCGTATCGGTGGGCAGCCCGACCCAGGCGGCGACGCTGCGCGGCGCCGAGCGCACGCAACTCCGCAGCGCCATCAAGGCGAGCAGCGTGAACCGCTCCACCTCCGGCGGGCACGGCCGGTAGCCCGGCTCCAGGTCACGGACACCCGGTGACAGCAGTCCGGCCCAGGCAGCCTCGTCCTCGAAGCCGAAGCCGAACAGCGCGAAAGGCGCTGCGCCAAGCCGGCGCCTCGATGCACTTTCGAGCCGTCGCAGGCGGGCTGCCACGGCGCCGGACAGCCCCGACTCCAGGCCATTCGCGACCAGTTCCAGGAAGCCCTCGTTCAGTTCGGCGAAGTCGCGCGCGACAACTGTGATCTCGAGTGTCATGTTCCTCCTCCCATGCGCTGCTGAGCATAGATACGCCGGGGCTCGAATTGACCGGGGAATATTCGCTCGGTCCAGCCAGAAACACCCAAAAACGTCCATATATGGTAGTTTTGGCCCAAATATAGCATTTTTACTCCGCGGGGCAATCGCGGAGACTGCTGGTCCGAAGGGAAGATGCCGCCATGAGAATCACCGACAACCGCTACGCGGGCGAGCAGGCCAGGCTGGATCTCGCGATCCGCATGATCCGCCACGAGGCCCGCACCCACATCATCACCCACTGCACCGGCTTCAGCCAGGACCGGATCCGCAAGCTCTACGGCACGTACTTCAAGCATCGCACCGGCACCAACGTCAAGCGACACCGGGGCAAATCGCCCTCGAGCGTGGAATTCTTCGTGCGGAACCCCTGGATCCAGTCGGAGGCTTCCCTGCTCGTGCATGTTTTCGCGAACTGGCGCCTGCTGCGAATCCTCCCGGATCTCGTGACGGCGCCCGAGACCCTGGCCGACCGCCTGCTTTTCGGCCAGCGATTCTGCGACGCCTACGAGGACTTCCGCGCCGCGGATCCCGGCAGCGCGATCAGCTTCGACCACGCCTGGAGCCTGCTGGCCAACCTGCTCGAGCGCGACGAGCTGCTGCTGCTGGACTGCGCCGACTGCAACACCTTCTACGTGCAGGACGCGCTCGCGCTGGACGGCCGGCAGTGCCCCGCCTGCCGTGTCGCTCCCCGGGCGCGACCGACCCGGGCCGCTGCCGAGGCGAGACGCTGCGGGCGCTGAACCGTTTAGGGCCTGTTCACAGTCGGCGGGTCGCCGCGACGGGGCCAGGTGTGAACAGGCCTTCGCTGGCAGCGTAGAATGTCGGCTTGCCCCCCGCCGACGGAGTGACCATGGCCTACAACACTGCCGACCTCTGCGACGCCCATGAGCGCGACCTGCACGTGGTGGAATCGATGTTCCTTCGCTATGGCCGGCTCGCCGCATTCGACGGCCCGATCGCCACGGTCAAGTGCTACGAGGACAACTCGAAGGTGCGCGAGGCGCTGTCGGAGCCGGGCGAAGGTCGAATTCTCGTGGTGGACGGCGGCGGCTCGCAGCGGCGGGCGCTGTTCGGCGACATGCTCGGCGAACTGGCCGTCAGGAACGGCTGGAAGGGCATCGTCATCAACGGCTGCATCCGCGACTCCGCCGCGATCGACCAGCTCGAAATCGGCGTGCGGGCGCTCGGCACCATCCCGCTGAAGACGCACAAGCGCGGGGACGGCCAGCGCGACGTGTCGGTCAGCTTCGCGGGCGTGACCTTTCGGCCGGGCGAGCACCTGTACGCCGACTCGGACGGCATCGTCGTGGCCGCGCGCCCCCTGGATATCGCCGCGGAATGAGCTCGGCACGCAGTAACTTCCTCGCTGACGCGCTCCTTGATCGGCTGGGCCACCTGCGCAAGGACAGCGCCTGGCTCGAGTCGGCGCGCGCGCGCGGCCTCTACCTGGCGGTCTGGAAGCGCCGCAACCTGGTGTTGGCCGGGGAGGTGCTGGCGCCCGTGTTTCTTTCCCGTGAAGTCGTCGCCGCGCACGGTGCCGGTCACGAGGCCGTGCTGCTCGGCCACCGCGACGAGCTGCCCTGCTTTGCCATCGCCCTGGAGGGCGACGCGCCGCCGCCGCTAGCCGGCAGCTTCGAAGAGATCCGCGGCATCGGCGACCGGCTCAACCCGGACGACGCGGCACTGCTCGCCTATGCGCGCGCCATGGTCGTGTGGCACGAGGGGCATCGGCACTGCGGCCTCTGCGGGGCGCCGACCGCGAGCATCGAGGCCGGCCACGCGCGCGAGTGCCGGGGCTGCGGCGCCAAGCATTTTCCGCGCGTGGATCCGGCGATCATCGTGCTGGTCGCCGACGAGACACGCTGCCTGCTCGGCCGCCCGGCCTCCTGGCCGGCCGGGCGCTACTCGACCATCGCGGGGTTCGTCGAACCCGGCGAGAGCCTCGAGGACGCCGTGCGGCGCGAGATCCGGGAGGAAACCGGCATCTACGCCGGCGATCTCGAATATCACAGCTCCCAGCCCTGGCCGTTCCCCTCCTCGCTGATGCTCGGCTTCCGGGCGCGACCGGCGGGCGGCGAGATCGCGCTGCGCGATGGCGAACTGGAGGACGCGCGCTGGGTCGACCGCGACGACATCGTCGCGCGGCGCATCCTGCTGCCGCCGCGCGTCTCGATCGCGTATCGCCTCATCGAGGATTGGTTCGACTCGGCGCCCGGCCGGCGCCTCGCGGCCGAAACCGAGCCGGGTCCCTGGATTACGAGGCCCGAGCCTTGAGCGGCCGGGGCTGACGCCGATGTGCCTGCTCGTCTTCGCGTGGCGACCCGATGCAATCCATCGGCTGGTGCTGGCCGGCAATCGCGACGAGTTCCACGCGCGCCCCGCTGCGGCGGCCGACTGGTGGGAGAACGAGATCGTCGGCGGCAAGGACCTGCGCGCGGGCGGAACCTGGCTCGCCGCACATCGCTCCGGACGCTACGCGGTCGTGACGAATTTCCGCGAGCCGCTCGAGGAGGGCCGGGGTCCACGGTCGCGCGGCGAGCTGGTCACGAACTATCTCGCGCACGGGGCGACGCCCGAGGCGTTCGCGCGGGACATTGCGGGGCGTGCCCAGGACTACGCCGGCTTCAACCTGCTGCTGGGCGATCCCGACACGCTGGTCTACCTCTCGAACCGCGGTCGCGGCCCGGAGGTGCTGGAACCGGGCGTCTACGGCCTCTCCAACCACCTGCTCGACACCCCCTGGCCCAAGCTCCGCAAAACCCGGGCCCGATTCGAAGCTCTGCTCGCGGACGGCGCGCCGAGCGGGCTACTGCTGGAGATGCTCGCCGACCGCGAACCGGCCGCCGCGGCAGACATGCCAGACACCGGCATCGGCCCGGAGTGGGAGCGCCTGCTGTCCTCGCCTTTCATCGTGAGCCCCCACTATGGCACCCGTTGCTCGACTGTGCTGAAGCTCCTGGAGAACGACACCATGGAATTCACAGAACGCCGTTTCGATGCGGCCGGGGACTCCGCCGGCGAATCCGACTTCCGCTTCCCGATCGAGCGCGGCGCCCGATGAAGCCGCGGCGCGCACCTTTCGGCAGCTGGACATCGCCGCTCGAGGCCGCGCAGGTCGCGACGGCTGGAAAGCGGATCTCGCAGCCATGCCGCAGCGGCGACGTCGTGAGCTGGCTGGAGCTGCGGCCCGCGGAGGGCGGCCGCACCACGCTGATGCAGGACGCCCACGGCCGGCGTACCGAGCTGACGCCCGCGCCCTGGAGCGTGCGTAGCCGCGCGCATGAATACGGCGGCGGCAGCTTCTGCGTCGCCGGCCGCGAGGCCTGGTTCGTCAACGACGCAGACCAGGCCGTCTGGCACCGGGATGCGGACGGCAACATCCAGCGCCTGACGCCCGCCGATCAACGACGCTATGCCGACCTGGTGCGCGACCCCGTCCGGCCGCGGCTGCTGGCGGTGTGCGAGGACCACGGGGCGCCCGGCGAGCCCGCGAACTCGATCGTGGCGATCAGCGATGACGGCCAGGTCACGACGCTCGTGCAGGGCCGCGACTTCCACGCGTCGCCGCGCCTCGATCGCGATGGTGCAAGGCTCGCCTGGCTGTCGTGGGACCATCCGAACCTGCCCTGGGACGGCAATGCGCTCTGGGTTGCGGACCTCGACACATCCGGGCGATTCGCCCGGGCGCGGCAGGTGGCCGGCGGAGACCGGGTCGCCGTGTTCCAGCCCGAGTGGCTGCGCGACGGCCGGCTGGGCTTCGTGGCGGACCCGGATGGCTGGTGGAATCACTACGCCTGGCGGGCAGATGGCCAGGTCGAGCGGCTCACCGAGATGGACTCGGAGGGCGGCCTGCCGCAGTGGGTCTTCGGCCAGTCGACCTGGGGCGAGATCGCCGGCGGCCTGCTCGGCGCGATGACACGCGACGGCAGCTGGGAACTGTGGCGCTTCGGCCGCGGGCTTGCGGCGCGCCAGTTCTGGCGGCTGGAAGCGATCGAGCATTTCGCGACCGACGGCAAAGAAGCGGTCGCACTGGCGGGTGCGCCGGACCGGAGCACCGGCGTCTACCTGCTGGATGGACCTGACATGCGCGCGCGCCTGGTCGTCGACTGCGGACCGCTGCCGCTCGAGGACGAGTGGATCTCGCGGCCCGAGCCCATCGCGTTTCCGACCGCGGACGGGACGCAGGCCTACGCGAATTACTATCCGCCGACCAACCCGATGCACGAGGGGCCCGCGGACGCCGCGCCGCCGGTCATCGTCAAGTGTCACGGCGGCCCCACCTCGGCCGCCGCCACGGCCTTCGACGCGAAGGTCCAGTTCTGGACCACGCGCGGCTTCGCCGTGCTCGACGTCAACTACCGCGGCAGCACCGGCTTCGGCCGCGCCTATCGCGAAAGCCTTTATGGCCGCTGGGGCAGCGCCGATGTCGAGGACTGCGTCGCGGGCGTCCGGTATCTCGCGGGACGCGGACTCGCGGATGCCGGCGCGGCCTTCATCAGCGGCGGCAGCGCGGGCGGCTTCACCGTGCTGTCCGCGCTGGCGTTCACGGACGCCTTCCGGGGCGGTGCGAGTTATTTCGGCGTCGCGGACCTCGATGGGCTGTTCGATACCACCCACAAGTTTGAATCGCGCTATGACCACTGGCTGTTCGGACCGCCGGACGCCCCCGCCACGCGGCGGCTGATCGAGGCGCGCTCGCCACTGCGCCACGCCGCGCGCATCCGCTGCCCGGTGATCTTCTTCCAGGGTGGCGAGGATCGGGTTGTGCCGCCGGCGCAGAGCCGCCAGATGCATGCGGCCCTGCGGGCCAGCGGCGTGCCGACCGCATACCTGGAGTTCCCCGACGAAGGCCATGGCTTCCGCCGCGCGGAAAACGTCCGCGCCGCGCTCGAGGCCGAGCTGGCGTTTTTCTGTCGGGTGCTCGGGGTTGCGCCGGCGGGCGACGTGCCGTCGCTGTCGCT
>JBLRWH010000029.1:0-29788 GCA_047921395.1 Gammaproteobacteria bacterium
GAGGTTGAATTTCTCTTCGTCCAGGACGGATGCGGTCATGGTCTGTTCTCCTTAGGTCAGATGTGTTGTGGTGCCGTGAAATTGTTGCGGGCGCTCAGGCCAGTTCGCCTTCGCCCGGACCGAGCTGCAGCCGGCGCTCCAGGGTCTTCCTGGAGACGCCAAGGCGACGCGCCGCGGCCGACTTGTTCCCGCCCATGGCCCGCAATACGCGCGCCATGTGGTGCTCCTTGACCTCTTCGAGCGTCCAGTCGAGGGGATACTCGGCCACCGGCTGCTCGTCGCGCCGGGGCGCCGGCGCCAGCTGGTCGAGCGCCAGTTCACCGAGCATCAGGCTGCGCTCGATGACGTTCTTCAGTTCGCGGACATTGCCGGGCCAGGCATGCTCCTGCAGCCGCCCGGTCGTGCGCGCGTCCAGCGCCAGCGGCTCCACGCCCAGGCTGACCGACAGCAGGTCCATGAAATGTCGCGCCAGCAGGGGAATGTCCGCGAGCCGGTCGCGTAGTGGCGGCAGGTTGATCTGCGCCACGTTCAGGCGGAAGTAGAGATCCTCCCGGAAGCGCCGCTCGCGCACGAGCCTCGCCAGGTCGTGCTGCGTCGAGGCGACGATGCGCGCATCCACTGGGATTTCCTGGTCGGAGCCGACCGGCCTGAGGGCCCCTTCCTCGAGCACGCGCAGGAGCTTCACCTGCAGCGAGAACGGCATTTCGCTGATCTCGTCGAGATAGAGCGTGCCGCCGCGCGCCGCCACGAACAGGCCTTCCCGGCCCTGGTGGGCGCTGGTGAAGGCGCCCTTCGTATGCCCGAACAGCTCGCTCTCGAGCAGCTCCGGGGCGATGGCCCCGCAGTTCACCGCGACGAACTCGCCCCGGCGGGAACTGGCCACGTGCAGCCAGCGCGCGACCAGCTCCTTGCCGGTCCCCGTTTCGCCCTCGACGAGCACCGTTCCGGGCAGCGGCGCGATGCGCCTGATCAGGTCCCGGACCGCGCGCATCTGCGCGCTGTCGCCGATGAGGTCGCGCTCGCTCGAGGCGGCGTTCGCCGAGTCCGGCAGGCGGGTCGGCACCTGCGCGGCGCCCCGCGGCGGGGCGTGCCGCTGCAGCGCATGCAGCAGGCCCTCGGTCTCCAGCGGCTGCTCGAGCACGTCGATCACCCCGCGGCGCATGGCCTCGATCACAAACGTCGAATCGGGACGGTGCGCGGAGAGCAGGATCTTCGTGCCGGCGCCCTTGGCTAGCAGGCCGTCGATCCAGTCGAGCGCGGGCAGGTCCGGAAGCTCCGCATTCACGACCAGGAACTCGAAATTGCAGCGCTCCAGCAGTTTCCCGGCCTTGATCGCGCCCTCGGCCGAATCGACCAGCGCGACATGCTTGCCGAGACCCGAGCGCAGCCGGCTGCGGTAGGCGGGGTCGCCGCCGACCAGCAATACCGAAGAATTCTTCAGCGAAATCTCTCCCGATTCAGTGCCGCGTCGCAATGCTCTGTTCCATCCGGATCATCTGCCTCGCGCAGGGGATGAAAGATGCTAATCGCTGCGTCATAAATCCACAACATGTGGTTGCCGTTGCATAAAAATGTCTCATTGCGTCATTTTTTCCGGGCCCTGTCCGGAAATCACTGATTTCCGATGACATACATCGACCATTTCGTCGACAATGGCACCCGAATTGCATGATTTCCCGTAGCGGCGACGCCCCATGCGGCGCGCCGAACAGCAGGACAGACCCCCGGCACCATGAACGATTTCTCCGCCGCCTTCGCGCTGGCCGCCCGGCTCATCTTCGGCCTCGACCCGGACCTGGTCGAGATCGTCACGCTGTCCCTGTACGTGAGCATCGCCGCCGTGCTGCTGGCCGCAGCCGTCGCGTTGCCGCTCGGCGCGACGGTCGGCATGTTCCGTTTCCCAGGACGGCGCGCCGTGGTGATTCTCCTGAACGCCCTGATGGGCCTTCCGCCGGTGGTGGTCGGGCTCGCCGTCTACATGGCGCTGTCGCGTTCGGGGCCGCTCGGCGAGTTCGGCCTGCTGTTCACCCCCACGGCGATGATCATCGCCCAGTTCGTCCTCGTGCTGCCGCTCATCGCGGCGCTGACCCGGCAGACCGTCCAGGACCTGCACGAGGAATACGACGAGCACCTGCGCTCGCTCGACGCGGGCCGGCTCGCCAGCATCGCGACGCTGCTCTGGGACGGCCGCTTCAGGCTCATGACCGCGGTGCTGGCGGGCTTCGGCCGCGCCATCGCGGAAGTCGGAGCCGTGCTGATCGTCGGCGGCAACATCCTGCATCACACCCGCGTGATGACCACGACCATCGCCCTCGAGACCAGCAAGGGCAACCTGGCGCTGGCGCTCGCGCTCGGCGTGGTGCTCATCGTGCTGGCCGCCGCCGTCAATGCCACCGCAACACTGATTGGAGACTCCGCCCATCGCCGCTATGCCTGACAGCGTGTTCCGCCCGGCAACGGGGCCGGCGGCGGGACGAGCGAACCCGCTGATGCCGCTGTGCGTCAGCGGGCTCAGCTACGCCGCCGGCGGGAAGCGGATCCTCGATGATGTGTCCTTCGAGATCGGCGCGGCGGCGCGCACCATCGTGCTCGGACCGAACGGCGCGGGCAAGAGCGTGCTGCTGAAGCTCTGCCACGGCCTGCTCCGCCCGGACGCGGGCGAGATCCGCTGGGCCGGCCGTTCGCCCGACGAGGCCCGCCACCGCCAGGGGATGGTGTTCCAGCGTCCCGTGATGCTGCGCCGCTCGGTGGCGGGCAACCTGCTGCATGCGCTCCGCGTGCGCGGCCTGCCGCGTTCCCGTCGGGCCGCCCTGGTGGACGAGGCGCTGCAGACTGCGGGTCTCGCCGACAAGGCTCACCAGTCGGCGCGCACCCTGTCGGGCGGCGAACAGCAGCGCCTCGCGATCGCGCGCGCCTGGGTCCTCAAGCCGGACGTGCTGCTGCTGGACGAGCCGACTGCCAACCTCGATCCGGAGGCGACCCGCGCCATCGAGGAACTGATCAAAGCGTTCGAGGGCGCGGGCGCACGCGTCATCATGACCACGCACGACATCGGCCAGGCTCGGCGCCTCGCCAACGAAGTGATTTTCCTGCACAAGGGGCGGCTGCTGGAGCACACCCCTGCGGCTTCCTTCTTCGCGGGCCCCCGCGACGCGACCGCCGCGCGCTTCATCGGCGGCGCGCTGCTTGCCTGAGCTCTGCCGCGAAGTAACAATCCACCGATGAGCGATGCAGCGCCCCCGCGGGCACCCATCACCGCAGTCATCCTCGCCGGCGGCCGCGCCACCCGCATGGGCGGCATGGACAAGGGCCTGGTCGAGCTGGCGGGCCGGCCCATGATCGCGCACGTGATCGCGGCGCTTGCGCCGCAGGTCGAGCACATCGTAATCAATGCGAACCGCAACCTCGATCGTTACGCCGGGTTCGGCTGGCCGGTGGTGCCGGACGACGATGCAGGCTTCCTCGGCCCGCTGGCCGGGCTCGCCGCCGGCCTGCGCGCGGCGGCGACGACGCTCGTGCTGACCGCACCCTGCGACTGCCCCCTGCTGGCCCCGGACCTCGCGGCACGGCTATATTCCGCGCTCGAACGGGAGGACGCGGAGATCGCGGTGCCGTTCGACGGCGAGCGGCTGCAACCGGTGTTCGCCCTGGTGCGGCGCGAACTCGCGGACAGCCTCGCGGCTTATCTCGCCGGGGGAGACCGCAAGATCGATCGCTGGTTCGCGCAGCACCGGCTGGCGCAGGTGGACTTCTCCGCCCTCCCGGAGACCTTCGTCAACGTGAATGACCCGGACGAACGCGCCGCACTCGAGGCCCGCTTCGCGGCCGGCGTCCGGACCCATTGAGCAGGCGGGACGGACCGCCGACCAGGAACCCCGTATGAAACAACAGAACACCGGCTGCGGCGGACACGACGACGCGGCCCAGACGCTCCAGGAAGCCCTGGCCAGGATCAGCGCAGAACTCGGCCCGGTGGAGGGTTTCGAGAGCGTCGCCACGCGCGATGCGCTGGACCGCGTGCTGTATGCGCCGATCCACTCCACGCTGGACGTGCCGTCGCACACGAACTCGGCGATGGACGGCTACGCGCTCGACGGCGCCCAATTGCCCACCGAGGGCGAACGCGAGTTTCGCGTCATCGGCACGTCCTGGGCGGGCCGGCCCTTCGACGGCACGGCCGGCCCCGGGGAATGCGTGCGCATCATGACCGGCGCCACGGTGCCCGCGGGTACTGACACGGTCGTCATGCAGGAGCAGGTGCGGCGCGAGGGCGACATAGCGATCATCGGGTCGCGCCATACGCCGGGCCAGAACGTGCGCTTCGCCGGCGAGGACCTGAAGGCCGGCGAGATCGCCATGGACGCCGGCATACTGCTGCGCCCCGCGCACCTCGGCATGATCGCCTCGCTCGGCATCGGCGAGGTGCGCGTACGCCGCCGGCCGCGCGTGGCCTTTTTCTCCACCGGCGACGAGCTCGCTTCCATCGGCGAAACGCTGGGCCCCGGCCAGATCTACGACAGCAACCGCTACACGCTCTACGGCATGCTGAAGCGGCTCGGCGCGGACGTGGTGGATCTCGGCGTGGTGCGCGACCGGCGCGAGGACCTGGAAGCGGCCTTCCTCGCCGCCGCGGCCCAGGCGGACGTGGTGATCACTTCCGGCGGCGTCTCCGTCGGCGAGGCGGATTTCGTCACCGAGACGCTCGACCGGATCGGCGAGGTCGGCTTCTGGACCGTGGCCATCAAGCCCGGCCGGCCGATCGCCTTCGGCCGGGTCGCGGGCGCGCTGTTCTTCGGCCTGCCCGGCAACCCGGTGTCCGTGATGGTGACCTTCTACCAGCTGGTGCAGCCGGCGCTCCGGATCCTCGCCGGCCTGGCTGCGCCGGAGACGCCGCTGCGCGTCACCGCCACGCTCGAGTCACGCCTGAAGAAGAAGCCCGGCCGGCGCGAGTTCCAGCGCGGCGTGCTCACGATGGCAACAGAGGGCCGTTACCGGGTCGTGCCCGCCGGACGGCAGGGTTCCGGCATCCTGCGCTCCATGGCGCACGCCAACTGCTTCATCGTCCTGCCGGAGGACGGCGGCAACGTCGAGGCTGGCGAGGAGGTGCTCGTGCAGCCCTTCGCGGGGCTCTGCTGAGGGCGGGCGCCGGGGAAGAAGCACCCGCCCTCGCATCGCCGGGAATCTAGAACGAGAACTGGGCGCGCGCGAGGAGGATGTTCGGCGAATCGTCACCCACCACCTCGCCGGTCACCGTCGCCGCGCTGTCCGTCACGTCCACTATGAGGTAGTTCACCATGAAGCGGATGTTGGCGCTGTAGTAATAGTTCAGGCCGACGGTGATGATGTCCTGCTCGCCGCCCTGGAAACCTGCATCAATCAGGTCCAGCGTGCTGTACCGCGCCACCAGTTCCCAGGCACCGCGACCGGCCTGCTTCGGCGTCACGCCACGGTAGGTCCCGTTGCGGTAGCTGCGGTTTTCGCCCGTCAGGAACCAGCTGCCTTGAACGAACCAGCCGCTGAAGTCGGGTTCCTCGCCGGCATCGCGGTCCACGCTCACCGAGTAGTATTCCGCCAGCGCCGAAAACGGACCGGTCTGCCAGTAAGCCTCAAGGCCCAGCTTGGTGGTCGAGCTGACTTCCGTGATGTTGCCGGTGTCGACGAGACGATTGCCGTCCACGTTGGACTCGGGGCGCGCCCGGTAGCGCCGGTTGGCGAAGTCCTGGGCATCCTCGTAGGCCGCGGAGACGCCCAGGTGCAGGACCCCGTTGTCGAACTTGGGCGCGTAGAGGAAGCGTGCCCCGATCCCCAGGGGCTCGTCCCCCTCCGGGTTGTTGGCACTGCCCAGCGCACGGCTGTACAGCATGCCCTGGAAACCGAAATCGCCGGAAAAATAATCGTAGCCGACGCCGAGCCGGCGCGCGTCCACGATCGTCGCATTGGGCGCGGCCCGCTCGATGAACGGGATCGTATTCGTACTGGAAAGCTCGTCAAAACCCATCGGCACCTTGAAATGCCCGATCTTCAATGTGCCCGCGCCCAGGCCGCGGCTGAGAATGAGATCCGACGCGCTGGTGCCGTTCTCCGCGAAGTCGTACTCGATCAACCCGGACCAGGTGTCGTCGATCTTGCCCTGCACGCCGATGCGGGCGCGCCGGTTGAGGACGCCGTCCGAGAGCGGCACCTGGTCCTCGTCGTGAATGGCGTAATCCATGTGCAAGCGGCCGCGGAGCTTGAACTCCGGCGCGGCATGCGCCGGCCAGGAAAGGGCGAATGCCAGCACGCCGAGCGCAGCGGCACAGCATGTGGCGGAGACTCTGGTTGTTTGCATGTGATTGATCCTGTCGGTCGGTGCTGGAAGAAAAAAACCCGCGTCAGTCCTTGCTGGCATTCGGGAAGAACAGCTGCTCGCCATTCAGCTTGAAGCCGGCGATCGCGGCCTGCCCGTCAGCGGACATCAGCCACTCGTGCCACTGGCTCGCCAGTTCGTGCTTGAGGTGCGGATGCCGCTCGGCGCTCAGGCGGAGACTCCCGTACTGGTTGAACAGCGCCGCGTCACCGGCATACAGCAACTCGAGGTCCCGGCGGTTGGCGAAGCTGATCCAGGTGCCGCGATCGGCCAGCACATACGCGTCCATGCCGGCCGCCGTATTCAGCGTCGCGCCCATGCCGCTGCCAAGTTCGCGATACCAGGTATCGCCCGGCTCGATCCCGGCCGCGGCCCAGATCCGCTTTTCCGCGCGATGCGTGCCGCTGTCGTCGCCGCGCGAGGCGAACGGGCTCCCGGCCGCGGCGATGCGCTTGAACGCGTCCGCGGCGGACGTCGCGGCGCGGATCCCGGCGGGGTCGCTCGCCGGGCCGATGATGACGTAATCGTTGTACATGACGTCGCGCCGCTCGGTCGCGTAGCCTTCCTCGACCATTTTTTTCTCGCCCGCCGTGTCGTGCACCAGCACGGTGTCGGCGTCGCCGTTGCGGGCGATCGCGAAGGCCTGGCCGGTCCCCACCGCCACGACGCGGACCTCGATCCCCGTCGCCGTCGTGAAAATCGGGATGAGGTGCGAGAACAGGCCGGAATTCTCAGTCGAGGTCGTGGAGGCCAGGACGATGAAGCGGTCTTCAGCCTGGAGCGGCGCGGCGAGCAGCAGGCCCAGCAGGGCGAAGGTGGTCAGCAGGCGTCGGGTCATGGGGAATCTCCCAGCGGAGGAATGGACACGGGGACTGGCATCGGTGCCAGATTGTGCTGCATTATTACCACTTGGATGTCTTGGTGAAGCAGCTTTGGAAATCCAAACATAAGAACGACACGTAACGACATGTTTACCACCCCCGAATACCTCACGACGGCCGAAGTCGCCGCCTACCTGCGGCTGAAGGAACGGAAGGTCTACGACCTGGTCCGGCACGGGGACATGCCCTGCGTGCGGATCACCGGCAAGCTGCTGTTTCCCCGCCAGATGATCGACCTCTGGGTCATGAACCACCTCGAGGGCGACGAGCAGAGCAGCGCGCCGGTGGCCGCGGTGCTGGCCGGCAGCCATGACCCGTTGCTCGAGTGGGCCGCGCGCGAGTCCGGCGCGGGCCTGGCCCTGCTGTGCCGCGGCAGCATGGATGGCGCCCGGCGCCTGCTGGAGGGCCGGGTGATGCTCGCGGGACTGCACGTGCTCGACCCGCAGAGCGGCGCCTACAACACGCCGGTCGCGCTTGGGCTCGGCGGGATGCGTGACCTGGTCTTGATCCACTGGGCGGTGCGTCGCCAGGGCTTGTTGCTGCCGCCCGGCAATCCTCTCGGTGTGCGCCGCCTGTCCGACCTCCAGCGCCCGGGACTCCGTGTCGCGCAACGCCAGCCGGAGGCGGGCGCCGATACCCTGTTCCGCTCGTTGCTGGAGCGGGCCGGGATCGACCGCGGGTCGCTGCTGCTGTCGGATCACCCTTCACTGAGCGAAGACGACCTGGCGCTGGCCATCCGCGAGGGCCAGGCGGATGTCGGCGTGGCCATCGAGGCCGCCGCGCGCCGGCACGGTCTCGAGTTCATTCCTCTCCACCTCGAGAATTTCGAGCTGGCGATCCGCCGCCGGCACTACTTCGACGCGCCCGTGCAGCGCCTGCTCGAGTTCGCGCGCAGCGACCGGATGTACGAGCGGGCCCGGATGCTGGGGGGATACGATATCTCGACCCTCGGTGCGGTGGCTTACAATGCCTGACCAGTCGCCACTGCACGGGATCCCACCATGCCAGACCCAGCCTTCCTGCCGCTGAACATCGCGGTCCTCACGGTTTCCGACAGCCGCGGCGAGGACGAGGACAAGTCAGGCAGGCTGCTGGTTGAGCGGCTCACGAAGGCCGGGCACCGCTGCGCCGAAAAGCGCATCGTGCGCGACGACATCTACGCGATCCGGGCCGTAGTCTCCGGCTGGATCGCCGACCCTCAGGTGCAGGCCGTCATCACCACCGGGGGCACCGGCGTCACCGGGCGTGACGGCACCCCGGAAGCGGTGCAGCCGCTGCTGGACAAGACACTCGACGGGTTCGGCGAGACCTTCCGCATGATTTCCTGGCAGCAGATCAAGACCTCGACGATCCAGTCGCGCGCCGTCGCGGGGGTCGCCAACGGGACGTACATCTTCTGCGTGCCGGGCTCGTCCGGCGCCTGCGCCACGGCCTGGGACGAGCTCATCGAGGCGCAGCTGGACCGGCGTACGCGGCCTTGCAATCTCGTCGACCTGATGCCGAGGCTGCTGGAGACGTGAGCGCGGGCGGCGGCGACCTCGCCCTGCTGGTCGGCACCCAGAAGGGCCTGTTCATCGCCACGCCGGACCGCGACGGATGGCGGCTCGAGGGCCCGTCGATCGCCGGTTACGAGGTGATCCATACCTGCGCGCCGCCCGAGGAACCCGGCGTGTTCTACGCCGCAGCGAGCCACAAGATCTGGGGCGCGCACATCTACCGCAGCGAGGATGCGGGACGCTCCTGGATCTCGTTGCCGGCGACGCCGCAGCACGCGCAAGGACTGCACCGCACGGCGCTGAAGGCGATCTGGTACCTGGCCGCCGCGCCCGGCGGCCGGCTGTACGCGGGGATCGACCCCGCCGGCCTGTTCTCCAGCGACGACCGCGCGGCGAGCTGGCAGCCCGTGACCGCGCTGAACGAGCATCCCACCCGCGACACCTGGGAACCCGCTCGCGGCGGGTTCTCGCTGCACTCCATCCGCATCGATCCGGCGAACCCGGCGCGGCTGTACGCGGCCGTGTCCGCCGGCGGCGTCTATCGCAGCGAGGACGCCGGGGCGAGCTGGACCCCCGCCAACGCGGGCGTGCGGGCCGAGAACCTCCCCACGCCCTACCCGGACAGCGGCCACAACGTGCACCGGCTGCTGATGCACCCGGCGCGCCCGGACCGCCTGTATCGCCAGTGCTACCACGGGACGTGGCGGAGCGACGACGGCGGGCGCGGCTGGGTCGAGATCACCGCCGGCCTGCCCGGCAACTTCGGCTACGCCATCGCCACGGACCCACGCGACCCGGACACCGTCTACCAGGTGCCGGAGTCCGATTCGCACATGCGCACCGTCGTGGACGGCCGGCTGCGCGTCTATCGCAGCCGCGACGCCGGCGCAAGCTGGCAGTCGATGAGCGCAGGCCTGCCGCAGGCGCAGGCCTGGGTGACCGTGCTGCGCGAGGCGCTGGACACGGACGACGCGGACGGCGTGTTCTTCGGCACCTCGGGCGGGCACCTGTTCGCGAGCCGCGACGGCGCGCGACACTGGGCGCTCGCGGCCGGTTACCTGCCGCGGATCCTGTCAGTAAACGCCGTGCGGAGGGTGCCGTGACGGACCTGCTCGAGCTACTCGGGGCCCGCGAAGGGATCGTCTGCGCCACCGGCGCGGGCGGCAAGAAGAGCGTGCTGTTCGCCATCGCGGCCCGGCACCCGGGCCGCGTGGCCTTCACGACCACGGTCCACAGCCTGCCACCGCCGGACGCGCTGGGCGCGCGCGTCGTCATCGCCGCGGCGGAGCGGCTGGAAGACGAACTGCGGGCGCTCGGCGCGGCGCCCTTCGTCGCCTATGCCTGCCCGGGCGACAAGCCCGGCCGCCTGACCGGCGTGCCGGCGGACAGGATTGATGCGCTGCATGCCGCGCTCGGCTTCGACCTGACCCTCGTCAAGGCCGACGGCGCACGCATGCGCTGGATCAAGGCGCCCGCCGACGACGAGCCGGTGCTGCCGCCGGGCATGACGACCCTCCTCCCGGTGCTGTCGGCGCGGGCGCTCGGCGAGCCGCTCTCCGAGCGCATCGCCCACCGCGTCGAGCGCCTCGCGGCGCTCACCGGGGCGACGCCGGGCGAGCCGTTCACCCCCGCGCACGCGGCGCGCCTGCTGGCGAGCCCGGCCGGCCTGCTCAGGGGCGCAGGTGACGCGCGCGTCGTACCCGTGATCAACATGGTGGACGACCCGGCGCGACAGCAGCTCGCGGCCGAGGCCGCCGCGCAGGCGCTCGCCCTGACGGATCGCTTCGACCGCGTGGTGCTCGCCCGGCTCAGGGATGCGAACCCGGTGGTGGCCGTCATTGGCCGCTGAGCCGTTCCCGGGCCCGACGCGCCGCCGGCCCGGACCGCCGCCCGACCGGCTGACGATCCGGCTGCCGCGCGCGCTGCATGACGCGATCCTCGCGCACTGTCTCGCCGAGCTTCCGCTCGAGGGTTGCGGGCTGTTGCTGGGCGAGCGGCATGGCGCGTCGGCCACCGTGCTCGAGGCCCGGCCCGCGCACAATGTCCGCGCCTCGGCGACGCAGTATGAGATCCAGGCGGAGGACGTCCTCGCCGCCGACCAGGCGGCGCGCGCCGCGGGTTGCATGCTGCTTGGCGCCTGGCACTCGCATCCCGGCGGAGCGCCGGTCCCGTCGGCGCAGGACCGGGCCGAGGCCTGGCCCGACTGGTGTTACCTGGTCGTCGGGCTCGCGGCGCCCGCGGCACCCCGGTTGCGCGCGTGGCGGCTGCTCGGCGAGAGTTTCGTCGAAGACCTGCTGGAGATCGCATGAGCCGCATCATCGTGCAGATTCCGCCCCCCCTGCGGCCCTTCGCGGACGGCGCCGCCGAGCTACCCGTCGAGGCCGGCACGGTCGGCGAGGCGCTTGAACGACTCGGCACGGACCGCCCGGCGCTGCTCGCGCGCGTGCTCACGCCCGAGGGCGAATTGCGCCCTTACGTGAACGTGTTCGTGGGGGAGCGCAACGCCCGCCGCCTGGACGGCTTGCGGACGACGCTGGCGGACGGCGACGTCGTCGCCATCATCCCGGCCGTAGCCGGCGGCGCCAGCTAGCGCCGTGCCCGGGCCCCACAGCGGGATAGTTGGAAAATCATTGCGTTAGCGTTATGTTAACCAGCCCTTTCTAACTGTGGGCCGATGTTATGCTGCCGGGAATGCCGCCGCCGGGCCCACGCAAGCTGGTCGTCCTGAACCCCAAGGGCGGCTCCGGCAAGACGACGCTGGCCACCAACCTCGCGGCCTGGTGCGCCGCGCGGGGTGCGCCCACCGCGCTGATGGACTTCGATCCCCAAGGTTGTTCGACGCGCTGGCTCGCGAACCGCCCCGCCGAGCGCCCCCCGATCCACGGCATCCCCGCCTATCGTCTCAACCTGCGCGTCACGCGCAGCTGGCAATTGCGCACGCCGCCCGAGACCCGCTTCGTGGTCGTCGACACCTCGGCCGCGGTCCCGGCGCGGAACCTCGCCGAATACACGCGCGGCGCACACGCGATCATCATCCCGGTCGGTCCGACCGACATCGATACGCACGCGGCCGCGGGGTTCATCTCGGACCTGTTGCTGATCGCGAAGGAAGACCGCCAGCAGGGGCGCGTCGCCGTGGTCGCGAACCGGGTCCGCACGGGCACGATCGCGCACGGGCGGCTGATGTGCTTCCTCGATACGCTGTCGATCCCGTGCGTCACGCTCCTGCGCAACAGCCAGGTCTATGCCCACGCGGCGGAGCAGGGCCTCGGCCTGCACGAGTTCAAGGCGCACCGCGTGCGGCGCGACCTGGAGCAATGGGCGCCCCTGCTGGCGTGGGTCGAACGTCGTTGCGCGCCGCCGGCCGCGCCGGATACGCGGGTCCCCGCCGGCGTCGCCGACCTCGCCGCTTTCGCCTGAGCGGCTGAGTTCAACTAGAATGGGGCGCGGGCCGCCGGCCCGGCGACCCGCCCTTCGCACAAGACTGCCGGGGAGAAATCATGGCCGACCTAGACATGGTGCTGCTGGCGCGCCTCCAGTTCGCCTTCACCATCGCCTTTCACATCATCTTCCCGTCGTTCACCATTGGCCTCGCCAGCTACCTGGCGGTCATCGAGGGCCTGTGGCTCAAGACCGGGAAGACGGTCTACCGCGACCTGTACAAGTTCTGGGTCAAGATCTTTGCCGTGTCGTTCGGCATGGGCGTGGTGTCCGGGGTCGTGATGAGTTTCCAGTTCGGCACCAACTGGAGCCTGTTCTCGGAACTCACCGGCAACGTGCTCGGCCCGCTGCTGGGCTACGAGGTGCTCACCGCGTTCTTCCTCGAGGCCTCGTTCCTCGGCATCATGCTGTTCGGCTGGAACAAGGTCGGGCCGAAGCTGCATTTCGCCTCGACGGTGATCGTCGCAGTCGGCACCCTGATGTCGGCCTTCTGGATCCTCGCCGCCAACAGCTGGATGCAGACCCCGGCCGGCTACGAGCTACGCGACGGCGTGTTCTTCGCCACCAGCTGGCTGGAGGTGATCTTCAATCCCTCTTTCCCGTACCGCTTCGTCCACATGGTGCTGGCGGCCTACCTGACGACCTCGCTGGTCGTCGCCTCGGTCTCGGCGCTGCACCTGCTGCGCGGCACGCAGCCGGCGCACGCGCGCGTGATGATGAAGATGGCGATGGGCTTCCTCGCCATCGTCATGCCGCTGCAGCTCATCGCGGGGCATGAGCATGGCGCGCAGGTGCATCGCGACCAGCCCATCAAGCTCGCGGCGATGGAAGGCCACTGGGAAAGCTACGACCGCGAGGCGCCGCTGGTGCTGTTCGGCATGCCGAACGAGGAGACTGAGAGCAACGATTTCCAGATCGCCGTACCCAAGATCGGCAGCCTCATCGTCACCAACTCCTTCGAAGGCGCGATCAAGGGACTGAAGGAGTGGCCGGCCGAGGATCGCCCCCCGGTCGCCATCGTCTTCTGGAGCTTCCGCATCATGTTCGCGATCGGCATGCTGATGCTGTTCATCGGCTGGTTCGGGGCCTGGCAGGCGTGGCGCGGCAACCTGGAACGGCAGCGCTGGTTTCTCCGGCTGTGCTTCCTGAGCGGGCCGCTGGGCTTCATCGCCGTGATCTCGGGTTGGATCGTCGCGGAGGTCGGGCGCCAGCCGTGGACCGTTTACGGGCTGCTGCGGACGGTGGATTCCGTCTCGCCGGTCACGGCCTCGGCCGTGGGCACCTCGCTGATCGTGTTCGTGTTCGTCTACTCGATCGTCTTCACGGCCGGCAGCTACTACCTGTTCAAGCTCGCCTGGGCCGGACCGCCGACCGACGCAGGCGCCGAGCCTGAGAAGCCGCGGCTCGCGTCCTGGATGTTGCCGGAGGCCGACGACGGCCGCGGCGCCACAACCGAACCGGCCAAGGGGTAGCGCCATGGATTTCATCAACCTGCCGCTGATCTGGGCCGGACTGCTGGCCGTCGCCGTCTTCATGTACATCCTGCTGGACGGCTTCGACCTTGGCGTAGGGATCCTCTTCCCGTTCGCGGAGACCGACGAGGACCGGGACATCATGATGAACTCGGTCGCGCCCTTCTGGGACGGCAACGAGACCTGGCTGGTGCTGGGCGGCGGCGGGCTGTTCGCCGCCTTCCCGATGGCGTACGCCGCGCTGATGCCGGCGGTGTACATGCCCATCGGCTTCATGCTGATCGCGCTGATCTTCCGCGGCGTCGCGTTCGAGTTCCGCTTCAAGGCACACGGTTCCGGGCGGCGCATGTGGGACCAGGCCTTTCATTGGGGCTCGGTGGTCGCCACCTTCTCGCAGGGACTCATCCTGGGCGCGCTGGTGCAGGGCGTCCATCTCGAGAACAACCGCTTCGCCGGCGGGATGTTCGACTGGCTGACGCCGTTCAGCTTCGTCACCGGCTGCGCGCTCATCTGGGGCTACACGTTGCTCGGCTCCGGCTGGCTGGTCATCAAGACGGAAGGACGCCTGCAGGCGTGGTGCCGCCGGTCCGGCATCGTCGCGGCCGCGGTCGTGCTGCTGATGATCGTCGTGGTCAGCCTCTGGGTCCCCGCGCTCGAGGCCGAGGTCGCCACCCGCTGGGGCCTGAACTATCCGGATGTGGACTGGGGTCGCCTGGTGCTGTGGAGCCCGATCCCGATCCTGGTGGGCATCGCCTTCTGGCAACTCGTGAAGGGGCTGCGCGGTGATGGTCACTATGGCCCCTACCTGTGGACCGTCGCGATCTTCCTGCTCGGCTACATCGGCCTGATGGTCGGCATCTTCCCTTACCTCGTGCCCTACGCCCTGACCTATGAGCAGGCGGCCGCGGCGTCGAATGCCCAGGGACTGCTGCTGGTCGGCGCAGTGATCTTCCTGCCGGTGATCCTCGGCTACACCGCTTATGTCTACTGGGTCTTCCGGGGCAAGGTCACGGCGGATGCCGGATACCACTGAGCCGCGCCGGCTCGGCCTGAAGATCGAGACCTGGCGCCGGCTGGGCTGGTTCGTGCTGTTTTACCTCGGCGGACTGGCGGCCGTGACGGTCCTGTCCTACGGGATCAGGCTGCTCTGGCCGTTCTGAGCCGGCTCGGCACGCGGGACCCGTGAGATTGCGCCGGCGCGGTTACAATAGCGGGCCCGCCGTGACGCGGCCCGCAGGTTCGGGGAGGGGCGAGCCGCCTTACCCGCAACGCATTGGTTTATTCCGGAGTCAGCATGCGCCATTGGTTTCAGCGACTTATCGCCATCGGGCTGATCCTGAGCATCGCCGCCTGCGGCGGCAGCGACGGACCCGCATTCACCTGGTTGCGGGTCATGCACGCCATGCCCGACACGCCCACGGTACGGGCGAGATTCGAGGACTTCGTATTCGTGCGCGACGTCGCCTACGGCATTGCGAGCGACGAGGGCGGCGAGTCGCTGCTGGAGTCCGCGAACAACATTGCGCGCCTCACGGCCACCTACCAGGGACCGGGCGGCGCAGTGGGCGGCACCTTGCTGACCCAGGACGTGCCGATGGCGGAAGATTCCGTCTCGACCGTGATCTTCGCGGGCAGCTTCGACGCTCCCGAGGCGTTCACGGTGGTGACGCCGCGCCTGAAACGCCCCCTCGGCTCGCTGTACGTCCAGTTTGCCCACGCGGCGCTGGATCTCGGCGCGGTGGATGTCTACGTCACGGCGCCGGATACCGAGCTGACCGCCACCGCGCCGCTCGCGACCATTCAGCCTCGGGGCGCTTCCGATGTCCTGGAGATTCCCTTCGGCGACACGCGCATCCGGCTCACGCCGCAGGGTTCCTTCGACCTGCTGATGGACAGCGGGACGCAGGCGTTCCCGGAAAATGATCTTGCGACCGGACCGGGGACCCAGTGGCTCTTCGTCGTGACGCCCAGCATCGTCCCGGGACCGTCGCCAGTGTTCCTGGTCGGCTCGACGGGCCGCCTCAGCTTCCGCTTCCTCGATGCAGGTACGCCGGCCACGGTGCGCGCGATCCATGCCTTGCAGGACGCGCCGGCGGCCGATCTCGTCGTCGCCACGGATCCCCCCGCGACGCTGTTCAGCGGGCTGGAATACCGGGATCGCTCTCCGGTGCTGGCGTCGCCGCCGGGCGATGCGCCGCTGCAGTTCCTCGTCTCTCCGGGCGCAGACCTCATCGCGGAGCTCACCGGGCGAGAGCTGGGGATCGGGCTGGAGCACACGCTGTTCCTCATCGGGCCGGCGGAACAGCCTACGGTCCTGTTCAACACCAGCCAGCCTCGCAGCGTCGCCACCGAGTCGAGGCTCAGATTCGCCAACCTCGCTCCGGATTCGAAATTCTTTTCCATTTATCTCACCACCACCGAGGACGAGGCGGAACGGATTGCCGCCAACCGCCTGTTCCGCGACCTGCGCTTCCGCGTCTCCTCCGACCACGTGGTGCGCGCGCCCGGCGACTATTTCCTGACCATCACCGAGCGGTTCTTCGAGAGCGCGGCCGACGCGGCGGATGCCGTGGAGACCGTGGTCCTGGGCCCGACGCCCCTGGCCCTGGCCGGCGGCGACGTGCTGACCTTCGTGCTCTTCGCCCCCGCCAACGAGGGCGAGCCGGAAGTATTGATCCAGTTCGACGACCGGATGCCCTGACGGGACTTCGCTACGCGGCCACCCGCCGGCGTACGACGTAGGCCGGAAACGTGCCGTAGCGCTTCGCCCAGTCGAGCTGCTTGACGTAGTCGCAGCGGAATTCCGTGACGCCTTCCATGGCGGCCAGCGCGGCGAATGCCTCGCTGGCGTAGACGTGGCCCTGCGGCGTCTTCGGCTCCAGGCGCGCCGCCCGGCTCACGTGCGTGCCGCAGCACTTCGGTAACCGCGTGATCGGGTCCGTCGTCAGGTGGACCGGGCCGGCATGCAACGCGACGCGCACTACGCGCGGCTCGGCATGCACCTGTGCGCGCACTGCCACATCCTGCTGGCGCTCTGGGATGGAAAAGCCTCGAACAAGCTCGGCGGGACGGCCCAGGTGGTGCGCTTCCACCACTGGGACGAGATGCCCGGCTTCGTGGAGCGCAAGGAAAGCAACCTGCAGGTGCTCGCGGAGGACGAGAGCGACCTGGTCTATCACCTGGTCTGCTCGCGTCACCGCCCCGGCGGGCAGCCCGCGGAGGGGCTCGAGCCGCTGGATGCCTGGTGGTACACGACCGACGACAAGACGCCGCGCACGCGGGACATGCCGGCGGCCTACCAGGGCATCTTCCGGCGCACCACTGAGTTCAACCTCGACGTGCTGCGCTTCCGCGAGCGCATCGGTGGCAGCGGCTGGCCGCTGCTGCCCGGCGACACGCCCGCGAGCGTCTTATCGGTCGCCGCGCCGGTCAACGCAATGTTCATCGCCGCGGACTGGCTCGCCATCTACTACCAGAAGCAGGTCACGCGCGCGCTGCAGACCATCTATGCGCTCGCGGCGCTGATGGGCCTGGCGTTCATCGCCTACTCGGACCTGTCTGGCCTGGACGTGATGGTGTACGTGTTCCTCGCGCTGTTCGCCGCCGGGGTGGTCATCTACCGCGCCGCCGAGAAGCGCGCCTGGCATCGCAAGTACCTGGACTACCGGGCGCTGGCAGAGGGCCTGCGCGTCCAGTGCTACTGGGTCGCGGCGGGCGTTACCGCCGGCCGGACCACGAAATTCGCGCACGACAATTTCCTGCAGAAACAGAACGTCGAGCTCGGCTGGATCCGCAACGTGATGCGTTACACGGGTCGCCTGGGCGATATCGCGGTGCCGACCCGGGAGGGGCTCGACTTCACGCGGCGCGAGTGGGTGGGCGAGCCGCATCCCGGCGGCGGACAACTCGCTTACTACGAGCGCAAGGCGCTGGAGCGCACCGAGCTCGGGCGGCGCACGGCGGCCATCGGCAGCTTCTGCCTCTGGACCGGCATCCTGTTCGCCATCCTGCTGGCGTTGTTTGGCCATGACATGCAGGAAGGCTGGAAGGACCTGGTGATCGTGCTCATGGGCGTGCTCCCGCTGCTGGCGGCGATCCGCGAGGCCTATGCGCAGAAACGCGCGGAGAAGGAGCTGATCAAGCAGTACCTGTTCATGGCGCGGATCTTCCGCAACGCGCGCCGCCAGCTCGAGATCGCAGAGTCCGACCACGTCCGCCGCCAGATCCTGAAGGCGCTCGGCGATGCCGCGCTCGAAGAGCACGCGCAGTGGCTGCTGATACACCGCGAGCGCCCGCTCGAGCACGGCCGCATGTCCTGACGCCGGCGCAGGTAAACCGGTCTAATTTACTGCTCGAAACCATGCCACCCCTCTATCCGGAGAGAATGCAATGATTACCGCCAACCAGCTCGTCGTCCACGCGGTTGGCGATTACCTGCTGCAGAGCGAGTGGATGGTGCGGGAGAAAGGCAGCAGCAATCTCGCGGCGCTCGTCCACGTGGTCGTCTATGCCCTGCCCCTCCTGTTCCTCACGCAGCACCCGGTGACCCTCGTAGTGATCATGGGCTCGCATTTCGTCCTCGACCGGTGGCGCCTGGCCCGCTATGTCATCTGGCTGAAGAACCGTCCTTGGCCGGGCAGCCGGCCCTGGGCAGAGTGCAAGGAAACCGGCTACCCGCCGGACACCCCGAAGTGGATGTCGACCTGGCTCATGGTCATCGTCGACAACATCCTCCATATCCTGATCAACGGCGCCGCGATCACGTTCATCGGCTGAGCCCCGGCCTGGACGCCCGCGCCGCCGCCCGGAGCCATCAACGGGCCGCGTTATAATCCGTCCCGTACTGTCGCCGGCATCGTTCCCGGCGAGCATCAAACCGGGAGGATTAAAGATGGGCACCGTGGGATGGATCCTGGTGGTCGCGGTCGGCATCGCACTCGGCTTCAGCGTCGGCAGGCTGTGGCCGGGGTCCGCCGCGCGCGTCGCCGAACTCGAGCGGGAACGCGATGCGGCGCGCGAGGACCTGCGCGACTACCAGCAGAACGTCAGCACGCACTTCGAGCGCACCGCCGAATTATTCGACAAGGTCACGGCCGATTACCGCGGCCTTTACGAGCATCTCGCGGTGAGCGCCCGCCAGCTCGGCGCCATTCGCGGCGAAGCCGTGGAGGCGCCGCGCACCGAACCGGAACAGCGCCAGCTGGCGCCCGCGGTGCCCGCCCCCGACCCGGAAGAGCAGCGCGAGCCTGAACCCGAAGCCGAACCCGAAGCCGAACCCGAGACGGAGCCGGGGCCAGAGCCGGAGCCTGCCAAGGAGCCGCCCCGGCCGGAGGCGTCGCCAGAATCGGATTCGCATCGTTGAACATGCCCAAGGAAGTCGTACGGATGCTGAAACAGAATCCCGTCTACCGCGGCTGGCCGGCGCTGCTGGCACTGATCCTGTTGTGGCCCACCTGGTCCCTCGCGGACGGGATGAGCCTGCGGCAGGTCAACGAACTGCAGGGCGTCGTCGAAGCGGTTGCGAGCCCTGATGGGCGCTTGAGCGCCTTCACGCGCGCCGTGCCGCGCAAGCTGTTCGAGGAGGACGACGGCCCCGCGTGGACCGAGTTGCACATCCTGGACGCGCAGGGCGAGAGCCGCGGCTACGTCACCGGCCAGGTGAATGTCGCAGCGCCGGCATGGACGCCTGACGGCCGCGCCGTGACCTTCCTGGCCAAGCGAGGTTCGGACGATACCCGCCGCCTCTACGCGATCGACGTCGCGGGCGGCGAGGCGCGGAACATCCTGTCGTTCACCACGGACATCAAGGCCTACAGCCTGTCGCCCGATGGGCGGCGCGTAGCGTTCATCGCGAAGGACAAGGACGACGAGGCCCTCGAGAAGGCCCGCAAGCACGGCTTCACGCAGCGCGTCCACGAGGAATCGGCCACGCCGTTCCTGCTGCGCATCGCGACGTTCGGCTCTGAGGAGCCACCTCTGCACCTTGCGCTCGACGGATCCGCGCAGGATGTCCAATGGAGCCCGGCGGGCGACCGGCTCGCGGTCAAGCTGAGCCCGCGCGAACTGGTCGATGACGT
Organism: Gammaproteobacteria bacterium; assembly: GCA_047921395.1. GTDB lineage: Bacteria > Pseudomonadota > Gammaproteobacteria > Steroidobacterales > XN24 > XN24. Next base: position 19,714 of record JBLRWH010000029.1, read on the forward strand.
GATGATGGACACGCGCGTGCACTTCGTGGCCGTCGAGGATGGACGGATCCTTGGCCTCGCAGACACGCCGGGCAAGCTCGGGCGGATCGCCTGGGCGCCCGATGGCCGCCATCTCGGCCTGGTCATGGCCGCGGATCGCAACGACCCCAGCGCAGGCCGCCTCGCCGTCGTCGGCGCCGACGGCGGCACGCCGCGCGACCTGTTGCCGGGCCTCGAGGGCCACGTCGCGCACGTCGGCTGGCGGAACGCACGGCGCCTGCTCTACATCAGCCACGAGGGTGTGGACGCGCGTCTCGGCGAAATCGGCCTGGATGGCCGCAACGACCGCACGCTGTCGTCCGGCGGACCGAGCTGGAACGGGCTCAGCGTATCGTCCGATGGGCGCACGATCGCCCTCGTGGCCAGCGCGCCGACCCATCCTCGCGAGGTGTTCCGACTCGCCGGCAGCGGCCGCCCGGAGCGGCTCACGGATTCCAATCCGTGGCTGGCCGACGTTCGCCTCGCGCGCCAGGAGGTCGTGCGCTTCAAGGCACGCGACGGCCTGGAGATCGAGGGCCTGCTGATCCATCCGCTGGAGCGGGCCGAGGGGGAACGCGTGCCGTTGATCCTCGCGGTGCACGGCGGCCCGGAGGCACATGACATGAACGGCTGGCTGAGCAGCTTCGCATTGCCCGGCCAGGCCGCCGCCGCGCGCGGCTATGCCTCTTTCTATATCAACTACCGCGGCAGCACCGGCCGCGGCGTCGAGTTCTCGAAGCTGGGCCAGGGGCGCCCGGCCAGGGAGGAATTCGACGACCTGGTGGACGGGATCGATCACCTGGTCTCGATCGGCCTCGTGGATCCTGATCGCATCGGGATCACCGGCGCCTCCTACGGCGGTTATGCCTCGGCCTGGGGTGCGACCTATTACAGCGAGCGCTTCGCGGCCGCGGTGATGTTCGTCGGCCTCAGCGACAAGATCGGCATGGTGGGCACCAGCGACATTCCCGGCGAACTCCACGACGTGCATTACCTGGCCTGGCCATGGGAGGACTGGGCGCTGTATCGCGACGCCAGCCCGATCTTCCACGCGCACAAGAGCCGCACGCCGACCCTGATCCTGCACGGCGAGGCGGACCCTCGGGTGGACCGCAGCCAGGGCATCACCATGTATCGCTACCTGAAGCTGGCGGGCCAGGCGCCGGTGCGCCTCGTGCTCTATCCCGGGGAAGGCCACGGCAACCAGCGCGGCGCCAGCCGCTGGGACTACACGCTGCGGCTGATGCGCTGGATGGATCACTACCTCAAGGGGGAAGGCGGCGAGCCGCCACCCTACCCGGTCGACGCCCAGGCGCTCTGGGACGAGGAAACAGGGTAGGCCACATGACGACGACAACCCGGTGCCGGGGACGAGGGCTGCGGATCGCGGCCGGCATCGGGCTGCTGGCGCTCGCCGGGGCCGCACCCGCCGAAGCGTTGCCGCGGGAAGAATCCGTGACGGCGGAGCGTCCCCGCATCGGGCTCGCGCTTGGTGGCGGCGGGGCGCGCGGCGGCGCGCACATCGGCGTGCTCAAGGTCCTCGACGAGCTGCGCGTGCCGGTCGATTGCGTGGCGGGCACGAGCATGGGCGCGCTCGTCGGCGCGACCTTCGCCGCGGGCGCCTCCGCCCGGGACATAGAGCGCGAGTTCAGCGCCATCAACTGGGCCGCCACCATCGGCATGGAGGGCCAGCGGGCCCGGCTGCCGATGCAGCGCAAGCTGGCCGGCATCACCTACAGCAACAATATCCAGTTCAGCGTGGGGGACGGCCGGCTTCACGGCGACGGCGGCTTCCTGTCCTCGCACCACGTGGAGGAACGGCTGCGCCTGCTGATCGGCAAGGCGCGCGATATCGAGGATTTCGACCAGCTGCCGTTGCCCTTCCGCGCAGTCGCCACCGATATCAACGCGAGCCGCATGGTGGTCCTGGATTCGGGCGACCTGGCGCAGGCCATGCGTGCCAGCATGGCGGTCCCCGGCCTGTTCGCGCCGGTCATCGTCGGCGACCAGGTCCTCACCGACGGCGGCATGACGCGCAACCTGCCGGTGGACGTGGTGCGGGAGCTCTGCGCCGACGTGGTGATCGCCGTGGCGCTGGCCGCGCCGTCGCCGGGACCGGAGGACCTCGGCTCCGTGTTCGCGCTGGCGGGCCGGTCCATCGACGCCATGATCAAGGCGAACGAACAGGACCAGCTCGCCACGCTCACGGCGGCCGACGTGGCGGTCATCGCGCCCACGGGGGAGATCGGTTCCGGCGAGTTCCAGCGGGCGGTCGAAACCATCGCCCTGGGCGAGGCCGCCGCCCGCAAGGTCGCCTCCAGCCTGCGACGCTATGCCGTCCCGGAGGAAGAGTACCGTCGCTGGCGCGAGGGACTGCGTCCGGCCACCGTCCCCCCGGCGCGCATCGAGGCGATTCGCTTCCGCGGGCTGCGTCACGCCTCCAGTGATTACCTCGCCACGCGGATGCAGACCCGGGTCGGCGACGAGGTCTCGCTGGTGGAGATCGAACGCGACATGAGCCGGCTGTTCGCCAGCGGGGATTTTGTCAGGGTCGACTATCGGCTGCGGCCGGGCACCGGCGACGGCGTGGTGTTGGAAATCGAGCCGGTCGAGAAACGCGGCGGCACGGATTTCCTGCGTTTCGATCTCGGTCTCGCCGGTTCTGCGGGGGGCGATACCCTGTTCGTGCTACGGGCCGACCACCGGCGGGAATGGGTCAACGCACATGGCGGCCAGTGGCGCAACGCGCTGCAGCTGGGCCAGGACGGCACGCTGGAGACCGCGTTCTACCAGCCGCTGGATATCCCGCAGCGCTTCTATGTCGAGCCCGCCCTCAAAATCAAGCGCTCGCTCGAAGACATCTTCGACGACGGCAAGCGCGTGGCGCGCTACGAGCTCCTCGAGGCCCAGGCGCGGGTCGACGCCGGCATGAACTTCGGCAACTACGCGCGCCTGTTCGCCGGCATGCGCCAGGGCGCGGCCGAGTTCGACCTCGACACCGGGCAGATCCCGCTGTTCGACGAGGATCGCGCCCGCGAGAGCAACCTGGTGCTGGGCGGCGTGTACGATACGCGCGACGCGAGCACCCTGCCGACGAGTGGCAGCTACGGCCAGTTCGAGTTCACGCGCTCGGGCAGCTGGCTGGGCGGCGAGCAATCGTACGAGCAGCTGGAGGCGGTGGTCGGCCACTCCACGGGATGGGGCAAGCAAGTGCTGCTCCTGGCCGGCGGCGCCGGCTACACCGTGAGCGGCACCCTGCCGAGGTATCGCGATTTCCGCATCGGCGGCATCCGTAGTTTCCCGGCACTGGACCGCGGCGAGCTGCGCGGCGAAGGGTACTGGTCCGGTTCGGCCACCTGGCTGCTGAAGCTGGCGGACATCCAGGCGCTGTTCGGCCAAGTCTTTTATGGCGGCTTCGGCCTGCATGCGCTGCGCGTCACCGACCGCGTCGACGGCGAGCCGGATCGCACATTGGTCGGCGCAGCATTCACGCTGGGCGCGCGCACCCCGGTCGGCCCCCTCCTCGTCAGCTTCGGCGCGGCCGACAACGGCAGCGTGCAGCTGCACATGGCGCTGGGACGGCCGATCGCCGAAGGCTCGATGCTCGATCGCCTGCACTAGGGCCTGTCACGACTGCCCGGCTCCCGCCGCCGGCGTGATTCTCAGCACCCGGCCGCGCGACGAATCGGTCAGCACGTACAGCGCGCCGTCCGGTCCCGTCTCGATGCAGCGCAGCCGTTCGCCAATCTCTTCGAACAGCGATTCCTGCGCCGTGACCCGCTCCCCGTCGAGCATCACGCGGCGTACTTCGCGCGCCACCAGCGCCGTCACGAGCAGGTCGCCCCGCAAGGCGGGAAACAGCCCGCCGCGATATAGCGTCATCCCTGAGGGCGCGATCGACGGCGTCCAGTGCAGCCGCGGGTCCTCCATCCCCGGCCGGGAGCTATAGGGGGTGATCTGCGCGCCCGAGTAGTCCACGCCGAAGGTCGCGACCGGCCAACCGTAATTGCGGCCCGGCAGGACCAGGTTGATCTCGTCGCCGCCGCGCGGGCCGTGCTCGTGCGCCCAGAGCCGGTTGTTGTGCATGTCGGACACGAGCCCCTGCACGTTGCGATGGCCGTAGCTGTAGATCTCGGGCCGTGCGTCGTCGCGCCCGACGAAGGGATTGTCCGCCGGAACGCGGCCGTCGCGATGGATGCGCACGATCGTCCCGGTGTGGCTGTCGAGCCGCTGCGCATGCTCGCGAAAGTCGCCGCCGTCACCGAGCCCGATCGCCAGCGTGCCGTCCGCCAGGAAGGCCATGCGCCCGCCGTAGTGAATCGACGTGCTGCGCGTTGGCTCAGCCGTGAACAGCACCTCGAGATCGCGAAATTCCCCGTCGACGAGCCGCCCGCGCACCACGCGCGTCGAGTTCGCGCGCGCCGTACCATGCGCCAGCGACAGGTAGATCCAGCCGTTGTCCTCGTAGCCCGGATCCAGCACGACGCCGAACAGGCCGGCCTGGCCGCGGACGAACGCCTCCGGCACGCCGCGCACCGGGGCCTCCAGCAACTTTCCGTCCTCGATGATCCTCAGCCGGCCGGCGCGCTCGGTGACCAGCATCCTGCCGTCCGGCAGGAACGCAATGGACCACGGATGATCCAGCCCGGCTGCGACCGTGTCGATGCGATAGCGGTCGGCCGCAACGGGCTCGCAGGCCGCGAGCAGCGCGACTGCGAACAGCAGGCATAGGTGACGCATCACCATGGTCGACCCGGGACTTCCTCGGACCATGCTGCAACAATAGCAAATCTTCCGGACCGGGCCTTCGCGCCGCGCCTGGCGGCCGGACAAAATGGAGCGCATGCCCCTGCCATGAAACTGCCCAGAATCGCCCTCGCCTGGCTCGGCGCCACGCTCGTCACCGCGGCGACGGGCAGCATCATCCAGACCCAGTTCAATCTCGCGGCCATCAAGGCGACCGGCGCACCCGTGCCCTTCGACCTGCGGCTGCAGACGACGCTGCAGGACCTCGTCGGCTTTGCGCCCATGCTCGCCGGCATCGCGGCCGTCACGACGGCAACCCTGCTCATGAACGTTCTCCTGCCGCTCACCGTCATCGGCGCGACGCGCTCCCTGCCCGGGGTCGCCGCGCTCGGCGCATCCGGCGCGCTCGGCGGCCGCGTGTATGCCTGGCTGGCGCCTGCGCCCACGCAGCGAGGGATGGCGTGATTTCGTTGCCCCTTGTTATCCTTGCGCGCAACCATCCGCGGCGTCCGCGGTCCAATTTCACCCCACGGGGATTCCGCCCCGCTCGAGGTACCATCATGAAAACAGTTGCCGCAGTGTTGTCCGTCCTCGCCGTCGCCGTCGCCGCCCCGGTATTGGCCGGGGACGTGATCCGGTTGTCGGAGCCGGTGGAAACCGGCGACGGCTATGAAGTCTTCGGCGCGCCGGTGGGCGAGGCCGGCGAACCGCAGCGCCTCGCGCAGATCATCGCCGCCAGCGAAGAACATGCCGGCAAGCAGGTCCATGCGACCGCCACGGTCTCGCAGGTCTGCCAGCGGAAGGGCTGCTTTTTCGTCGCCCAGGACGGCGACGCCGTCGCGCGCGTGACCTTCGTGGACTACAGCTTCTTCGTGCCCACCGACTCGGCCGGCAAGGACGTAACGCTGGTCGGGACCTTCAACCGCAAGGTGCTCTCCGAGGCGCAGGCACAGCATTTCGCCGAGGATGCCGGCCAGGATCCCAGCAAGGTTGTCGGCCCGCGCGAGGAGTACTCGATCGTGGCGACCTCGGTGGTGATCCCGACCTCCTGAGCCTTGCCCCGCGGCCGGCGCTAGGCCTCCGGCGGCGCGCCGATGCGCTCCAGTCGGAGCCGCTGCCGCTCGTCAAACAGGCGACGGCTCGCGGCCAGCACCGCGGCGACCGTGCCGAAGCCGGTGCCGACGGCGATGAGGAGGAACACCAGCACCTGGTACTTCACCGCCAGTGCCGGCGGGCTGCCGGCGAGGATCTGGCCGGTCATCATCCCGGGGAGGCTGACCACGCCCGCGGCGGCCATGCCGTTGATGATGGGGATCATGCCGCTGCGCATGGCGTCGCGCCGCAGGTCGCCGATCGCCTGGCTCCACGTCATGCCCAGCATCAGGCGACCCTCGATCACCTGGCGCTGGCGCCAGGCGCTGTCGGTCAGCCGGTCCATGCCCAGCGCCACCCCCGTCATGGTGTTGCCGAGCAGCATCCCCAGCAACGGGATCGCGTATTGCGGCGTGTACCAGGGCGCGGGGCCGATCACCACCACGAGCGCGAACACCGTCACGGCGAACGCCGAGACGAACATGGAAACCGTGCCGATCGCGAAGGCCCAGCCGCCGGTGAAGCGGCGCTTCTGGCGCGACATGACCTCGCGGCCCGCGAGGAGCAGCATGATGACGGCCATCAGCGCCACCCAGTGAAACGCCGCGACCGAGAACAGCGCCTCCAGCACGAGGCCGATAAGCGCGAGCTGGATCACCATGCGCGTCGCGGCCACCACCAGGTCGCGGCTCAGCCCCAGCCGCCCGAGGTGCGTCACCAAGGCCAGCGCGAGCACCAGCGCCGCGCCGATCGCCAGTTCCCACCACGCGAGCTCGATCAGGCCTTCGGACATGACTGTTCCTCGAGGCCCGCGCCGCGGATCACGAAATGCCGGTCTGCGACCCGCTCGATCTGGGCGCGATCGTGCGCCACCCACAACACAGGGATGCGCTCGCGGCGCGCGTAGTCGCGCAACCAGGCCTCGACCTCGCGCGCGAGTTCAGGGTCCAGGTTGGCGGTCGGCTCGTCCAGCAACAGCGCGCGCGGTTCGTGCGAGAGCGCCCGCAGCACCGCCAGGCGCTGTTTCTCGCCGGACGACAGGCGGCTGACCTGCCAGTCGAGCGCCTCGTCTTTCAGCCCGAAGGCCGTCAGGCTGCCAGGGACCGGCTCGAGGAAATGCTCGATCACGGTCTCGCCCCACCAGCTGCTCTCGGCGGGCACCAGCATCACCCAGCCGCGCCAGCAATGCGCCGCGACGGCGGCGCGCCGGTCCGCGCCGATCTCCACTTCGCCGGCGTGCGGCTCGAGATCCGCGATCGCCCGCAGCAGGCGGCTCTTGCCCGAACCGGACTCGCCGGAGATGCACACGATCTCGCCCGGCGCGATGACCAGGGAGACGTCCCGCAATGCACCGGCCGAGAGGCCGCGCAACACGAGTCGATCGCCCCCGGCGGGGGCGTGGCTCACCGCTGATCTGCGTAATGCCGGCAAGTGTCCTGCTCCGCGCCGAGGATGGGACGCCATGTTAACGGCTGCGGGAGACCCGCGGCACAAGAATCATCCACGCGGCGCGCCAACCGATAGAATGAGCGCCATGACGGAACGAACGAGCGATGTGCTGGTCGTCGGCGGCGGGGTCATCGGCCTCGCCTGCGCGTGGTACCTGCTGCGCGCGGGCCGCAGCGTCACGGTCCTCGAACTCGGCCGCCCGGGCGACGGCGCCTCGCACGGCAACTGCGGCACCATCACCCCCAGTCACGCCCCCCCCCTGCCGGAACCCGGCGTCATCGGCCGGGCGATGAAGTGGATGCTGAAGCCGGATGCGCCCCTGTACATCCAGCCGCGCCTGGATCCCGCACTGTGGCACTGGCTGCTCAGGTTCATGGCGCACAGCAATGCCCGTGATCATGGGCGCGGGGCGCGCATCCGCGCGGAACTCCTGAATGCGTCCTTCCAGGCGCTCGAGCTGCTGCTCGCCGAGGCCGGGATCGAGTGCGGCTTCCGGCGCTGCGGGCTGCTGTACGTGTTCCGCAGTGACGAGTACCTCGCGGCGCATGCCGGCCTGCCGCACGCCCTGGCACCGCTGGGGATCGAGGCGGAGCTCTGGGACGGCGCGCGCATGGAGCGCGAGGAACCCGCGCTGCGCCCGGGCGTGACCGGAGGAATCTGGTTCCCAGGCGATGCCTGCCTGCGGCCCGACCAGTTCGTCGCCGGCCTGGCGCGGGCGGTGCGCCAGACCGGCGGCGAGATCATCGAGCAGGCCGGCGTGGACGGCTTCGACATCGAGGGTGAGCGCGTCACGGGACTCCGCGCGGGCGGGCGCCGCTGGCCGGCGCGCGAGATCGTGCTCGCCACAGGGGCGTGGTCGCCGCGCATTGCGCGCGGGCTCGGGCTGCGCCTGCCGATCCAGCCCGGCAAGGGGTATTCCATGACCTTCCCGCGCCCGGCGCTCGCGCCGCGCCGCGCGCTGGTCCTCAAGGAGCCCAGCGTGTGCGTGACCACCTGGGCCGACGGCTTCCGCCTCGGCAGCACGATGGAGTTCTCCGGCTACGATGCGCGCCTGAACCCGGTGCGGCTCGCGGCGCTGCGCCGGGGCGCGGCCGAGTTCCTGCACGAGCCAGGCGCCGGCGAGCCCGAGGAAACATGGTATGGCTGGCGCCCCATGACCTGGGACGACCTGCCGATCATCGGGCGCGCGCCGCGCCTGCAGAATGTCACCATCGCGAGCGGCCACGGCATGCTCGGCGTCAGCATGGCGCCGATCACCGGCCTGCTGGTGCGCGACCTGGTGCTCGATCGTCCGCCGATGCTCGACCTGGCGCCGCTCTCGCCGGCGCGCTTCGGCTAGGGCCTGTTCACACTTGGCGAACCCTAGGGCCCTATCGCGGGATGAGCGTGAACTCGACGCGGTTGTTGAGCTCAGCGACGCGATTCCACTCGCCGGCGGTCCGGATGCCGGGCGAGAAGGGGTAGCGCCGCACCGAGTCGCGGCCCCCGTGCGCGACGAGCTGGACCTCGATGCCGGCGCCGTTGGCCAGCGGAGAGCTGGCGAGAAAATTGGCGAAGCTCAGCGACTGGCGTTCGCTCAGCGAGCCCGAGCTGCCGAGCGGGTGCCCGATGAATGCGCAGTCCATGATCGAGGCATCCGCATCCGCGACGCGGTATGTCCCGTCGCCATTTTCGGCCAGGCAGAATTCGCCCAAGTGGGCATCCAGCTTGATGACCCCGGTGAAGCCGACAGCGGCGAGGCGGCCGAGCAGCTCCCGCAGGCGCTCGAGACGGGCGTCATCGAACGGGATCTCGCCATAGGGGAAATGACTGGACTGGTTGACGGCCCATTGCAGCGCCTCCACCAGGCCCTGGTAACGGGGATCCAACTCGAAGGGCTCGACGTCACCCCTGGAAACGAGGTCCGTCCGGAGCAGCTCGACCTCGGCCGTGCGCTGCTCGGCGAGCGCAGCAAGACGCGCGTTGTCGGCCTGCAGCCCGTCACGAGCATTCCAGGCCTGCGACAACAGCACGAACAGCACCACTGCAGGCAGCAGCCCGATCAGCAGCACCAGCACGAGCATCCCGACGGTGGTCCGGGGCGGCGGCGGCGCGTCGACCTGCGCGAGCTCCTCTTCCGCGCGTTGCTTCGCGTGGATTTCCTCCGCGACCCGTTTCGCAAAATCGCGATTGCTGGCGAGGATGTCCGAACGCAGCTCTAGATGCTGGTCCTGCAGGACGCGGGTGATGAGCGCCTGGACCGACATGCTGAGCGCCTGGCGCTCCAGCAGCCGGTCGGTCTCGTCCATCTTGTCGACGGCCGCTTCGGCGGCCGCCTTGGCCTCGGCCGCACGGGCGCGCTTGCCGGCCCGCCGGTCCTGCACGAGGCCGAGCTTCATCAGCATGTCGAACAGGACGCCCGGCTGCACCTGCTTGGGCAGCACGCCGACCGCGCCGAGCGCGCGCGCCTGGCCGACGTAAACCTCGCCCTCCTTGGCCGTATACATCATCACCGGGATCATCGCGGTGCGCGGATCCGCCTTGATGACGGAGACGGCCTCGAAGCCGTCCATGCCGGGCATGGAGTGGTCCATGAAGATGACATCGACCGCCTGGCTCTTCAGGAAATCGATCGCTTCTTCGCCTGATTCCGCAAATTCGACGGCCAATCCGTACCGCTCGAGCAGCCCCCTGAGGGCTACCCGCGCGGAGCGGGAATCGTCGACAACGAGTGCACGCTTCTGCGCCATAGCGACACTTTCTTTCAGTTCGGCCACTTAGTCCAGACCCC
>JBLRWH010000030.1:0-29766 GCA_047921395.1 Gammaproteobacteria bacterium
CCTGGATCTGCCGCTGCTTCTTCTTCGCGACCTGGCTCTTCTTGTTCTGCTCGAAAACGAACTTTCCGTAGTCCATCACCTTGCAGACCGGCGGCTCCGCCGTGGGCGCCACCTCCACGAGATCGAGGGCCTCATCCGCCGCAAGCCTGAGGGCTGCTTCGCGACTCATGATGCCAAGCTGCTCGCCGTCCGAGCCGATAATCCTTAATTGTGGCGCGCTGATGTCATCGTTGCGCCGAACACGTTTGGACGCTGTGATGCGTCAATCCTCCATAACAGACCGGCCGCGCATCGCAACTTGGCGAGCGAGGAATTCTCCCAGGTCGTCGATGGTCATCGACCCCAGGTCCTCACCGCTGCGCGATCGCACGGCCAGCAAACCAGCCTCCTTCTCCCGGTCGCCTGCGACCAGGAGGAAGGGCACCTTTTGCATAGTATGCTCGCGGATTTTAAAGCCGATCTTCTCATTTCTCAAGTCGGCTTCAACTCGAAAGCCCTGATTATTGAGGGTTTTCGCCACGGAATCCACGTATTCCGCTTGTTTATCAGTGATGTTCAGCACCACGGCCTGTACCGGCGCGAGCCACGCGGGGAAACGCCCCTCGTAATGTTCGATGAGAATCCCGAAGAAACGCTCCAGCGAACCAAGCAGTGCGCGGTGAATCATGATGGGTCGCGGACGATCACCGCTGGCCGCGACATACTCCATTTCGAAGCGTTCCGGCAGGTTGAAATCGAGCTGGATCGTGGAGCACTGCCACTTCCGACCGATCGCATCCTCGATCTTCAGGTCGATCTTCGGGCCGTAGAACGCGCCGCCGCCTTCGTCGAGAATGTAATCCAGCCCCTTGCGGTCGAGCGCGCCCTTCAGCGCAACGGTGGCCTTTTCCCAGATTTCCTCCGAGCCGACCGCTTTTTCCGGCCGGGTCGACAGGTTGACCTCGTAGTTGTCAAACCCGAAATCGCCCAGCATCTCGAGTGTCAGGTCCAGCACCCGCAGGACTTCCTCCTCGATCTGCTCCTCGCGGCAGAACACGTGCGCATCGTCCTGGGTGAAGCCGCGCACCCGCAACAGGCCGTGCAGCGCGCCGGACATCTCGCGGCGGTACACCGTGCCGAGCTCCGCCCAGCGCATCGGCAGCTCGCGATAGGAACGCAAGCGATCCTTGTAAACCAGCACGTGGAACGGGCAGTTCATCGGCTTGAGCTGGTAGGGCTGACCGTCCTCTTCCATGGGCTTGTACATGGATTCGCTGTAGAAACCGGTGTGGCCGGAGGTTTCCCACAGGTCGCCGAGCGCGATGTGCGGCGTGAACAGCAACTCGTAGCCTGCCGCTGTGTGGCGCTCCCGCCAGTAATCTTCCATCACGCGGCGGATACGGGCGCCACGGGGATGCCAGAACACCAGCCCGCCGCCGGCGTCCTCCTGGATGCTGAACAGGTCGAGATCGCGGCCGATGCGCCGGTGGTCGCGCTTCTCAGCCTCTTCGAGGCGCACGAGATAGGCCTTGAGGGTCTTGGCGTCCGGCCAGGCGGTGCCGTAGATGCGCTGCAGCTGTTCGTTACGCGCATCACCGCGCCAGTAGGCCCCGGCCACCTTCGTCAGCTTGAAAGCCTTCAGCAGGCCAGTGCGGGGCACGTGCGGTCCCCGGCACAGGTCCTTGAACTCGCCCTGGCCGTAGAGGCTGATGTCCTCGTCGGCTGGAATCTCCTCGATGATGCGTGCCTTGTATTCCTCGCCGATACCGCGGAAGAAGGCGACGGCGGCGTCGCGCGCCATCACTTCCCGGTGCACCGGTTGGTCGGCCTCGGCGAGTTCCACCATGCGCGCCTCGATCGCCACGAGATCCTCTGGCGTGAAAGCGCGCTCGAACGCGAAATCGTAGTAGAACCCGTCCTCGATCACCGGGCCGATCGTCACCTGGGCGCTGGGGAACAGTTGCTGGACCGCCTGCGCGAGCAAGTGCGCGGTCGAATGCCGGATAATTTCCAGGCCGTCCTCGTCCCGCGCGGTGACAATAGCGACCTTGGCATCGCCCTCGATGCGGTGCGAGGTGTCCACCAGGCGGCCGTCCACACGGCCGGCCACCGCGGCCTTTGCAAGACCGGGACCAATATCTGCGGCGACGTCGGCGACCGTTACCGGGCCGTCGAAGCTGCGCTGACTAGCGTCAGGAAGCGTAATGACTGGCATGGAATTTCTTGTTGCTCAGAATCGGACGCCACGTCCCGGCGGGCCACCTGTCAGCGGACCGAGCCGGGACGTGGTTGTCTCGGATTTGGTAGGCGCGGGCGGGTTTGAACCGCCGACCCCTACGATGTCAACGTAGTGCTCTACCACTGAGCTACGCGCCTGATGTAAGGGCGGAGAGGATACCGGCGAAGCCCTTCACGGGCAAGCTTTTTGCTTGGCGTTCCAAGAGAAGAGTTTCGCGCGGAGGCGCAGAGGGGCAGAGACGCGGAGGCTTTTGTACAAGGGGCGCGGGACCGGGCCGTATGGACTGCGGTCGGGCGAAAAAATAGAACTTTGCCATAACCGGAACAACAGGTTACCCACTCTTCATCCAACCCCGCCCGGCCACGCCCCTGTTTTTTTCAATCTTCTCCGCGCCTCTGCCTCTCTGCGTCTCCGCGCGAGCCCTCTTCAGCGCACCTGGACCAGGTCGTCAGGCAAGCCGAGACCCTCGTGGCGGAGCCGCTCGATCTCGTCCCGGATCCCGGCCGCGCGCTCGAACTCCAGCTCCCGGGCGTGCCGGTACATCTCGCCCTCCAGCTTCCGGATGCGCTTCATGACCTCCTCCGGGCTCAGGCGCTCGTAGGCCAGGCGCGGCTCGGCGACCTTGCGCTTCGGCGAGTCCGCGCGGCCGCGCACGCCCTCCTCCCGCGCACCTTCCATCACGTCCGCGACGCGCTTGATGATGGTCTGCGGCGTGATGCCGTGCTCCAGGTTGTGGGCGATCTGCCTGGCGCGCCGGCGATTGGTCTCGTCAATCGCGCGGCGCATCGAGCCCGTCTCGACGTCGGCATACAGGATCGCCTTGCCGTGCACGTTGCGCGCGGCGCGGCCGATGGTCTGGATCAGCGAGCCCTCGGAACGCAGGAAGCCCTCCTTGTCCGCGTCGAGGATCCCCACCAGCGAGACCTCGGGCATGTCGAGGCCCTCGCGCAACAGGTTGATGCCCACCAGCACGTCGAACTCGCCGCGCCGCAGGTCCCGGATGATCTCGGTGCGCTCGACCGTCTCGATGTCCGAATGCAGGTAACGGACCCGCACGCCGTGCTCGGCGAGGTAGTCGGTCAGGTCCTCGGCCATGCGCTTCGTCAGGGTGGTGATCAGCACCCGCTCCTGGCTGGCGACGCGCAGCGCGATCTCGGACAGCACGTCGTCCACCTGGTGGCGCACCGGCCGTACCTCGACCTCCGGGTCGATGAGCCCGGTGGGGCGCACCACCTGCTCCACCACCTGGCCCGAGCGCTCCAGCTCGTACTTGCGGGGCGTGGCCGAGACGTAGATGGTCTGCGGCGCCAGGGACTCGAACTCGTCGAAGCGCAGCGGCCGGTTGTCGAGCGCGGATGGGAGGCGGAAACCGAACTCGACGAGGGTCTCCTTGCGGCTGCGATCGCCCTTGTACATGCCGCCGAGCTGCGGGATGGTCACGTGGGACTCATCCACCACCAGCAGTGCGTCCTTGGGCAGGTAATCGAACAGGCAGGGCGGCGGCTCGCCCGGCTCGCGGCCGGACAGGTAGCGCGAGTAGTTCTCGATGCCCTGGCAGTAGCCCAGCTCGACGATCATCTCGAGGTCGAACATCGTGCGCTGCTCGAGGCGCTGCGCCTCCACCAGCTTGTCGGCCTTGCGGAGCGCCTGCAGGCGCTCGCGCAACTCCGCCTTGATCTCGTCGATCGCGGCGAGCAAGCGTTCACGCGGCGTCACGTAGTGCGTCTTTGGGAAAATCGTGGCGCGCGGCACCTTCCGGAGCACCTCGCCGGTGAGGGGATCGAACCAGGAGAGCGACTCGATCTCGTCGTCGAACAACTGGATCCGGACCGCCTCGCGCTCGGATTCGGCGGGAAACACGTCGATGACGTCGCCGCGGACCCGGTAGGTGCCCTGGCGGAGGTCGACCTCGTTGCGCGCGTACTGCATGTCGGCGAGGCGCCTGAGCAGCATGCGCTGGTCCATCCGGTCGCCCCGGTCGAGGTGCAGGACCATCCGCAGGTAGGCCGAGGGATCACCGAGGCCGTAAATGGCGGAGACCGTCGCGACGATGATGCTGTCGGGCCGCGACAGCAGGGCCTTGGTGGCCGAGAGGCGCATCTGCTCGATGTGTTCGTTGACCGAGGCGTCTTTCTCGATATACGTGTCAGAGGACGGCACGTAGGCCTCGGGCTGGTAGTAGTCGTAGTACGAGACGAAGTACTCGACGGCATTGCCCGGAAAATACTCGCGGAACTCGCCGTAGAGCTGCGCGGCCAGGGTCTTGTTGTGGGCCAGCACGAGCGTCGGCCGCTGCAGCGCCTGGATGACGTTCGCAATCGTGTAGGTCTTGCCCGAACCGGTGACGCCGAGCAGCGTCTGGCTCGCCAGCCCGGCCTCGAGACCGCTCACCAGCTGGTGAATCGCCTCGGGCTGGTCGCCCGCGGGCGCATAGTCCGACGCCAGCTCGAAAGGCTGGGCAACGGGGGCCTGAAAAGGTCGCTGGTCGATCATGTCGCGGCAATCCCTACTGGACGGCGGCAGGCTTTCATTTCAACATGGCGCGTCAGCGTAACGTCCACGGGCCTGGGTCCGGGGTCGCGCGCGGCGCCAGCCCATCATTATGCACCAGGGGGAATTCGTGGATCTTCGTCTCTCCGAGCGGGTCGCCCGCGTCAAGCCGTCTCCGACCATGGCCGTGACCGCCAAGGCCGCGGAACTCAAGCGCGCAGGCCGGGACATCCTCGGCCTCGGGGCCGGCGAACCGGATTTCGACACCCCGGAACACATCAAGGCCGCCGCGGTGGAAGCGATCCGGGCCGGGCGCACCAAGTACACGGGCGTCGAGGGCATTCCCGAGCTCCGTGCGGCGATCTGCGAGAAGTTCCGCCGCGACAACCAGATCGACTACCAGCCCGACCAGGTGCTGGTGTCCTGCGGCGCCAAGCAGAGCATCTACAACCTGGCGATGGCCCTGCTGGGTCCCGGCGACGAAGTCATCATCCCGGCGCCCTACTGGGTCTCCTACCCGGACATCGTGCTGCTGGCCGACGCCACACCGGTGATCGTTTCGGCCGATGCGGCGCAGAACTTCAAGATCACGCCCGCGCAGCTCGCGGCCGCGATCACGCCGCGCACCCGGCTGTTGATCCTCAACAGCCCGAGCAACCCCACGGGCGTGGCCTATACGCGGGCCGAGCTCGAGGCGCTGGCCGAGGTCCTGCGAGCGCATCCGCAGGTCATGACCGCGACGGATGACATCTACGAGCATATCTACTGGGGCGAGGAGTCGTTCTGCAGCCTGTTGACGGCTGCGCCCGATCTCCACGAGCGCGTCGTGACCATCAACGGCGTATCGAAAGTCTACGCCATGACGGGCTGGCGCATCGGCTACGCGGCCGGGCCGCGCAAACTGATCGGCGCGATGAACAAGCTGCAGGGCCAGAGCACCTCGAACCCCTGCTCCATCTCCCAATACGCGTCGCTGGCCGCACTGACCGGCGACCAGTCCTGCGTGGCGGAAATGAGCGCCGCGTTCAGACAGCGCCACGACTGGCTCGTCGAGGCCCTGAACCAGCTGCCGGGGGTGAGCTGCCTGCCGGCGGACGGGGCGTTCTATGCTTTCCCCGACGTCAGCGGAGCGATCGCGGCCCTGGACTCGGTCGATGACGACACCAGCTTCGCCGAATACCTGCTCGAGAAGTCCGGCGTCGCGGTGGTTCCGGGCATCGCCTTCGGCGCGCCCGGCCATGTCCGGCTGTCGTACGCCTGCTCGCTCGAGATGCTCCAGGAGGCGGTGAGGCGGATTGCAACGGCCCTGTAGGCCAGGCGGACCGTACCGGGCAATCGGCCTGCCTTTCTTGACAGAGTCCGGCGGCTTGCTTGAAAATTGCGGGCTTGGGCGAATCTGGTCGCCAGAACTATTCCCCGGTAGCTCAGTTGGTAGAGCGACGGACTGTTAATCCGTTGGTCGTTGGTTCGAGTCCGACCCGGGGAGCCAAATCCTGAAAGAGGCCGCGAGCGAATCGCGGCCTTTTTTTTGGTTCATCGCGCATTGCCGGGAAAGAGGGCTCGCGCGGAGCCGCAGAGAGGCAGAGGCGCGGAGAAGATAGACAGGTGGGGTTACGAGGCAGGGGCGTATAGGCCCCGACCGTTGGTGTCATGGTGTCTGGGCCGCCAGTCACTCCACGGCATTCACGGTGATCTGCGAAGAGCCTTTTTTTGCATTCAGAGCGGTAACGATTGATGTGGGACGAACGCTACAGCGCTGACGAATACGTGTTCGGCAAGGAGCCAAACCGGTTCCTTGAGGAGCATTTCGCACGCATGCCCAAGGGCAAGGTTCTCTGCCTGGCGGAGGGCGAGGGGCGCAACGCCGTGTTTCTCGCGCGGCAGGGCTACGAGGTCACCGCAGTCGATGCCTCCGCCGTTGGCCTGGCCAAGGCCCGTCGGCTCGCCGAGGAGCATGGGGTGCAGGTCCGGTGGATCTGCGCGGATCTCGCCGGATACGACCCGGGCGTGGACCAGTGGGACGGCATCGTATCGATCTTCTGCCACCTCTCTCCTGACGCTCGCAGGCCACTGCACGCCAGGCTTCCCGGGGCGCTCAAACGTGGCGGCGTGCTGCTGCTCGAGGCCTATACGCCCGACCAGCTTGCACACCGCACCGGCGGCCCCAGCAACGTCGGGTGGATGATGACCCCAAGCGATTTGGCCACTGAGCTCCCTGGCCTCGTTTTCAATCGCCTGCAGGAGCTGGAGCGCGAGATCGTGGCAGGCAGGCACCATCATGGGATGAGCGCGGTGGTACAACTCATCGCCGAGAAGTCCGCGCAGTGAAGAGCTAAGTTAGCAGTGCCCTGCTCACACCCGATACACCCCACTGGGAATATCGAAATGAACGACTCAAGGGCACACGACACCCGTGGCGCCAGGCTCGCCTCGCTGGTGCTTTTTCTCACGACTGCCCTGCTCGTCACCGCCGGAACCGCGCACGCCGATTCCGGTTTCTATCTCGACGGCAGCATCGGCACTGCGCTGATCGAGCCCGAGGACGTCGATGCGGATTTCGACTTTGACGAGGACGATTTTGCAGCGAAGATTTTCGCCGGCTACAACATCGACGCCTACGGCGTGGGCGTGCGCTTCAGCCCGTGGTCCGCCGAAATCCGCGCCGAGTATGAATACCTCGACATCGAGGACACGGACGAACTGTCGATGGTGTCAGCGGGAGTGGCCTGGACGTTCTGAGGCCCGGCTGAGGGCGCCGCAGCACTGACAGCCCTCAGCTCGCGGTTTCTTCTTCCTGGCGTCCTGCATGCCCATGTTCGTGATCATGCTCGTGGTCATGCCGGCCGTGACCGGCGGCGCGGCAGCGCTCGCAGTCCACCCAGGCGGACTCGCCCTCGATGTAGTGCTCTTTCTTCCAGATCGGCAGGCGCTGCTTGAGCTCGTCGATCACGTAGCGACAGGCCTTGAAGGCCTCGTCGCGATGGGGCGCGGCCGCCCCAACCCAGACCGCGAGCTCGCCGACTGCCAGGTCGCCGACGCGGTGCACGCAGGCGAGGCGCACGGGGCCGAAGCGTTCCTCAGCCTCGGCCAGGATCCTGAGTCCCTCCGCTTTGGCGAGATCCTCATAGGCCTCGTAGTGCAACCCCGAGACCGCACGCCCCTGGTGATGATCGCGCACCCAGCCCTCGAAGGCGGTATAGCCGCCGCAACCGGAATCCATCAGGCCGCGCCGGAGCTCGTCCACGTCAACCCGCTCACCCGTGATCTCGAACATGCGCATTACCCTCCGGAAACGGGCGGAATGAAGACCACGCGATCGCCGTCCGCCAGCTTCGCATCCCAGGTCGAAAACGCGTCGTTGACGGCCACCCTGAGGTGACGGCGCTCCGTCGCGAAGTCGTGGCGCGCGTCCAGTTCGGTCCAGAGCTGGGCCGGGGTCTGCGCAATGGTGCTGACGGCCTCGCCGTCCAGCCCGGCCCGCTCGCGCAGCCATGCAAAATAACTGACCTGGATTTCCATCAGCCCGCCGCCCGCCAGTCGCCGCTCTTGCCGCCCGTCTTCTCGATCAGCCTCGCATCGCGGATCACGATGCCCTTCGACAGCGACTTGCACATGTCGTACACCGTCAACGCGGCGACGCTGGCGCCCGTCAGCGCCTCCATCTCGACGCCCGTCTGGCCGTGCAGGCTCACGCGGCAGTCGATCACCGCCTCGTCGCCGTCCATCGCGATCTCGATGCCGCAGTCCTCCAGCCCGAGCGGATGGCAGAACGGAATGAGCTCGTGCGTGCGCTTGGCCGCGAACACCCCCGCCACGATGGCCGTGTGGAATACCGGCCCCTTGGAAGTGGCGAAATCGTTCGCCGCAAATGCGCGCGCCGCCTCCGGCGGGAACTTAACCGCCACGCGCGCATGCGCGGTCCGATGCGTGACGGCCTTGCCGCCGACGTCCACCATGCGCGGCCGGCCACGCTCATCGAGATGTGTGAGTTTGCCGTGAGACACGCCTGCTACCCGCCGATGTAATACATCTCGATTTTTTCCAGCCGCACCTCGTGCCCGCTCTCGGCGCGCTGCTCGCTGTAGCGGTCGCCGCGATTGGTCCAGACCCGGTCGATCATCTGGCCGAGCTCGGTATCGTCAATGCCCGCCCGCATGGGATCGCGCAGGTCCGTACCCCGGGCCGCAAACAGGCAGGTGTACAAGCCACCGTCCGACGACAGCCGCGCGCGCGTGCAATCCCCGCAGAACGGCTGCGTCACGGAACTGATGAAGCCGATCTCGCCGGCCCCGTCCTCGAACTCCCAGCGCTCCGCGACCTCGCCGCGATAGCTGGCCTCGACTGGGCGAATCGCCCAGTGCTCCTTGATGCGCTCCACCAGCTCCGCCGACGGCACGAGTTCCTTTTCGTTCCACTTGTTCAGCGTGCCGACATCCATGTACTCGATGAAGCGCACGACCACGCCGCTGTGCCGGAAGCGCTCGAGGAGCGCGTAGATGCCGCGCTCGTTCAAGCCGCGTTGCACCACCGTGTTGATCTTCAGGGGCTTGAGGCCCGCCTCGATGGCGGCGTCGATGCCCTCGAGCACGCGCTCGGGTGTGCCGCGGCCTCCGCTCATGCGGCGAAAGGTGGCCTCGTCAAGCGCATCAAGACTGACCGTGACGCGATCGAGCCCCGCGCCCTTCAGCGCCGCCGCATGCTGCGCGAGCAGGATTCCATTGGTGGTCAGCGCCAGGTCCTCGACGCCGTCGATGAGGCTGAGCTCACCGATCAGGTCCACCAGCCCCGGGCGCAGCAAAGGCTCGCCGCCCGTCAGGCGCAGCTTCGTGACGCCACGCTCCACGAACAGGCGCGCGAGGCGCGAAATCTCGCTGAATGACAGCCGCTCGTCCGAATGCAGGAACTGGAAATCGCGATGGTACTGGTTTTCCGGCATGCAATAGGGGCAGCGGAAATTGCACCGGTCCATCACAGAGATGCGCAGATCTTTCAGCGGCCTGCCGCGACGATCGTCAAGGCTGCGAAGTCTCGACGATGTTTCACCCCGGCTGCTGTCTTTTGGATCCATTCGCCACTCCCCTCGCTGAATCTTAGTTAAGAATTATCTCATGGCCCACAACGGGGGTGCTACCCGATGAAGACTTTTGTGCTGTGAAAAGGGCGCCCGGTGGGCGCCCTTGTTGCACTGCGAAAACAAGGCTCCACGACCGCGACTACTCGGCTTTTTCTTCCTTGATGAAGTTATACCGGAAGCCCAGCATCACCACGTGCACGTCGTAATCCAGCGTCTGGGACCCGAACGTCAGCACGTTGTTGATGGTCGCGGGACCGACACCGTCCTTGGACCAGTCATCCGCCGAGTACTCTTCCCAGCGCCAGCCGAGATTCAGGCTCCAGCGCGGGTTCAGGTGCCAGTCAGCGGCCAGCTCCGCACCCTTCAGGTTCGAGCGCAGCGCCGGGAAGGAATCGGCTGCCGAGTCCAGCGCGCTCTCGATCCGCGTCTTGCCGGTGGTATCGGCCTCCATCCAGTCAGCGCGCAGATCGAGCTTCCCGTCGAGCAGCCCGGGCCATTTGAACGTCAGGCCATGCACATCGTGCTCATCCTCGGTGCGCCCCGCCCAGTTCGGCAACGCGGTGTTGGGCGCTGCAAAGCTCGCCGCCCCTACGGTCTCCGAATCGTAGGTGTCGCGACTGAAGTACGCCGTCATGACCAGCGCCTTGAAGAGTTGGATGCTGGCCTCCGCACTGATCTGGTCATAATCGGAAGAAAGCAGCCCGACCTCACTTTCGTTGTAACGATCCTTCGCCCGCTCGTAACGCGCCGAGAGACTGAGGCGTGCCGCGGGTGAAAACTCCGCCTGGACCTGCGTAAGGTTCCGGTCGCGATCCGTCAGGTAATACTTGCGCAACAGCGGATTCTGCTCGCCGCCGGCGCCGATGCTCGGGATCCCCTGGTACGCGGAGGCATCACGCGATGCGCTTTCCGCCCGCACGCTGAGGGCCAGCTCGCCGATCGGCCGGAATCGGAGTTGCCCCCAGTAGATGTCTTCGTCGGTACGATCCACGCTCTGGAAGTCGCGCTCCCGAACCTCTTGCCGCCAACCCGCGCTTCCCTGCAGCATGCGACTGAACCGATAGTCCGCCATGAACGACAGGTCGCGGTTCTCGAAGCTGTAGATCGGATTGACGAAAGCCGTTGTCTGGAAAGAATCCGCCTGCACCGTGGCCCATTCGTACTGGCCAGACGAGTTATCCCGCTCGTTGTAGCGATACTCGCCGGAAATACGCAGCCGGTCCGCCGGGCGCGCCGTCAGGCGCAGGTTCGCCGTCGTCGTGTCGACCTCGCCGTCGTACTCCTGCACGGGGAGCGCCTGCACCCCGATTGCCGGGTTGATTGTGTACCGCGTCAGCGCATCTTTCTGCTCCATGCGACCCTGCGCATAGCTCGCGTTCAGTGTCGTGTCCCAGGTCGAGAAGTGATACGCTCCCGAGAGTCTTCCCTGGTGATAAGTGTTGTCCGGCGCCATGGCCATGCGGCCCTGGTCGGCCCCATTGAACGGGTTATCCCAGGTCAGCGTGTTGTCCTTGTTGCTGAAGAACGAACCGTAGTACCCCAGCCGGACATTCCAGCCGGAACCGGTATACACGAGCCCCGCATCCACCTCGTTCATTTCGTAGTCCAGGGGCTTGGCCAGTTCCTGGGCGTTCCCCAGGAAACTGCCCCAGGTCAGGCCCCTGCCCTGCTTGGTCTGGCGCCTCCAGTCGGCTTCGTAGCGCAGCCGGTCGGATTGTACGAACTCGAGTCCCAGGCCGACGGTCTTGCGATCCCAGCCGAGGGTGAGGTCCCGCAGGCTCGCATCCAGCCCAGCCAGTTCAGAAGTGAAGTTACCGCGGGTCCAACCGGTCGGGAGCGTGAGCCGGCTGCTGCCAAGCCCGTCGTAGACCGTGCGCCCGGAATCGTCCAGCCGCCTGGGCAGCTCATCCCATGACAGGTCCACCATCCAGTGGCCTTGTTTGCCGGCGCTCAGCTCGAGAGAGCGCGAGTCCAGCCCGAGGTCGCGGGCCCGCAGCGACACCGCGTAGCCACCCTCGGCCCGATAGACCAGGTCGGCATCCGCATTGACGTACGTGCCCTCCTCGTCGAGTCCCGTGTAGTCGCCGAAGCGCGCCGAATCATCCGAGACATTCAGCACGGAGGCGCCGGCACTGCCCGTCACGCCCTGCTCGGGGAAAGGACAGAAGCGGCACGGCCATTGTTCAAAATCCGGCAACTCCTGTGCGAGTGCCGGACCCGTCGCAGTACCGCCCGCCAGCAGCGCCGCCATGATGATCTTAAGAGTACGGTTTCCGTTCATCTCGGGTCTCCTGCGACGCTCAGCGCATCAACGCCTTGCCGGACGGGTGATTCGAGCCATGAACCTGCGTGTGGCAGTTCAGGCAGCTTCCGGCGAGCACGAACGGCGAGGCCGATCCGCCTGCGAGCGAACCGCTGTCGTAGGGCACGGACGGGTGACCGCTTGGCGTGTGACAGGACTGACACAGCAGCGGTGCGCGCCGGGTCAGCATGGACGGATGCACCGCACCGTGTGCTGCATGACAGATGCTGCAGTCATCGACCACCGGTGCATGCTCCCAAATCAGCGGGCCCCGCTTCTCCGTGTGGCAGCTGTAGCAGGTCTCGTTGAGTGTCGAGTGCGCGAGCAAAGACTCGTTCGCCGTGCCGTGCGGGTTGTGGCAATCGCTGCAACCGAGCTTACCCCGCCGCACCGGATGGGCCGAGGGCTTGAGAAAGTCGCTCTTGACGTTCGCGTGACAGGCGTAGCACGCATCCGGCTGAGTCCGCTTGTCGAGCATCGGATCGCTCGGCGTATGCAGGGTGTGGCAGTCGGCACAAGCGACCGTATTGATATCGTGCGCGCTCCCGGCCCATTGCGCCCCGACATGTCCGGCATGGCAGTCCAGGCACACGCCGTTCTGCACCTCCACCGGCGTCCAGGCGTCTGAGCCGAAGTTATAGATCGGCGGGCGCGGATCGCCCCGCTTGACGCGCCCCGTATGCGCGCCACCCGGACCATGGCAGGCCTCGCATTGCAGCTGTCCTTCGCCAAACGGCGCGCGCGCGTCGTGTGGATTTCCGTGGGGCGTCTGGAAAATCCCCATCAGGGGCGGATCCCAGTCGCCATGGCAGCCGAGGCAGGTATCCGCACCTCGGCGACTGTAACTGGCCTCAGCATCCTGGGCCGCCGCGAAGTCGGCGAAGCCAAGCATCAACAAGGCGATCGAAACAACGCTCACTCTCAACAGCATCTTGTTTCCCTTCCGGTGAAATCCGGCCGAGAACCGCATTGACGGTCCCTGGCTCTAACCAAATACGGGGCCGGACTCACACCCGGCCCCGCCCTGGAACTGCAGCGACCGGAGCAGAGGTCACGGAGTCCGGCCGGGAGGACCACGAGGACCTCCCGGCCTTGATCAGGTTACTTGAGGCCGTGCGCAACCTCGACATCGGCGGTGCCGCCGGGGCCGTGGCAGAGTGTGCAGGCCTCGATGTAGGCGGAATTGCTCCTGGCCTCGATCACTTCCTTGTTCACGCTCGCATCAGTCGGCGACGGGATGTAACCGCCATTCTGCTCGATATGGGCGCGCGTCGGGATGGCGATGAAGTCAGGCGCCGCCTGGTGGCAGGACCAGCAGGCCGCCGCGTTCGGCGTCATGGCCACGTCATCACGCCAGTCGGCACGATTCGCACCCGTATTGATGGTGACCGAGCGCGCGCTCACCGGGACCGGGAAATAAGTCCCCGGCTTGTGGCACGCGCCGCAGTTGTTAATCGCCTGCGGGTATGTGATGTCGCGATAGTCGTGCGCGGTGTTACCGAAGCCAAAGACGACGTTCTGGGCCGCATGCAGCGCGTGGATCATGTAGCGCATGTCGATGCTTTCCTCGCCCTTGCCGTCCAGCGGCGACGGATCGTCCCAGGTGTAGGGCACGACCACGTTATCAACCGTCCGCGCCCGGCGGCGGACATCCGTCGCATCCGGGTTATGGCAGACCACGCACAGCTGGACATTATCCGCCCGGTTGTTGCCGTGGAGGGCCAGCGACTCGTGGCAGTTGAGGCAGCTGTCGATCGAGACGATCTCGCGCCGCGGCGTGCCGAAGTATGCCGTTGCACCCTTGACCGGGATGTTGGTCAGGGCGCCCGTGGACGGGACCGCGACCGAGGGCCGCCCCTCGAGCGCCACGCCCACGCCGCCCGTCACAGTGGCCGGCATCGGGCCAGGTGCCGTCACGGTGTAACTCCCGTCTGCATTACGCGTCGCATTGGCTTTAAGGAATGCGAGATTCAACGCCAGGGGCTGCGCGGGCGCGCTGCCGCTGAGCTCGTTGGAGTAATCGCTGGTATTCCAGGCGATATCCAGCGTCAGGCTTGCGGAACCCTGGTTGAACGGCGCGTCGGTCGTGATGTCGTATCGCGTGCCGGTCGAGGGATTATTCACCGCGAAAGTGATGACGGGCTGTTGTCCCGCCAACGCATTCGTGACCTCGATGACCTCGTAGGCAAACTGCTCGCGACCGATCTGGACCGCCTCCTTGACGCCCTGCAGGTGAGCTTCCTCGGGACCGATGGGCTGGCCGTTGATGATCCGGCCGGGCGCATGACAACTGACGCACACGCCGTCGCTGACCTGGCCAAAACTGTGCTGATAGGCCAACGCTGATATACCCGTCACCGGATCCGGAGTGTCCTGCAGCAGGCCGTCGATATGGCAGCCGCTGCAGATCGACGCAGCTGCGGTCGTCTTCCAGGCATCGCCCGCAGGCGCTGCTTCCGACTCGGCATGGCAGTTTTCGCAGAACAGGACCGACTGAGGGTAGGTGACCTCGGAGTAGTCATGCAGCGCGCCCCCGAAGCCAAACACCTGGTACGGAATCGCGCGATCCATGCCCTTGTGAATCGAGTGCACCATGTGCGCCATGTCCAGCTTCGAGCCCGAATCCGGGTCGAGGGTGCTCGGGTTATGGCAGGTCACGCAGTACTCGACCGTGACCCGCGGCCCGCCATGCAGCTCGAGCCGCTCGTGGCACGCGCTGCAGTTCTCGGTGGCAGCGACCAGCTTTTGCAATGGCAGGACCGCGCCTGTTGCCGGGACGAAGTCGATCACGGGGTTATCCGGGAAGATCTGGTTGCCCGGTGCAGAGAAGCGCAACTCGAAGCCGATCCGGTGCGTGTTCGTCGGATCGTAAGCCACCGGCACCGGCGTGGTGACATTGGCCGGGTTGGTGGCGAAAGTGTAGCGGTAGTTGCCCTGGCCGAGTTCCTGCAGCGTGCCGGCCGCACCGTTCTCGGTGTTCGCCTGCAGCGCCTGCGTCAGCGCGATCGGCCCCGCGGTGCCGGTCTGGATCCTGTTGATGTAGCTCACCCATTCGGCGGGCCGGCCGTCACCCGAGGGCGCCAGCTTGGCGAGTGTCAGGTTGAGGGCGCTCGGCGCCAGGCCCAGCACGGCCCCGCCGCGCTGTGTCTTGAGAGTGAACTCGATCACCGGCGGCGTCGCCGCAGTCACCGCGGTGATTTCCGCGCTGATCCGGCCAGCGACCTCCGCCTCCGTGGCGGTCAGCAGGCTGCCATTACCAATCACGATATCGCCGAGTCCCGGGATACCTACGCCAGGCGAACCCTCGGGCCCGGTCGGCCCTTCGGGACCCGCTGGGCCCGGCGCGCCGTCTTCGCCCGGACGCCCGTCGCTGCCGTCGCAGCCACTGAGCACGAGGGAGAAACAGGCCAGCGCCAGCAGCGCAGGCATGCCAGAAATTCGTCCAGTCAGGCGGGTCATTGACATCTTTCCATCCCTATTAATTCAAGCGAGGCACAGAGTCGCCATGCAGCACGCGCAATACGCAACGCGGATTATGATCTGTCATTTCAGAGAAGAATACCCGTCATAAATATCAGGACATATACCTAAACGAAGGAAAAACAAGCGGTAACGCTGCCGCATTGCGCTCGGCGAATGGTACCCGGCTGACTCTCGAGCGCCGGCCGAGGCGGCCAGGTGGACCATTCAGCTCAGAGCGAGAGCCCCCGGAGATGGGCCCGGAAATCCTCGCCGAGCTCGGGATGCTTGAGGCCGTAGTGAATGGTCGCCTGCAGGTAACCGAGCTTGCTGCCGCAATCGAAACGCAGCCCGTCGAACTCGTGACCGTAGACCGGCTCTTCCAGCAGCAGGCGGGCGATGGCGTCGGTCAGCTGGATCTCCCCGCCGGCCCCCGCCTGCGTCTCCGCCAGCAACTCGAAAATGCGCGGCGTCAGGATGTACCGTCCCACCACCGCCAGGTTGGACGGAGCATCCTCCGGCCTGGGCTTCTCGACGATCCCCCGCAGGCGCCGGAGGCCGTCCACCGGCGCTTCGCCATCGATGATGCCGTACTGGCGGGTCTGGCCCGCGGGGACCTCCTCGACGCCGAGCACGCTGCCGCCGGTAGCCTCAAACTTCCGGGCCATCTGGGCCAGGCACGCTTCCTGCGCGTCGATCAGGTCATCGGCGAGATGCACGAAAAACGGCTGCAGGCCGACCACGGGGCGCGCGCAGAGCACGGCATGCCCGAGTCCGAGGGGTTCGCCCTGGCGCACATAGATACAGTTGACGTGCGGCGGCACGATATTGCGTACCATGTCTCGCAGGCGTTCCTTGTCCTTGCTGGCGAGCAGCTGCTCGAGCTCCGGCTCCACGTCGAAATGATCCTCGATGGCCCGTTTGCCGCGCCCGGTGATAAACACCAGGTTCGTCGCGCCGGCCTCGATCGCCTCCTCGACCGCATACTGGATCAACGGCTTGTCGACGACGGGCAGCATTTCCTTCGGGCTGGCCTTGGTCGCGGGCAGGAAGCGCGTGCCTTTCCCGGCCACGGGAAAAACGGCGTATCGGATCGTGTTACTCAAGTGGTGCCTCCTGCGCGTGCCGCTCCTGAAAGAAGGGTGGATGCTGGCACATCCCCGCGCCGGCACGCAACGCGCCGGGCGACGGCTGCCAACGGGCCGCCGCCCGGCTGATGGCCTACTCGGATTTCTCGGGACTGGAAACACTGAGCACGGCGCGGTTGTCTTCCAGGACGCGCTCGCCGATGCCCTGCACGAGCGTGATGTCCTCCGGAGACTCAAACGGGCCGTTGGCCTCACGCCAGGCGACGATCGCCTCGGCCCGGGAAGGGCCGATACCCTTGAGCTCCTTGGCCAGCGTCGCCGCGTCGGCGGTATTGATGTCCACCGTACCCGCCCAGGCAATCACCGGCAGCAGGGCCAACGCGGCAAGCAATGGTTTCGCGATGTGAATCATGTCGAACTCCCTATTGACGAATATGCGCGGCCGGAATGGCCGCGCTGCCAATCGTCCTTCGGGATCGGCGTCGTGGGGAGGCCGAGAATTCAGCGCTTGCGGCTGGATTCGGCAGGTATGGCGCGCGGGTCGAGCATGGCCTCAAAGCGAAATTTTGTGACCGGGCGAGTCGTGTCCCAGGTACGACAGCTGGGACACTGCCAGTAGAGCACATTGCCAGAAAAGCCGCAGACACCGCAGCGATAGCCCGGACTCCCCTTCGCAATCCGCCGCATCGCCCGGCTGATGCGGCGCACCGCGGCCTCCTGGCCGCCTTCGCTTTCCAGGGTTGGGCGCAGCGTTTCGAGGATCTCGGTGAGGATGGGATTGCTGCTGACGAAGTCCGCGATGCACTGGCGCGTGACCGGGTCGTCGAAGCTGCCGTCGGTGATCGCCGCGAAGGCCACGCCCGGACGCCAGTCCGGGTGGCGCGACAAGGCGTCCCCGAGCCAGCGTTCGAAGGCATCCGCCTTGCCGAGCTCCGCATAACTGCGCCGCAATTCGGGCAGGACGTCCACGAGGAAGCCGCCATCGCGCTCGATGGCCTGCTCGTAGAGGCGCACCGCAAGCCGGTGATCGCCTTCACGCTGCGCCACTGCCGCCCTCATCATGGCCCCGCGGACCGTGGAACGGTCGGCGCCCTGCGCGCGTTTCAGCCAGTGCCGCGCGGCATTCAGGTCGCCCCGCGCGATGGCGTCGTTCGCCAGCTCGCAGCAATAGTGCGCCACCACCGCGCCGTCGGCGCCGCGCGTGATGGCGACGAGCTGGTCCATGGCGCCGATGGCTTTCTCCCAGTCGCGCTGCAGCTCGTAGATGCGCACGAGTCCGCGCAGGCCCTGCTCGCGCTGCGCAGTGCCGCGCGCGACCTGTGTGTACACCTGCTCGGCGCGGTCAAACAGCCCGGCCTTGAAATAGTCCTCGCCCAGCTCGTTGAGGGCGCGCGCGCGGGCCTCGCGCGGCAGGTCCGGCCGGGCGACCAGGTTCTGGTGCACCTTGATCGCGCGCTCAGTCTCGCCGCGACGACGGAACAGGGCACCCAGCGCGAAATGGGTATCCACGGTGTCCGCGTCCATGTCGACCATGCGGATGAACACTTCGAGCGCCTTGTCGGGCTCCTCGTTGAGCAGGTAGTTCAGTCCCTGGAAGTACTCGGCGCTGACGTGGCTCGGGCCGCCGGTGAACTTGCGCACGGCGCTGCGCCGGGCGAAATACCAGCCCAGGCCCGCCGCCGCGGCAAACAACACCAGCAGCAGGAACGTGTCAGCCGCGGTCATCCCGCACCGTGAGTCCGCCGGCGGAGGTGCTCTTCAGCTCTGCACGCAGGCGGCGCCGGTCCGCGGAAATGCGGGCGATCCAGAACAGGGCGGAAAAAATGCCCAGCACCCAGCCGGCGGCGAGCGCGAGGACGAAGGCGAGGCCGAGCGGGGTCTCGAGCGTTCGCACCCCGAGGTCCAGGCTGATCACACCGGGGTTCAGCCAAGTGAAAAATGCCGACAACGCGAGCGCGCTGATGAAGATGGCTGCAGTGAGGATCCGCTTGAACATGACAACCTGGATAGCAGCGCGCCGGAGGCGCAAACCAGACCGGATTGTAGCAGCGGGCGCCCTCCCGCAGTGTCACCCGGCGAACGGCGCGTGCCTCAGGCCTTGATGGGGTGGTGCTGGCCTTCGTTGACGCGTTCCCGCAGGTCTTTGCCCGGCTTGAAATGGGGCACGTACTTTCCGGACAGGGCTACGGCCTCGCCGGTCTTGGGGTTACGGCCGATGCGCGGCGGCCG
Source organism: Gammaproteobacteria bacterium (assembly GCA_047921395.1). Taxonomy (GTDB): domain Bacteria; phylum Pseudomonadota; class Gammaproteobacteria; order Steroidobacterales; family XN24; genus XN24. The sequence goes on from JBLRWH010000030.1 coordinate 18,861, forward strand.
GAAATGCAGCGAAAAGCTCCCGAAGCCGCGAATCTCGATGCGCTCGCCGCTCGAGAGGCTGTTGCTCATCACCTCGATGAGGTACTTGACCGCCAGTTCCACGTCCTTGGCGTTCAGGTGGCTCTGGCGACGGGCGATGGCCTCGATCAGCTCAGACTTTGTCATGTTATTGATCCGTCAGCGGCCCAAAAACTGTGTCCCAATTCGGCGGGCGGGGAAGACGGGCCGCCCGGTGGCGGCCCGTCCCGGTTCCCGTCAGGAGTTTTCCCGGCTCGCGATCTGCTCCTTGAGCAGGTCGCCGAGACTGGTTCCCGTCGTCGTGTCGGACTTCTTGTAGCTCTGCATTGCCTCGGACTCTTCCCAGACTTCCTTGGCCTTGATGGAGAGAGAGATCTGCCGGCTCTTGCGATCCAGGCCGGTGAACCGCGCCTCGATCTCCTCGCCCGGCTTCAGCACGGTGCGGGCATCCTCGACACGCTCACGCGACAGCTCGGACGCGCGCAGGTAGCCTTCCAGGCCGCCCACGTCCACGGTCGCACCCTTGGCATCCACCTCGGTGATGACGCCGCGGACGATGCTGCCCTTCGGGTTCTCGGCGAGCCAGGCCGACATCGGGTCGCGATCCATCTGCTTGATGCCGAGCGAAATGCGCTCCCGGTCGGGGTCGATGGAAAGCACGATCGCCTCGACCTCCTCGCCCTTGCGGTAATTGCGCACGGCTTCCTCGCCGGGCAGGTCCCACGAGAGATCGGAGAGATGCACGAGACCATCGATCCCGCCATCCAGCCCGATGAAGATGCCGAAGTCGGTGATCGACTTGATGACGCCGCGCACCCGGTCGCCCTTGTTGAAGCTGGTCGCGAACTCGTCCCAGGGATTGGGCATGCACTGCTTGATGCCGAGGGAGACGCGCCGGCGCTCCTCGTCGATCTCCAGCACCATGACCTCGATCTCGTCGCCGATCTGGACGACCTTCGAAGGATTGACGTTCTTGTTGGTCCAATCCATCTCGGAGACGTGCACCAGGCCCTCGACGCCGTCCTCGATCTCCACGAACGCACCGTAGTCGGCCAGATTCGTGACCTTGCCGAACAGGCGGGTGTTGGTCGGATAACGGCGCGCGATATCCTGCCAGGGATCCTCGCCGAGCTGCTTCAGGCCGAGCGAAACGCGATTCCGCTCGCGGTCGAACTTGAGGACCTTGACCTGGATTTCGTCGCCGACGTTGACGACCTCGGAAGGGTTCTTGACGCGGCGCCAGGCCATGTCGGTGATGTGCAACAGACCGTCGATGCCGCCGAGATCCACGAACGCACCGTAGTCCGTCAGGTTCTTGACGATACCCGGCAGCACTGCGCCCTCGGTGAGGTTCTCCAGCAACTCCTCGCGCTCGACGCTGTGCTCGGCCTCGACCACCGCGCGCCGCGACACGACCACGTTGTTGCGCTTCCGATCCAGCTTGATGACCTTGAATTCCAGCATCTTGCCTTCGAGATAGCTCGGGTCGCGCACCGGCCGGACGTCCACGAGGGAACCCGGGAGGAACGCGCGCACCAGCTCGAGCTCGACGGTGAAACCGCCCTTGACGCGCCCGGTGATCATGCCCTCGACGATCTCGCCCTTCTCGAACGCCTCTTCCAGCACCGTCCAGGTGCGGGAACGCTTGGCTTTCTCGCGGGACAGGCGCGTCTCACCGAAGCCGTCTTCCACGGCGTCCAGCGCGACCTCGACCTCGTCGCCGACGGCGACTTCCCACTCGCCGCGCTCGTTCTTGAACTGCTCGGCGGGAATAACGGATTCTGACTTGAGTCCAGCCGACACGATCACGACGTCATCGTTGATCTCGACGACCAGGGCCTTGAGGATGGCGCCGGGACGAATCTGCTGACTGGCAAAACTTTGCTCGAAGAGCTCTGCGAAACTTTCTGACATGGGTTGTTGATCCAACGGCCCGCGGGCCGACCAGTGGTAATCCGACACCGCATCCATGCTTCGTCGGGCTTTCACGAAAAAAGGCCCCTATCCATCGGGACCGCTAAATTCATTCCGCCGGCATCAGCCGGCGATGCCTGAGTTCTGCCAGCACCGCCTCGACGACTTCGTCGATGCCAAGGTCGGTGCTGTCGATCACCGTCGCGTCCGGCGCGGGCCGCAACGGCGCCACGGCACGTTCCGCGTCCCGGCGATCCCGGGCCGCGACCTCTGCCGAAAGACTCGCTAGGCTAACATCAAACCCCTTTTCCTTCAACTGCTTATAGCGGCGCATCGCCCGCTCTTCGGCCGACGCAGTCAGGAAAACCTTCAGCTCGGCATCCGGAAAGATCACCGTGCCCATGTCGCGGCCGTCGGCCACCAGGCCGGGAGGGCGACGGAAGCCCCGCTGCAGGCCGACGAGGGCCGTTCGCACGCCTGCCAGCTGGGCCACGCGGGATGCGCGGTCGCCGCAGGCTTCGGAGCGGATCTCGTCCGTCACGTCCTTGTCCCCGAGGAACACGCGCTCACCGGCAAAGCGCGCCGGCAGGTCCCGCGCCACGGCGGCCAGGCCGGGTTCGTCGTCGAGCTCGACGCCCGCATCGGCAGCCGCCACCGCCACGAGGCGGTACAGCGCGCCGCTATCGAGCAGCTGCCACCCCAGGCGCTCGGCGACGCGGCGGCAGAGCGTGCCCTTGCCCGCACCGCCCGGGCCATCCACCGCGAGCACCGGCGCCGCGTTCATGCCGCGGCTCCGGGCGCGCAGTCCTCGATCCCGAGCCCAAGCGAGGCCGCCGCCGCCGCGAAGCCCGGGAACGAGGTCGCCACGTTCTCGACGTCGAGCACCTCGATGGGCCCGGCCGCCCGGGCCGCCGCGATCGCGAACGACATCGCCACGCGGTGGTCGCCGCCGCTGTCCACCGTGCCACTTTTCATCGAGCCGCCCTCGATCAGCAGCCCGTCAGGCTGCTCCATGACCCGGATGCCGACCGCGTGCAGCCCCCGGGCCATGACCGCGATCCGGTCAGACTCCTTGACCCGCAGCTCCTCTGCGCCGCGCACCCGGGTCGTCCCGGCGGCAAGCGCCGCGGCGACGAACAACGCCGGGAACTCGTCGATGGCCAGCGGCACCAGCTCCGGTGGCACGTCGACGCCCTTCAGGTCGCTGCGCCAGACCCGCAGGTCCGCTACCGGCTCGCCGCACTCCTCCCTGAGCCGGACGATCTCGATCTGCCCGCCCATCAGGTTGAGGATGTCCAGCAGGCCGGTTCGGGTCGGATTCAGCCCGACGCCCTCGAGCTCGAGCGGCGCATCCCCGCCGGCCAGCAGCCCACCGACGATGAAAAATGCGGCGGACGAGAAGTCGCCAGGCACGGTGATGTGACCGCCGCGCGGGCGCGCTGGCCCGACCACCGCCGCACCCCAGTCACCAGCCTCGACCGGACAGCCGAGGGCCGCGAGCATCCGCTCCGTGTGGTCGCGCGACAGCGCCGGCTGGCGCACCACGGTCTGGCCGTCGGCCGAGAGGCCCGCGAGCAGCACGGCCGATTTCACCTGCGCGCTCGCCACGGGCATGTCGAACTCGATGGGCCGGAGGGGCCCCGCCGCCGACAGGCGCACCGGCGGACAGCCGTCACGGGTCTCCAGCTTCGCTCCCATGCGGCGCAGTGGTGCGGCGACCCGCTCCATCGGGCGACGCTGCAGCGATGCGTCGCCGGTCAGGACGGCGTCGATACCGCGCCCCGCCAGCAGGCCGGTCATGAGGCGAATCCCGGTTCCTGAGTTGCCGAAATCGAGCGGCCCATGAGGCGACGCGAGGCGCTCGGGCGGCAGGACGCGCACGCCACCGTCCGGCAGGTCCTCGACGCGCGCGCCGAGCGCCTCGACCGCGCGCCGCGTCGCCAGGCAGTCCTCGCTGCGCAGGAAACCGTGCGCCTCCAGCGGCGCCGTGCCGATCGCACCAAGCAGCATCACGCGATGGGACATCGATTTATCGCCCGGGATCGCGAGCCTGCCGGCCAGCGGGCCCGATGGACGCACGCGCCATGCGGACGCCGTCATGGCCCGACCACCTCGCGCAGCGCCGCGATCAGGCGGTCGTTCTCGGCTGCTGTGCCGATGCTGATGCGCAGGTGCTCGGGCAGGCCATAGTTCGCCACCGGACGGACGATCACGCCGTGCCGCAGCAGCGCCTCGAAGATCGGCTGTGCGTCGCGGCGCAGGTCGACAAGCAGGAAATTACCCACCGAAGGCACCACGCCGAGGCCGAGCGCGGCGCAGGCGGCGCCGACGCGGTCCCGCTCCGCCGCGTTGAGCTCGATGCTGCGCGCCAGGTGCGCCTCATCCTCGAGTGCCGCCAGCGCGGCGGCTTGCGCCAGGCTGCTGGTGTTGAACGGCTGGCGGATGCGATTCAGGATGTCCGCGATTGCCGGGCTGGAAACCGCGTAGCCGATCCGCAGCCCCGCGAGCCCGTAGGCCTTGGAAAAGGTCCGCGTCACCACCAGGTGCGGATAGCGATCCAGCCACTGGCTGGCATCGGGATACCCGGGTTCGCGCACGTACTCGAAATAGGCCTCGTCCACGACTACGACCACGTGGCCGGGCAACGCAGCGACGAAGCGCTCCAGCGCGTCGGCAGCCAGCCAGGTGCCGGTGGGATTGTTCGGGTTGGCGATGAACACCAGCCGCGTGTCGGGCCCGACCAGCGCGGTCATGGCGTCCAGGTCGTGCCCGAAGGGATGATCGGGATGTAACGCCGGCAGCGCCTCGGCGATGCGATGCTCCGCGCCGGTCGCCTGCACGGCGAGCGCATAGACCGCGAAGGCGTGCCGGGCATAGACCGCCTCGAGCCCCGGCCCGAGAAAGGCCTCGGCCAGCAGTACGAGCAGGTCGTTCGAACCATTGCCGAGCGTGATGCACTCCGGCAGCACGCCGTGCCGCGCCGCAAGCACGCGCTTCAGCTCGAAACCGTTCGCATCGGGATAGCGCGCCAGGTCGCCGGCCGCCGCGGCGATGGCGGCCAGGGCGCGGGGCGCCGGGCCGAGCGGGTTCTCGTTGGAGGCCAGCTTGACGATGTCCGTCACGCCAAGCTCGCGCTCGAGCTCGGCGATCGGCTTGCCGGGCTGGTAGGGCCTGAGGCCGCGGATGCCCGGCGCGGCCAGGTCGAGAAACTTGTTTGTCATGGGACCTCCCGAACGGAGGTCGCAAGTTTACAGGATCGCCACCGGATACGAGCCCAGTACGCGACACCAGGCAGCGGCCGTCTCGAGTTCGCGCAGCGCGGCGGCGACGTTGGCATCCTCGCGATGCCCCTCGACGTCCACGAAGAACACGTAGTCCCACTTGCCCCGTCGCGACGGCCGCGACTCGATCCGCGTCATGCTGACCTTGTGCTCCGAGAGCGGGCGCAGCAGCCCCTGCAGTGCGCCGGCGGCGTGCCGCGAGGACAGCAGGAGCGAGGTCTTGTCCCGCCCGCTGGGGCCGGGCGCCTCCCGGCCGATCACCACGAAGCGCGTCGTGTTGTCGGGCCGGTCCTCGATGTTCGCCATGAGCAGTTCGAGTCCGTAAACCTCGGCCGCCGTGTCCCCGGCGATCGCCGCCGCGCCCTCCTCCGTCGCCGCACGTCGCGCCGCCTCCGCATTCGAGGCCACGCTGACCTGCTCGACGCCCGGCAGGCGTTGGTCCAGCCAGGCGCGGCACTGCGCCAGCGACTGCTGGTGCGAATAGACCTTGCGCACCTCGGCAAGCGAGCCCATGCGCCCCAGCAGGTGCTGGCGGATGCGCAGTTCCACCTCGCCGCTGATCTGCAGCGGCGTGGTCATCAGCATGTCGAGGGTATTGCTCACCGTGCCCTCGGTGGAGTTCTCCACCGGCACCACGCCGAAGTCGGCGATCCCCGCCGCGACATCGTGGAAGACTTCTTCGATGGAGGGCGCCGCCAGCATCCGCACGGAGTGGCCGAACTGCTTCAGCACCGCGGCCTGGGAAAAGGTGCCCTCCGGCCCGAGGAACGCGACCTTCAGCGGCTCCTGCTGCGCCAGGCAGGCCGACATGATCTCGCGGAACAGCCGGACGATCTCCTCGTCCTTGAGCGGGCCGGTATTGCGCGCCACGGCATTGCGCAGGATCTCCGCCTCGCGCTCGGGCCGATAATAATCGCGCGGCGTGGTGGACAGGCCGACCGGCTCCGGAAACTTGCTCTCGCCCACCGCCCGCGCCAGCCTGGCGCGGTCGTTGATCAGCGCCTGGACCTGCTCGTCGATCGCATCGATCTGGCGCCGGATGCCGTCGAGGCGCTCCTTTTCGCGCGGGTCGCTCATTTGCGGATCATGCCAGATCCGGGGTGACCCGCAACGACAGCACGCCCGTGATCGAGCCGATCTGCTCGAGCACGCTGGCCGGCACCTTGCCGTCGACGTCGGCGAGCGTGTACGCGATATCTCCCCGCGACTTGTTCAGCAGGTCGGAGATGTTCAGCCCGGCCGATGCGAGGGCGGTCGAGATCTGGCCGACCATGTTCGGCACGTTGGCGTTCGCGATCGCGAGGCGCGTGCTGCCCTCGATCCGGGGCAGGATGGCGTCCGGAAAGTTGACCGCGTGGCGGATATTGCCGTTCTCGAGGAAATCACGCAGGTGCTCCGCGACCATGATCGCGCAGTTCTCCTCGGCCTCGCGCGTGGACGCGCCAAGATGCGGCAGCGCGATCACCTTCGGATGGCCCTTGTTCGCCTCCGTCGGGAAGTCCGTGACATAGCGCCCGAGCCGGCCCTCGTTGAGCGCGGCCAGGACAGCGGCATCGTCGACGATCGGGCCACGCGAGAAGTTCAGCACGACGCCGCCCGGCTTCATCATCGCGAGCCGGTCCGCGTTCACCAGGCTGCGCGTGCCCTCGGTCAGCGGCACGTGGACGGTCACGAACTGGGAGCGGCTGAACAGGTCGTCCAGGCTCATCGCCTGGCGCACGCCGGAGTTCAACTGCCAGGCGCGCTCCACCGTCATCTTCGGATCGAACCCCACGACGTGCATGCCGAGCGCGAGCGCGGTGTTGGCCACTTCCACGCCGATCGCGCCGAGCCCGATCACGCCGAGGCTGCGGCCGGGGAGCTCGAAGCCGACGAAACGCTTCTTGCCGCTCTCCACGGCGCGATGCATTTCTTCTTCGTGGCCCTCGAGCGTGCGGACGTAGTCCCACGCCTCGCAGAGATTCCGGGCGGCGAGCAGCATCCCTCCGATCACCAGTTCCTTGACCGCATTGGCGTTCGCGCCGGGCGCATTGAATACCGGCACGCCGCGCAGGCTCATGGCCTCCACCGGGATATTGTTGACGCCTGCGCCGGCCCGGCCGATGGCCTTGACGCTCGCGGGAATCTCGGTCTTGTGCATGTCCGCCGAGCGCACCATGACTGCGTCGGGGTGGCCGATCTCGGAGGCGACCTCGTAACGATCCCGCGGCAGGCGCTCGAGGCCCGCAAGGGCGATATTGTTGAGCGTAAGAACCTTGAAACTCATGGTCATCTCCATCGGCGCGGGGGTCGGCGGGCCGATAGTGGCAGATTCATGCCGCAATGCAACAGGCGGGTCAGCCGCAGCTGCGCTCGAACTCCTGCATGAACGCCACCAGCACATCCACGCCGTCCTGCGGCATCGCGTTGTAGAGGCTCGCGCGCATCCCTCCCACGGAACGATGGCCCTTGAGCGTCAGCAGCCCGGCGGCCTTCGCCTGCTCGAGGAATTTTGCGTCGAGCGCCGGGTCAGCCAGGGTGAACGGCACGTTCATCCAGGACCGGCAATGCTTCGCCACCGGGTTGGCATAGAAAGCGGATTCGTCGATCGCCCTGTAAAGCGTCTCGGCCTTGTGGTGGTTGCGCCGCTCCATTTCCGCGAGACCCCCCTGCTCCAGCATCCACTCGAACACCAGCCCGGCGATGTACCAGGCCCAGGTCGGCGGGGTATTGAACATGGAGCCGGCCTCGGCCTGCTCGCGGTAATCCATCATCACCGGCGTGCCCTCGCGCGCCCGCCCCAGCAGGTCCTCGCGCACGATCACAATCACCAGGCCGGCCGGCCCGATGTTCTTCTGCGCACCGGCATAGATCAGCCCGAAGCGGCTGACGTCGATCTGCCGGGACAGCAGGGTGGAGGACATGTCCGCCACCAGCGGCGCCGGCGCCTCGGGAACGAAATGGAACTCCACGCCCTCGATGGTCTCGTTCGGCGTGTAATGCAGGTACGCGGCCTCGGGACTCAGCTGCCAGCCCGCCGGGTCCGGAATCTCCGTGTGCCGTTTGCCGGCGGAGTCCGCGGCGACATTCGCGTCCAGGAAGCGCCGGCCCTCCGCCAGGGCCTTCTTGCCCCACGAGCCCGTGACGACGTAATCGGCCTTGTCGCCGGGACCCGCGAGGTTGAACGGCACGGCGCCGAACTGCGCCGAAGCACCGCCCTGCAGGAACAGCACGCGGTAGCCAGCCGGGATGTCGAGCAGCCTGCGCAGGTCGGCCTCCGCGCGCTCGGCGATCGACATGAACTCCTTGCCGCGATGGGACAGCTCCATGACCGACATGCCGCAGCCGCGCCAGTTCGTCATCTCGTCGCGGGCGCGCTCGAGCACGGGGAGCGGAATCGCCGCGGGCCCGGCACTGAAGTTGAATACTCGATCCTTGCTCGTTCCCATGGCTCTGGCTTCCTCAGTCCGTCGCTTCCGAATCGTCAGCCGGTGCCTCGGCACCCTCTTCGTCAATATCGTCGCCCTGGTCCGCGGCCACCCGGCCCATGCCGACCAGCCGGCCGCCCTCGTCGAGGCGGATCAGGCGCACGCCCTGGGTGTTGCGGGACAACACCGGGATGCCCTCGATCGCCGTCCGGACGAGCACGCCGGTGCTGGAAATCATCATGACCTGGTCGTCGGGCTGCACCAGCAACGCACCGACCATCAGGCCGTTGCGCTCGTTCGTCTGGATACCGATCACGCCCTGGCCGCCCCGGCCGTGGATCGGGAAATCCGACACGGGCGTGAGCTTGCCATAGCCGTTCTCGGTCGCCAGCAGCAGGTGGCCGTCGTCGGCGATGATCAGCGCGATCACGTGGTGCTCGTCGGCCAGCTTGAGGCCGCGCACGCCCCCCGCGGTCCGGCCCATCGGGCGCACGTCCGCCTCGCGGAACCGCACCGCCTTGCCGTTCGAGGCGCACAGCATGATCTGCTGCCGGCCGTCGGTGATGGCGACGTCAATCAGGTAGTCGTCGTCGCGCAGGTCGATGGCGATGATGCCGTCGCGACGCGGCCGCGAGAACGCGATCAGCGGAGTCTTCTTGACCGTTCCGCGGCTGGTCGCCATGAAGACGTAAGGACCCTCGATGAACTCGCGGACGGGCAGCACCGCGTTGATACGCTCCTCTCCTTCCAGCGGCAGCAGGTTGACGATCGGCTTGCCGCGCGACCCCCGGCCCGCGATCGGCAGCTCGTACACCTTCAGCCAGTAGACCTTGCCGCGGCTGGAGAAGCACAGCAACCAGTCGTGGGTGTTGGCGATGAACAGCTTGTCGACGAAATCTTCTTCCTTGACCCGCGTCGCCGCCCGGCCGCGCCCGCCGCGCCGCTGCGCCTGGTAGTCGGTCACGGGCTGGGCCTTCGCATAGCCGCCGTGCGAGAGCGTGACGATCACGTCCTCCTCGCTGATCAGGTCCTCCAGCGAGAGATCGAGGTGATCGCGCAGGATCTCGGTGCGGCGCTCGTCGCCGTACTCCGCGAGCACCGCGAGCAGCTCCTCGCGGATCACGGTCGAGAGCCTGTCGGGGCTCTCCAGGATCTCAGTAAAATCTTTAATTTTGTCGATTATCTCTTCGTATTCATTGATTATTTTTCCCTGCTCGAGGCCGGTCAGCCGATGCAGGCGAAGGTCGAGGATGGCCTGCGCCTGGGCCTCGGAGAGATGGTAGCCGTCGCCGCCCAGGCCGAACTCGGCGCCGAGGCCGACGGGCCGCGTGGCCTCCGCGCCGGCCCGCTCCAGCAGGCCGGTCACGACGCCCGGCGCCCAGGCCTGCGCCGTGAGCCCGGCGCGCGCCTCCGCCGGCGACGGCGAGGCCTTGATCAGCGCGATGACCTCGTCGATGTTGGCCAGCGCCACCGCCAGGCCCTCGAGTACGTGGGCGCGTTCCCGGGCCTTGCGCAACTCGAAGATCGTGCGGCGCGTGACCACCTCGCGGCGGTGCCGGAGGAAGGCCTCGAGCATCTCCTTGAGCGGCAGCAACCTCGGCTGGCCGTCGACCAGCGCGACCATGTTGATGCCGAACACGGTCTGCAGCGGCGTGTGCTTGAACAGGTTGTTCAGCACGACCTCGCCGTTCTCGCCGCGCTTGAGCTCGATGACGACTCTCAGGCCGTCCTTGTCCGACTCGTCGCGCAGCTCGCTGATGCCCTCGAGCTTCTTCTCGCGCACCAGCTCGGCGATCTTCTCGACGAGACGTGCCTTGTTGACCTGGTACGGCAGCTCCGTGACGACGATCGCCTCACGGCTGCCGTCGCGAAACGGCTCGAAGTGCGCCCGCGCCCGGATGTGAACGCGGCCGCGCCCGGTCCGGTAGGCCTCGACGATGCCGGACGCGCCGTTGATCAGGGCCGCGGTCGGGAAATCCGGCCCGTGGATGTGCGCCATGAGCCCGTCCACCGTCAGCTCCGGATCGTCGATCAGCGCGATGCAGGCGTTGACGACCTCGCGCAGGTTGTGCGGCGGGATGTTGGTCGCCATGCCGACGGCGATCCCTGCGGACCCGTTGATCAGCAAGTTCGGCACCCGCGTGGGCAGCACCGACGGCTCGTGTTCCGATTCGTCGTAATTGGCGACGAAGTCGACCGTCTCCTTGTCGATGTCGGCGAGCAGCTCGTGTGCCAGCTTCGCCATGCGCACCTCGGTGTAGCGCATCGCCGCGGGTGAGTCGCCGT